>JALZJF010000156.1 GCA_030859905.1 Acidobacteriota bacterium
ATGGACACCTACGTCCAGGCTGTGTCGGATGAGAAGCGCAACGCGCAGAGCAAGGTTGTTGAGATGCTGCATCCGGGCATTCGCAGGGCAGTACGTTAGGTTAATGGACGTTTCTGGACGCGCGGCGAAATGGTAAGCGCTCGTAAGTGATTGAAGTAATTGGCGTCCCGTACGGGAGTCGAACCCGTGTCGCCGCCGTGAAAGGGCGGTGTCCTAGGCCACTAGACGAACGGGACGCGATAGGCTGTTAGCTTACAGTGAGTGGCTTAAATTACCGTACCCATTCGAAGAGTGTCAAACGCGAACTCTCGTTACGGATGGGAAATGTGAACAGTCTTAATGCCATGAGCGAGAACTCGCGCCGGTAAATCACCGATGAATGGTGCGCGCAACAAGAGCCGAACGAACCACGGAACGCGAAGTGGTTGATTAGATCTTAGCGCGGCAGTAATAACTCGTTTCTGTCCCTGTGCCTGGATCCACTGGATGACGCTCGTCGGAAACTCCCGCTGCTTTTGAACTTCCGCCAGAGCGCCAGTCGTCACCCGCCCGGCTCTTAGCGGCGCAGTCAGCACATTCGCCGCCACTACGGCGTCCTGTATCGCGTAGTTGATTCCCACGCCACCCACTGGCGACATCACGTGTGCCGCATCCCCGATTAACAACAAGCCCGGCTTGTACCAGGTCCGCACACGGCTCGACTCGACAGAAAGGACCGAGACCTGTTTCCAGTCCTGCAAATGCTCAATGCGGTCAGGGAACGCCGTCAACAGTGCGGCAATCTCTTTTCGAAGTGCTTCCAGACCGGCCGCGCGAATCTGGCTGTAGCTGCCCTTGATGATTATGAAACCGGTCTGCCACTCCTTTAGACGATCAAACAAAACCAAACCGTGACCGCGTCCTAAGTATCCGAGTACACCTTCGGGGTCCTCAGGCTTGCGGGGCATGCGAAACCAGAGGATGTCCATTGGAGGTGAAGTCTTGACCGGCTTAAATCCCGCAAGTTTTCTGATTCGCGAAGATCGACCGTCCGCTCCGATAGTAAGCGCGGAGCGGACTTCGTGCCAGCCATCATCTGCGCGATAACGCACGCCGCGTACGAATCCGTCCTTCTCGATTAACTCCTGAACGCTCGCGCCCATGAGCAAGCGAAAGCTGGGATACTGCGTTGTTTCATTGGTGATGAACTCGAGAAAGTGTGCTTGGGGAACCATCATGATGTAAGGGAACTTCTTATCCACCCGTCTAAAGTCTGCGACGGTAATCGGGCCGTCAGGTGTTGAGATGGTGGCCGTGTGAAGTTTGCTGTGACGCAGTTGCAGCAGACGTTCGGCCAGACCCAGTTCGTCCATGAGGTGAAGAACGGATGGATGAATGGTGTCTCCCCGAAAGTCTCGATCGAAGTCGTCGTGGGCCTCGAGCAGGATGACCGGAATTCCCTGACGTGCCAGCAGTAGTGCCAAGATTGCTCCGCCGGGGCCTGCGCCGACCACGCAGCAGGTTGTCTCGATTGAGTCGACGACCTCGACGGCCTCGTCCTGGACCTGAGGCGAAATCCTTTCTTCCAACATGGTCCAATAGGTTACGACAGAAATGGGATCCTCAAAAGGACGGCTCAGGCCCCGCTAATTCGCATGTCAGGAAGGCGGACCCTGTCCCGCCTCAGGCTTGAAAGCTACTCAGCGTAAGAGCGGGGACAGGGTCCGCCTTCCCGACCGGCAAATTACCGTAGGCCTCTCTTGGGTCTTCTCATAACTTCTACCGTTCGCGCTCTCGATCTCAACTTGCTAGTTCGAGGCGGCAGCATCAACGCACTCTAGCATTCTTGCTGCGCCGTATCTTTTCACCATCATCCGGTAATAAGAATTAGAGCAATAGAAAGTGATCCGATTCCGCAGTAGCTGTCGAGCTGCCTCGCCGGGGGATAGTAGTCCAACTGTTATGGAGGTTCATTTTTCATTTGGGATTCGGGAATTGCTAACTTCTTATTCGTGAATGTTCGTGTAGTTTCGTGGATCGTTCTTATGTCTGGGCCAAGCAAAACGATCCACGAAACAACCCGAAGCACCACGAAATGCGAACAGAAAAATGACCAATGAAAAATTATGAAAATAGAGATGAAAACGGACTCTCCTCCGCGGTCGGGTTACTGACCCGCTCGCTGCGGTCGCTGACTCAGCTATCGCATGGGGATTCCAGGATTCCGGGATCAACAACCATTTGTTGAACCATCGCCGGAGCAACCGGCGGTATCAATCGAGGTAGCAACGCAAGCTCTCCCTCTTTCCGCGTTCTATCCCCAGGACAATCGGGAACAGAGGCTGAGGTTCGGTATCTAAACCTCGGGACCGTTCAACCTTGGGACCGTTCAACCTTCACGCCGCAAACCAACTGCGACGTGCTCTCTAGAAGTGTGTTTAGGAGGAGACTATGCAACGAAATTTCTTTTTCAAACTACTCCCCGTGCTGGCGATCTCAGCCGCCACAATCCTGGCGTTCGCCACATTGAGAAGTTCTCAGGTAACAGTCACCGCCGCGCAGGAATCCGAAACGCAGGGTGCGCTTCAGGTGCTTGATGCGACCGGAAACCCCAAAGCCATCTGCCCGCTCAAACATACGAGTGTGAAAGCTGAAATCAGTGGCTTCGTCTCGCGAGTAGTAGTCACGCAGGAATTCGAGAACCCCTTCAAAGAAAAGATTGAGGCGGTCTACACATTTCCCCTTCCTCAGAATGCCGCCGTCGACGACATGACAATGCTGGTGGGCGATCGCACGGTGCGCGGTCGCGTGCTGCGTCGCGAGGAAGCCCAGGCCGTTTATGAAGCGGCGAAGACTGGGGGCAAAGTGGCCAGTCTGCTGGACCAGGAGCGGCCGAATATTTTCACACAGTCGGTTGCCAACATCATGCCGGGCGAGCATATAAAAATTACGATCAGTTATGTCGAGACCTTAAAGTACGAAGATGGTTCGTACGAGTTTGTCTATCCCATGGTGGTGGGACCTCGGTATATACCCGGTAACGCCACGGCGTCTCCGGTAAGCGGTGGCAACGGATTCGCGCCAGACACTGATAGCGTTCCCGATGCATCGCGTATCACTCCCAGGCCGGTGGCAAAAGGCATGCGGGTGGGCCATGACATTTCGTTGGAGGTCGCGCTGGATGCCGGAGTGGCAATCGAGAACGTCAGTTCCGGGTCGCACGCCATCGACATGCAACGACCCGGCGTGGCCCAGGCTCACGTGCGGCTGAAAAACAGCTCAGTGATTCCGAACAAGGATTTCATTCTCCGTTACGACGTGGCGGGGAAGAGTATCTCCGACGCTTTGTTGACCCATCGCTCGGAAAGAGGTGGCTTCTTTACTTTGATTTTGCAGCCACCCGACCGAGTGACTGTGACGGATGTGACGCCGAAGGAATTGGTTTTCGTGATCGACACATCTGGTTCCATGAGTGGCTTTCCCATTGAAAAGGCCAAGGAAACGATGAAGCTCGCGCTCGATAGCCTCTATCCCGCCGACACGTTCAATCTGATCACTTTCGCGGGCGACACGCATATTCTTTTTCCCGCACCAGTGCCGGCGACCAGGGAGAATCTGCAGAAGGCCCAGTCCTTTCTCGCGTCGCGTTCCGGCGGGGGTGGAACTGAGATGATGAAAGCAATCAAGACCGCGCTGGATCCTTCGGACGCTCAGGGCCATGTGCGCATTGTCTGTTTCATGACTGACGGTTACATCGGAAACGATATGGAAATAATCGCCGAGGTGCGGAACCATCCGAACGCCCGGGTATTTGCCTTCGGCATCGGAAACTCGGTGAATCGGTTTCTGTTAGACAAGATGGCGGAGCAGGGACGTGGGGAAGTGGAGTATGTCGCGCTCAGTGATGATGGTTCGGCGGCAGCGCGCCGCTTTCATGAGCGGGTTCGCAACCCCTTGCTTACAGATATCTCGGTCGAATGGAATGGACTTCCGGTTGCGGATGTATACCCACAACGTATTCCGGATCTCTTTGGCGCCAAGCCGGTGATCCTGACAGGTCGCTACACGTCAGCCGGAAGTGGGGTGATCCGGCTGAAGGGCAAAATGTCGGGACGTGAGTTTGTGCGGGATATTTCCGTCGCTTTTCCGGAAGCGAAAACTCAACACGACGTGTTGGCTCCACTCTGGGCGCGAGCGCGCATAGACGACTTGATGGGTCAGGACTTCAACGGCCTGCAACGCGGCACAATGCGCCCAGACCTGAAGGACACCATTACCAATCTTGGACTCGAATATCGCCTGATGACGCAATTCACTTCGTTCGTCGCCGTCGAAGAGATGATAGTGACGGACGGTGGCACGCCACGGCGGATCGATGTGCCGGTGGAAGTGCCTGATGGTGTGAGCCGGGCGGGTGTCTTTGGCGAAGAAGGCGAAAGAGCGCAGTCTCGCGCTTCACGAACAATGCAGAACTTCGCGTTGACCACCTCTAGCGGCACTAGGGTCTTCTCCGGTAGACCTGTAGGCTCAGTGTCGGCGGCGAAGTCGAAGGATGAGCGGGGTGGCAGCGTCGGCGGAGGAGGTGGCGGGGGAGTTGGAGTTGGCGCCGGCCGAGGCGGTGGGATAGCTGCAGCTAGTCCTATGCCTGCTCAGATGACTGTCTCAGACGCCGATGCACTCGACCGAGCGAAGCTGTCTCCTGATGAGGAAAAGCGGCAGCTCCTTTTCACGAAGCTGCATCCATCAATTCTCGGTGTCGTCGAACGATTGAAGACCAAAGCGACACCCGGAGCTGATGAGATGAAGTTTATTCGTGGAGAAAAGGCTGAGATACAAATCTGGCTCACTGACAAAACACCGGAGGCGCTAGCCAAACTCAAAGAGCTTGGCTTCGAAGTCATTCTCGATCCCAAGAGCGCTAAGTTGGTCATCGGCCGGTTGCCGATTGAAAACCTGCAGAAACTTGCGGAGCTAAAATTCGTCCGATATGTGGCTCCGCAAATCTCTAGTTAGAGTGGACATGTGACTCGAGGGCAGTACCTTATTCCTGCCTTGGCATCGCTGTCAGAACGGCGAGCGGTAGCGACCCAGTCCAAACATGCGCAAACAACCCGGTCGCTACCGCTCGCCGTTCTGATAAGCTCGCATACGTTCAAAC
This sequence comes from Acidobacteriota bacterium, assembly GCA_030859905.1. Classification (GTDB taxonomy): domain Bacteria; phylum Acidobacteriota; class Blastocatellia; order Pyrinomonadales; family Pyrinomonadaceae; genus PSRF01. The sequence goes on from JALZJF010000156.1 coordinate 5,138, forward strand.
CAGGTCGCTACCGCGCGCCGTTCTGACAAGCAGGCAAAAGGAAGGAGAAATGTCATGGGCCGATTCGATAGCCCTTTAGACCACGTGCGAATGGGCGTTATGGTTAAATCGATTGGCAGAATCGCTATGAAAGACCGGGAACCAGACACGAGGCCCGCTTTAGGCAGTTGAAACGGGAAAGGTCAGTTCATTGCCGCTCCAAAATCTCGCCCAAAGAAGGGCCACGCGTCGTAAAGATAAATTGCGAACGGGACCACCAAATAAAATCGTTAATGATTGATCTCAACTAGCGCCGGAGGCGCGGCAGAAGGTAGCCATGTGGCAAGCGGCTTTGCGCGCAGCCCCTGGATCAAGTCCGTCAAACACAACCGCGCCCTGAAAGGGCGCAATAGGTCATCGCCACACATCGCGCTCGTCGTTCGGTCGCGCTACGGTTTCAACATCTCCAGAGATCCAGCTCTTGCGAAGTTCTTTACGCCCTTTCAGGGCGGGTCGTGTTGTTAATTGTAAACCAGGGGCTGCGCGCCAACGCGCTTGCCCCTTCTGCCGCACCTCTGGCGCTGGTTGAGTCCACCCAGCGGGCGCGGAATCTTGGCATTACTTCGGCTGCAGCAGGACCGTTCGATTGGTTGCCTTTTCAACTGCCGCGTCGGTGAACGGAAATGCCCGTGGCGTGACGGCGCGCCAATCAGCAAGCTGATCAGTCCAGTGGCGACTGGTAGGAATCCCTGATTGACCAAGCGAGATGCCGTGTTGACTCATGTCCCAATTGCTTGGGTCGGCTATCAAACGCATCGACACGGCCGAGCCAACGTTGACGGTGGCCCCGGCCAGTCCTCCTGTTCCATTCTGAGGGACCGGCGGAACAGTGAACTGAAGCCCCACGAGTGGTGCCACGGCGAGTGGGTGAGGGAAGCGCGCCTTCACCATCTCGCCCCAGCTCCATTTGGTTTCATCGGCACCCAGGCTCTTCGTGAGCGTCTGTCGGCCCTCTTCGTAACAGGCAAGATAGAGATCCGCGTAACTCTTAAAACCTGATGGCAACCAATCGATCGGTTGAGTGGTGATTATTCGATCGAGAGTAGTGTCGAAGTTTGACCAGGCAAACAGACGTGGCCGCTCCTCACCCAGTGCACCATTGACGATCTTTGAACGGAACGCCAGGCGCATCTGAGCCACGAGGGGCGCCGCGCGCGCTTCCGCGTTCAGATGCCCGTCCCACCCCTCGAAGGCGGCGACAGACTCACGCAGTTTTTTATTGCTCTGTGAGGCAGGGTGTCCTTTAAGACTTTTCGCAGCTTCACGCGCGAAAGTTGCCGCAGCAATTGAATATGTATCTCCCAGGATTGCTCTGAAGTCGTTTGCAGTCATTCGCCTTTTCTGTTGCAACAGATTGAGAATACGCCGCGCACGATAAGGCTGCGCCCAGGAGTGGGTCAGGAAGTATGGGTACTCACTGCCAACAATTCGTTGATTCGCCGTAACGACCATGCCGGACGGCGGGTTGTAAACGTGCGGAAGTTTGTCGAACGGTATGAAGCTGACCCATTCGCCGTCATCTTTTGACCCATCATAGGGCACGCTGCCGTCGCCCGACTTCCTGATAGGAACCATTCCCGCCGCGTAGTATCCGATGTTACCGTCAACGTCCGCGTAAACCATGTTCTGCATCGGCGGTGTGTAACCGCGAATGGCAGCCGTGAACTCGTGCCAGTTACGGGCGCGGTTGAGTTCGTACACACCACTGGCATTGTTCAATTTCGGATCCAGCGCCGTCCATCTGAGCGCATAACGTTTCGCATCCTTCTCCAATACAATCGGCCCATGACGCGTCACTGTCACATCAATCGTAACGATGTCAGTTGCCGAATCCGTGAATGCCCTTCGTACCTTGATTGCTTCGTGGCGGATCTCCGCATCACGCCAACCGCTCGGAGTCATATATCGTCGACGATTGCCAGGATCGAATTTCTCAATATAGAGATCCTGGACATCAGTTCCCACATTCGTAAAACCCCAGGCAATGCGATCGTTATGGCCGATTATCACCCCGGGAAGTCCCGGCGCAGTGACCCCGGCTACTTTAACTCCGGGCGCGGTTAGATGGACCAGATGCCATATTGGTGGCGCGGAAGGGGCGAGATGCGGATCGTTTGCCAGCAGCGGTTTGCCCGACGCAGTGTGCTTGCCACTAACGACCCAGTTGTTACTCGCCGCCAGGTTCTCGGCCGCGAGACCTACGCGGGCAAGAGATCGAGACCTCCACTTTTCGTCATTCTCCAGGAAGCGAAGCGTATCCATTGAGACGGTCCGTTCCGGCGGAGCAGAAACCGGAGGTGAGCCAGCCGACTTTGTTGTATTTCGACGGTCTTTACCTATGACGAGAACGTCCAATGGTGACGTCACGGGCATTAATGCAGCGCGCTTTTCCGCGGGTAGATCGGCGAAGGCTTCGCGCATGATGTCGAGCCCCCACGTGGAGGAGAGCGACTCGAAGAATAGTTTCACCAAGACGAGCGAATCGGACGGCGTCCACGGCCGCGGCTGATACTGAAGTATCTGAAATTCTGGCGGCAGGCTCTGGGCCTCGAGACCGCCGATATAGGCATTAACTCCCCGCGCGTAGGCCTCCAGGGTTGTGCGTGCTGCCGAAGTGGCCTGGGCCACCTCTGCGTCGGCGGTGTGAGTGAATCCAAAAGTCCGATGGCGCTTGTCTTCCTCAAGCGCGGTGTTCCCAAATATCTCGGCGAGCTCGCCGCGCGCGGTACGGCGTAGCAAATCCATTTGCCACAGCCGATCGGCAGCGGTCGCATAACCTTGCGCGAAGTAGAGGTCGTCATCGTTATTTGCAGTAATGTAGGGAATGCCGCGTTCATCGCGTCTCACGACTACGCGTTCGCGTAGACCCGGTATCGGAACTGTTTGTGATTCTGTAGTGCCGGTTTGTTGGGCTGAAGCAGGCGGGAGGTAGACGATCGCTGAGTAAAGAAAAATTAGGGCCAGTGTAAAGGTAGTGATCCCACGACGCATTGTGAACTGAACCTCGTCTTAAAGTATAAAGGCTCGTTGGATACTAGCACAGAGCCTCCAGCTCATCTGCGTAAGGTTTTGGGGATGAGATCCGCGAACCCTTATAAAATTACACCAAGCGCTTTTAATCTTAGTTCGTTTGCATGCTCTCATTCACAGCGCGGCTTTAGCCCGGTGTCAGAGAGTTGCCCCCGATTTTCCTAACCGTTTTAACGGTCGGAAAACCGTTAGAAACGGTTCGTATCGGAGCTCGCTTTGACACCGGGCTAAAAGCCACGGTGTGACTGAGATAGTTACAAAAAGCAACCTAACCCACCTCCGGGTTCTAATATTACGTTGACCCTGCGCTAGTTCAGCCATTACAATCCACCCCAATGTCAACCGGATCACAAACTCTTTTGCGTGGTTTGCTCTTGGTAGGATTCCTGGTCGTTTTTGCGATTAATGGCGACGCACAGCAACGCCCTCTGCTTACGGAAGATGTCGACATCATTCCTCCCGGTACAATAAGGATTGAGGCGGGGATAGATTTTCTCCAAGGCGCGAAGTTTCCGGCATCAGGCCTGACCGGAGATTTAACGCGCGTAGGTGTGATCGGGATCAATATCGGTGTCGCGCCCAACGTCGAGTTTCAGATCGAAGGTGTTGCGCAGAATTTTCTAAATATCAATTCAAGAAATACTTCGGCGATCCCGTTGGAACTAGTACCAGGGGCGAATTCGGCTAATGACACCGGCGACTTTATCCTGGCCACAAAATTTAAACTACGCGCTGAGACGAGCCGCGGACCTTCACTGGGTTTTCGTTTTGGCGTACAGTTGCCGAATTCAAATCAGGCGCGAGGAATCGGTCTCAATCAGACTAACGCGTTCGGTTCCATCCTGATCGGCAAGAAGTTTGGGCACCAGGGACGCTTCAATACCTTCGGCAACCTGGGTATTGCAATTTTAACGGCGCCGACAACCCTCTTTTCCCAAAATGATGTCGTTACCTACGGAATGGCCGGGATATTCCGCCTCAACCGGCAATTCGGTTTGGCCGGCGAGGTCAACGGGCGGGTGAACACACGCCCGGGCAGCGGCCCGCTGGGTACCGAATCTCAATCAGAGGCCCGTTTGGGAATGCAGATCCGCGCCTCGAGTTTGCGTTTCGATTTTGCAGGTATTAAGGGCCTGACAAACTTCACTCCGAACTCCGGTCTTACCATCGGGGTTACCTACGACACGCCGCCTGTCTTCATTCCCGCCCAGTAGATATGGATTGGTTGGAATCTATTGGACGCTGGTTGGAAGAGTATGTAATCAGCGTGCCGCTTTACATTGCGGCGCCGGCGATGGTTCTTATTGGCGCCCTTGATTCGTCGCTGTTATCCCTGCCGGAAATTAACGATTATCTGGTGGTGGGGCGTTGTTACAAATATCCCTCCGCCGTCTTTTACTTCCCGCTTTTTGCTGCCGTCGGCTCCGTCCTCGGATGCTGGTTGCTCTATTCGATAATGCGACGGGGTGGCCAGGTTCTCTTACGCAAACGGTTTAAGCCAGAAAGCATTCAGCGCGTGGAACGAGCCTACGCGCGGTTCGGCTTTCTGGCTATCGCTATCCCGGCGATACTTCCGCCTCCACTGCCCTTTAAAGTCTTCGTTGCTACTGCCGGCACATTGGAATACCCGCGCTGGAAGTTTTTGACCACCGTGATGTTGGCGAGGTCGTTTCGCTATTACGTGGAAGGAATCCTCGCAGTTTTTTATGGCCGGCGCGTGCTATTGTTTATGAAAGACAATGGCCTGGTCATTCTCAGCATAGGGGGAGCCGTGATTCTGATTGGTGTGCTGATTTATATCGTGGCCAATCGACGCCGAAAGGTTCCCTCAGGTAAGGACTTCTAGTTGAAACTACTGCTCGATAGATTCATCAACAGCCTTTCGCGTCTGTCAGACTATCTCATCGCTTTTGGCCCGTTTGGATTATTCGCGGTTGCTGTCCTTGATTCAAGCTTTGTTCCGTTACCGAGTAGCGCGGATGCGTTGATGCTGCTGCTAACGGCAGCGCATCCGCGTTGGATGGTTTTTTACGCAATAGTCGCCACCGCCGGATCGACGCTTGGTTGTTGGATTCTCTATTACGCGTCACATCGCGCGGGTGGGCGAGCGCTCGCCAGGTTTTCGGAATCGAAACAGAAGCGCGTCAAAGAGCTAATAGATCGTTACGATGTGCTCTCCGTACTCGTCGCATCGCTTTTGCCTCCGCCGTTCCCCTTCAAATTATTTGTGATCACGGCCGGAGTGTTTCGGTTCAGCCTGACACGGTTTTTGGTGGCCATTGTGGTAGGGCGTGGTTTTCGTTTCTTATTGGAAGGCTATTTCGCAGTTCGCTACGGCGCTCAGGCAAAGGTGTTTCTGGCAAAGTACTACCCCTGGATCGGGCTCGGCCTTGCAGTGATTATTATTGCTGGATTTCTGACCCGCGGTTTGTGGAAACGAAGATCGGATTCCAGAGCTGAAGCAGGTCTAGAAGCCGGGAACTAAGGGCAGGAGCCGCGCGGCCTCGATGGAATCTGCGGTTTTGGGTTTGAGGAACTGAAAGTTTCGTGCGCTCGCAAGATCTTTGACGCCTTGTTCTCCCAATCGGGTGAGCAGGTGTAGAAAAACTTCGGCAGTGGCGAGCGCGTCGCTGCCAGCCCGATGCCGGTGAAAGATTGGGATCGAGAAATGGTTGGCCACTGTGTCAAGGCGGTAGTTAGTTAAACCCGGAAACACACGCCGCGACAGCTTAACCGTGCAAAGGTGCGTATTGACCATCCGGTTGCCCGGATAAACGCGTGAGATTTCATGGTTTAAGAAACTTGTGTCGAAAGGTGCGTTGTGCGCAATGAGGACCGCGTCGCTGACGAAATCCAGCCACTGAGGAGCAACTTCGGCGAATACCGGCGCGGTCTTTACCATCTCGTTGGTGATCCCCGTCAGCGCGACCACGAAACGAGGAATGGCAATTTCGGGATTTACGAGCGTCAGAAAACTGTCGACAATGCGCCCTTGTCGGATCCGGTACGCTCCCAACTCAATAACCCGGTTAGGGGGCATCTTGGCGCCGGTGGCTTCCAGATCGACCACTACGAAATTCAGGTCGTCGAGCAGGCGAGATTCAACGTCGTCGTTTTGCAACTCGATAGTTTTTCCATCGACGAACCTGAATCGCCGATCGTCTTTTACGAGATCGGCCACGAGCAGGCCCGCCAATTCATCGTCGATGTGCGAGACCTTAAAAACCGCGTCCACGATTTCAGCCGCGTTAGCGCGTCCGCCACAGTCGCGCAAGAGGTCGATTGTTTCCTGAACCAGAGTTGAGTCGGATACGAGGTTTGGATACGGAGCCATTGGCCAGCGATTGTAACACGCTTTATATTTTCGATTGGGGAAAGATCGTGCGAACTGAAGATGTGATTGAGAGATTCAAAGAAACCGGGGCGCTGCTTGAAGGCCACTTTGTTCTCACCAGCGGGCTTCATAGCACTAACTACTTGCAGTGTGCCCTGGTGCTGCAGCATCCGGCGGAGGCTGAAAGATTTGGGCGGGCCATCGCCGAACATTTCAAACAAGACAACATTCGGCTGGTGGCTTCTCCGGCGATTGGCGGGATCATAATCGGACATGAGGTCGCGCGACAGTTAGGGGCACGATTCATTTGGACCGAACGCGAGAATGGCGAAATGACTTTAAGACGCGGGTTTTCGGTGTCGCCCGGTGAGAAAACGGTTGTTGTTGAGGACGTGGTAACCACGGGCGGTTCAACGCGCGAAACCGTGGAGGCTTTGCAAGCCGCGGGCGCAAAGGTTGTTGCGGCGGTTTCCATCATCGATCGCTCAGCGGGCGGCGCCGATGTGGGCGTACCGCGTATCGCACTCGCTACGCTCAATGTGCCATCGGTTGACCCTTCCATTTGCGAAATGTGCAAACGAGGCGAAGCCGCGATCAAACCGGGAAGCCGGAAAAGGCAATAGTCAGTTGTCAGTAGTCAGTGGCTACTGACCACCAATGAATTTCAAACTCACTATTCAATACGACGGCACCGATTTTCATGGCTGGCAGATGCAGGGCGAACTGCGCACGGTTCAGGGCGAATTAACCCGCGCGCTAACCTTGATTGATGGTGGTGACGTGGTAGTTCATGGATCCGGGAGAACCGATGCGGGAGTTCACGCACAAGGTCAGGTGGCCAGCGTTCGAGTCGAGCGCGAGATCACTCCCGAAAAGCTTCGCGCGGCAATCAATGGAAACGTTGCCAAAGACCTGCGCGTCAAGGAGGCGGAAGTCGTTAGCGACAACTTCCATGCTCGCTATTCAGCTCTGGGGAAAACCTATCTCTACCGAGTAGTAAACGGTGCGGTGATGTCCCCGTTTTGGCTTCGCTATGCGCACCACGAGGCTCGCCCACTTGATCTTGAAAGCATGAATGCATGTGCCGCTCTATTTCCTGGCACTCACGACTGGACGGCGTTCTCGGCGGCGCAATCGGACACCGAAAACAGGATACGCACCGTTAGTCACCTCGAAGTTTCTGAGTGCTCGGATGAACGCTCGGGCGAACCAATGATCGAGATCAGAGCCAGCGCCGACGGCTTCCTGCGCTACATGGTGCGCTCTATCGTGGGGACATTGCTGGCGGTCGGCCGTGGCGAGACGGACCAGCAACACGTTGCACGGGCCATCGAGCAGGGCGATCGTTCGCTTGCCGGAGCGACCGCACCCGCGTGTGGGCTGACGTTGTTGTCAGTTCGGTATGAGTAATGTGGGCCTAGCAGTACCCATTTATTGACACGCTTCGGCGTTGAGGCAAGAATGTCCACCGTGCAGCCAAGTACCGTAACTGCCGGTAAGAAGTGGAAAGCCCAGTGTCAGATACGGAAGCCCAAGATAGCGTGAGGCCCCTCCTTTCACAAGCTTGAAGTCTATGCTTTCTGATTTCGCTAAAGTCGTAGAGGCTGGAACCCGCGATGAAGTGCTGCTGGCAGCGATCGCCTGGGACCGTTTGCCTCGACATGTCGCGATCATTATGGATGGTAACGGACGTTGGGCAGCGCAGCGCGGCCAGCCGAGAATTGCCGGGCACCGCGCCGGTGTCGAAGCGGTTCGAGCGGCGGTTGATACGGGCACACGATTGGGATTAGGAGCTCTCACGCTTTATGCCTTCTCGACTGAAAACTGGAAGCGACCGCGCTACGAAGTTGATGCCCTGATGCGGATGCTGCGACGCTATCTCCGTCTCGAGCTCGATGAGATCGACCGTCAGAGTATCAAGTTTCAGACCATTGGCCGAACCGGCGTGCTGGCTGACAGCGTGCGCCGTGAGATTGCGAAAGCAACAGAGAGAACTGAAAAGAACAAAGGAATGGTGTTGACGGTGGCTCTGAATTATGGCGGCCGAGCCGAGATTATCGATGCCTGCCGCGCTGCCGTGCGGCGGCTGCTTGATGAAGGTAATGCGCCTGACAAGCTAACAGAAGAGCGCATTGCGAATGAACTCTACACTCGCAATCTACCCGATCTGGATTTGCTGATGCGCACCAGCGGCGAACTGCGCATCTCCAACTTTCTGCTGTGGCAGGCGGCTTATAGCGAAATCTATGTGACTGAAACCCTCTGGCCAGACTTTCGCCGCGTCCACTTGCTCGAAGCAATCATCGACTATCAACGACGGGATCGTCGCTTCGGCGGTCTGAAGCTGGTCGCGAACGTGAAATGATTTTTGATTTTTGATTGAAGTTCAGCCTCGGAGTGTGGTTCATGTTTGATATACTCGACTCCGCATTTCAATCACAAATCACAAATCAAAAATCAAAAATCAAAATATCGAATGTCTCGCATAGCCACGGCCGTCGTCGTCCTGCCTTTCCTTATCGCTTCCATCCTCATTTCATGGCTGCAACCATTATTTGTAGTTCTCGCCGCTGCGGCGATGGCCGTTGGGCTGTTTGAGTTTTATGTGCTGGCGAAGCGACGAGACCTGAGGCCTGACGCGGCCATCGGTTATCTTGCCGCGGCTGCCTTATTCACGGTCTTTTATTTTAACGATCCCGGCCCCAGGTCTGATTTGTCGATGCAGATGATCCCGCTCATCTTGATTGCATTTATCGCCGCAACGTTGATCGCAGCCACATTGCGGGAACCTTTTGACAAAATGATTGCCTCAACCGGGGCGACGATTCTTGGCGTTCTCTACATAGTTTTCCTGGGCGGCCATCTGGTGGCAGTGCGCACGGGATTCAACCAGGATCTCTCCGCGGATCTCTTGTGTTTCTTTTTTCTGGTCCTGATGGGCTCAGATACGGGCGCATACTACGTTGGCCGGGCATTCGGAAAACACAAGCTGGCACCGTCAATTAGCCCGGGAAAGACCTGGGAAGGAGTTGCCGGGGGACTACTGGCCGGCCTGGTGATGGCCACAATTGCTCATTTCTGGTTTTTCAGAGAGTTACCGCTGAAGCTGGCTCTTCCGTTGGCGGCGGTAATGACAGTCGTCGGTATTCTTGGTGACCTGACCGAGAGCGCACTCAAACGGAGCGCGGATGCAAAGGACACGGCAAACGTACTGCCCGGGCATGGCGGATTACTCGATCGTCTCGATAGCTTGCTCTTCAACGCGCCAGTCCTCTACTATTTCGGTCGCATCTATTTCACTGGCTGAGTGAGCGGCCACAGATGAACGCAGGTGAACACAGCGCGGCTGTCAGCCGCAACCAAAAGGAACGATCCACGTAATTGCACGAAAAGACACCAAGAGCAATTCGTGTTCGTTCGGGTGATTTCGTGGATCGTTGTTTCTGTCAAACCTTGCTCAAAAAACAAGAACTTGCGAACTTGTATCACAGAGCCAAAAGCAAAAATACATTCGTGATCTTTTCGTGGCAGTCCGTGTATCTGGGGCTCATTATCTTCACAGTGTGAAGACCTATTTCCCTCCGGTCGCTTAACATGAAACCCACCGGCATTGCTGTCCTTGGTTCCACAGGCTCGATCGGCTGCAACACGCTCCGAGTTGTAGAAGCGCTTGGCAGCGATCGTTTTCGTGTCGTGGCGCTGGGCGCGGGTCATAACGTAAGTACGCTGGCTGATCAGATTGCTCGCCACTTGCCGGAACTGATTTCCGTGGAAACGGAAACCGCCGCTCGCGATCTACGAGCCCAACTCTTCGAGAGAAATCTCGATCTCCCGCGAATAGTGATCGGAGAACCCGGCATGGTGGAAGTGGCTGCACATCCACAGGCGAATACGGTTGTATCAGCCACTGTCGGCGCCGTCGGCTTCGTGCCGACTCTCCGCGCGCTCGAAGCCGGCAAACGCGTGGCACTAGCGAACAAGGAGACACTGGTTATGGCAGGCGAGTTGATGACTCGCGCTGCCAGGGCTTCCGGCGCGGAACTGTTGCCGATCGACTCCGAGCATAATGCTCTGCATCAGTGTCTACGTGGAGAGAAGCGCGACGAGGTGCGACGGATAGTACTAACTGCCTCAGGCGGTCCCTTTCGCACCAAGAACAAGAGCCAAATGCGAGCGGCGAGTGTTTCGGATGCTTTGCGTCATCCAACCTGGAATATGGGAGACAAGATCACCATTGACTCAGCAACCCTTATGAATAAAGGACTGGAGGTGATCGAGGCGCATTGGCTTTTTGGCTTCGAAGCGGATCAGATTGGAATCGTCGTTCATCCGGAATCAGTCGTACATTCCATGATCGAGCTGGTAGACGGTTCGGTGATAGCTCAGATGGGAGTCACCGACATGCGTCATGCGATCCAATATGCACTGACGTATCCGGAACGGCACTCATGCGAACTACCCCCGCTCGATTTGACGGCTCTGGCCACACTACATTTTGAGGCTCCCGACCTTGATCGGTTTCCTTGCATAGCCCTTGCCTACCGAGCGCTCAGGGAAGGTGGCACGCTTCCTACGGTGCTGAATGCCGCCAATGAAGAGGCCGTCAGAGCGTTTATTGAAGAGCGCATCTGTCTAACTGATATTCCTCGTGTGATAGAGTTGGCAATGGATCAACATACGATTCAACCTGCATTGGATCTCGAAACCGTCCTCCATACGGACCGAGAAGCGCGCTTGGCGGTGAATGAGGAAATAGAAAAGTTAGTAAAACCTTCAGATCTGCTGGCCAAACACTCTGTTTGACGCGCCCTCCCCAGCCCACGTACACTCGTTAACGGCAACCTCGCAGAGGGATGTTGAGTTCAGCGCCACCTGACATCGTGAGATTGGACTGAAAAGAGATATAGATTAATGTTTACCAATATTTTAGCCTTCATGTTCATCCTTGGCTCGGCTGTAATTCTTCATGAATTTGGCCATTTTATTGTTGCCAAGTTATTTAAAATCCGCGTTGAGACGTTCTCGGTGGGATTTGGTCCACGCTTGTTTGGCAGGAAATGGGGACAAACTGACTATCGTGTCTCGGCCATTCCGCTTGGGGGCTACGTAAAACTTGGCGGCGATGAGTCAAACTCACCGATCGAAGGCGCCGGGGCTACTGATATCCCGCAGCATGAAATGTTCAATCTTCGTCCGCGTTGGCAGCGGATTTTGGTGGCGCTGGCCGGGCCCGTGATGAATATCCTCACGGCACTCGCTATCCCTTTTTCCGGCGCCTTGATGTACGGAGTTCCCGCAACACCTGCCCCGGTCGTGAGCACGATGTCCCGAGGAGGCGCTTCCGAGGCGGCGGGATTGAAGCGCGGTGATCGAATAGTCTCCTTCAACGGCACGGAGAACCCGAAATGGAACACCATCCGCGGCGACGCGCTTTTATCGCCTGGCCAGCCTTTGCCGCTAATTGTCGAGCGTAACGGCCAGCGCTTACCGCTCACGCTCACACCCACGGCGATCACCGAGGACGGAGAAACCGCCGGCTATATGGATTTTGTTCCTGACTACGGGGAAGTTCCGGTGGTGGTGCGCAGTGTTCTACCTAATACGCCGGCCTCTGAAGCCGGGCTGCAAGTAGGTGATGTCATTCTCGCGGTTAATGGGCAACCAGTCCACAGTGCTGAGCAGGTCACTCAGTTCATCCGTGAACATAAGAGTCAGCCTATCACCCTAACGGTAAACAGGTCCGGGCAACAGAGAGAGATCACCGCCACTGCTCGCAAGCTTCAGGATGGAATGGAGCGGTTGGGTTTTACTCCTGACGAGGAAATTCCGCTGCAGCGTGTCGGTTTGGCTGCGGCAGGGGTTTACGCAGTTAATAGCAATCTGGAGATTCTGCGTTTGACGGGTAAAGCCCTGGGGCAAGTAATCACCGGCCAACGTTCAGCCAGGAACACTCTTTCCGGACCAATCGGAATTTACAACGCTGCTGCGGCATCGGTTGAAAGGCTTGGCTGGGCCGGCCTATTTGGGATGCTTGGGTTCCTCAGCCTTAATCTTGGCATCTTCAATTTGCTACCAATCCCGGTATTGGATGGCGGGGCAATTTTCCTGCTCTTGCTCGAAGGTTTGCTGGCGGCGATTGGTCTGAAATTATCAATGACGGTGCGCGAGCGCATTCAACAAGTTGGTTTTGTGATGGTCATCCTGTTGATGGTCTTTGTCATTTCTAATGATGTCATAAAGTTGTTTTCGGGCACTCCCAGCAGCAGTAGTAAACCTGCTGCGACGGAACCGGCAAAGTAAAACCGTCTAATGGTCCAAAGTCCAATGTCCAACGCCCGATTTGGGGCAATAGGACTTTAGACTTTGGACGTTGGACTTTAGACAGAATTGATTATGCGAAAGTCTCGACCAGTAAAAGTCAAAGACATACAGATTGGTGGCGGAGCGCCTGTTGTGGTTCAGTCCATGACCAAAACGGACACCGCTGACGTGGGCGCTACTGTGGCACAAATAGAGGAAATGGTCCGCGCCGGATGCGAGATTGTGCGTCTGGCCGTGCCGGACCAAGATGCCGCCGTGGCGATGAAAGAGATCCGCAAGCGCGTACCTGAGGTGCCGATCGTAGCTGACATCCACTTCCATTACAAACTTGCCCTGATGGCCCTCGATGCGGGTATCGACAAACTTCGACTGAACCCCGGAAACATCGGGAAGCACGAGCGCATCGTCGAGGTCGTTCGCGCGGCGCAAAGGCAAAAGGTTCCGATTAGGATTGGCGTGAATGGCGGCTCGCTGGAAAAGGATCTACTAAAGAAGTACGGCACGGCTACGCCGGAGGCTATGGTTGAGTCGGCGCTTCGACACATCCAGATCCTGGAAAATCTCGGATTCACTGACACGATAATTTCGCTCAAAGCTTCAGACGTGCATCGCACAGTTGATGCCTATCGATTGCTGGCCCAAAAAGTGGATTACCCGTTCCATCTAGGCGTGACCGAAGCAGGCACTGCTTTCACCGGGACAGTTAAATCCGCCATCGGCCTTGGTATTTTGCTGCACGAGGGCATCGGCGACACTATTCGTGTGTCGCTTGCCGCCGAGCCACAAGAGGAAGTTCGCGTCGCCTGGGAAATTCTCAAGTCCCTCGAGCTACGCGCGCGTGGTGTCACGGTTGTCGCCTGTCCCACCTGCGGCCGGCTTGACGTAGATAATTTTGTGGAGATCGTAACCGAGATCGAGCGTCGTCTGGCTCACGTTGAAGAACCGCTGCACCTTTCAATTATGGGCTGCGCGGTGAACGGACCAGGTGAGGCGCACGATTCGCAACTGGGAGTGACGTTTGGTCGCGGCGTGGGCATGATCTTTAAAAACGGAGTCCCGATGCGGAAGGTCGCCGGCGAGGACATAGTCGAAGCCTTCGTCATGGAAACGGAGAAACTTCTGGCCGAAGGCGCGGCCGCTAAAACCGAGGCCGGACCCGAACTTGTCGCCGTGAAGTAAACTCAAGTCCCCCGACCTGCAAAATTCCCCGCAACTTGCAGAATTTCTCGAATCTGCAAATTATCGCAAGTTCTTTCGGGTTTCCACAGAGTCACGAACGCTCCGCCGGCCCGGTATTGCAGACCATACCGGCTACAGTCACGATGCGGCCATTGAAAGAAAGAGAGCGTCGGTGGCGGGTCTGCGGTTTACGTTTACGACGAGCTGTTCGCGCAGGTCCTCAATTCGGGAGATCCATGACGTGGCGCTGCGGCTTTCAATCCGCTCACTTATCTTTTGTAACTGGGGAAGAATATCTCCGTTGGTTATCTGTCTGGAGCTGCTTCCGAACGAGATCATCAAGGCATCGCGAATCAAGGTTTCCAACAACTCTAACGAAAACTCATATTCGTCTTTATGTTTGGCCTCGTTCATTTCTTCAGCCAGGCGTAGGAGATGAGAATGATCCCCGGTAATTGCCAGCGCCGTAAGCACCTGCAGCATCGCGTTCCGTCGCTCCTTAAAGCTTTCCAAATCGCCCTCGAGGGCCCGTCCGATGCTGCCGTTGCCGGCTCGTGCCCTGGGGCCGGCCTCTGCCGGAGTCGCAAGTTTATTCTGCAACAAATGCTGTTCGATCTCCACCGTGGTGAGTGGTGAGAATCTAATTGCCTGGCAGCGCGACCGAATTGTTGGCAGCAGCATAGCGGGCCGCGAGGTGATGAGAATGATGTGGGAAGTAGGTGGCGGCTCTTCGAGGGTCTTCAACAGTGCGTTTGCCGATTGTTCATTAAACTTGTCGGCGTCGTCCACGATGAATACGCGGGCCTTGCCTTCGAAGGGTCGAAAGTTGGCCTCACGTTCGATATCCCGCATTTGATCTACCAGCAACAACCGCTTGGGCGCCACCACCATGCCCACATCGCCGTGATCGGTCCAAAAGATTTTCTTCCAGTCCTCCGGGTCCTGGGATTGGGGAACATTGAAGCGGGACATTCGTACACACGCCGGGCATAGACCGCACCCTTCGACGCCTCGCGGAGCACGACAATTGAGCGCCCTGGCTATCTCCAGAGCGAATAGCTTCTTCCCAACGCCCTCTTCCCCTGTAAACAACAGCGCACCGGGAACTCGCCCCGATCCGAGCATTCGTCTGAGTAGCAGTTTTACACGGTCGTTGCCGGTGAGTTGATCAAACATTCTAAAGTGGCTTTGCCTGGCGAAATTCTGCCGATGCCGGCTGCCTTGAAACTATCTGGCCGCGAGCCTCAAGAAAAGAAACGACTATCTCTTTCACGCGTTTATGAGTCTCTTCAAGCGAACCGTTTGTGGTTAGAACTCGGAAGCGCTCAGGTTCCTGCTCCGCCAGACTCAAATAGGTCTCGCGAACTCGTATATAAAATTCCGCATCCTCCGAGTCGAGGCGATCCCCCGTTTGTTTGCCCTCAGCCCTGCGCCGGGTTCGGGCAGAGGATTCGTTAACTGACAGATCAAACAGCAACGTCAGATCCGGTATCAGACCTTCAGTAGCGAGTTGAACGATCTCGGAAATTAACTCTACAGGAAAACCTCGACCGCCACCCTGGTAGGCTCTGGTGGCGTCGGCGTAGCGGTCCGAGAGCACGATCCGTCCGGCTGCCAGCGCTGGGCGCAGCACGCGTCGCACATGCTGCGCGCGGTCTGCTGCAAAGACGAGCAATTCTGTAAGCGGGTCAACCTGTTCCTGAGCATCGAGCAAGGCGGCCCGCAGACGCAGACCGACAGATGTTCCTCCCGGCTCGCGAGTGACGAGAACATCGCCGCCTTGCGAGCGCAGAAAGTTACCCAACAATCTCAATTGCGTAGATTTACCGCAGCCGTCTATACCCTCGAAGGTGATGAAAGTTCCTGCCACGAGTCATCGAACTCCCAGTTGAGACCGGGTCGCTGCCGCTTCCCGTTCTGACAGGCGATGCAAAATTGTTCGAGCAGAGTTTAAACGAATCTCACGATTGGCGCGAGTCGGCGGTTTCCCGGGCGGACTGGTGAGCATCAACCGCGCCGCGCACTTCCCGCGCGTGCGAGATGGTAGAGATGGCATGCTTGAAGATCAATTGCTCCTGTGAACCAGACTCGAATAGAACCGAGAATTTATCGAAGCTTTTGATTCTTCCCATTAATTTCGCGCCATTCAAGAGATAGACAGTCACTGTCGTTTTCTCGCGCCGGAGCGTGTTCAGGAATGCATCCTGTATGTTCTGTAAAACTGGTTTCCCGTCTGACATGGATCCCACCTTGAAGTCGGTAATTTCATAAAGGGGGGGTTGGTTCAGATTACAACAACGACGACGGCGTCACAAGAAGTACCGGGCAAAGATACTGATGCAGTTTTGACGAAATTTCCACGCGAGACCAACTACGGAACCAAGGAGGAGTAGAAACCCTGTCAAAACCCGAAGAACCTTCGGTAAATTTGCAGATTCACGAAATACTGCGAGATGTGGAATTTGCATGGTTGGGAAGGTGGGCAAAGCGTAGCGCCATCCGCTCCAGCCTAGCGTCTCTCGCTGGCAAAAAACCGCTGTCTCCTTATGCAGACTTGTTCAGGTAGTCTTGAAGAACTAACTTTAATGACGCTTGCGCTGGAGCGGGGGCGCGCTACGCTTTGCTAACATCTGCCACACCTTTTCCTGAAGTAGTTTCTCCTCACCAAACCCTTCGCACCAGACAACGCCAGGTTCGCTGCGAAACCACGTCAACTGCCTTTTTGCGTAATGACGAACATCCAGCTTTGTCTGCTCGACAGCGCTGGCCAGATCCCGCCGTCCTTCCAGGTATTCAACAACTCGACGGTAACCATGGGCGCCCAAAGCGTTTGAGGTTGGGGAAACACCTTTAGCAAGAAGGTCCCTGACTTCCTCCACCAGACCGGCTGCGAAGTGTGCTTC
Source organism: Acidobacteriota bacterium (assembly GCA_030859905.1). GTDB lineage: Bacteria > Acidobacteriota > Blastocatellia > Pyrinomonadales > Pyrinomonadaceae > PSRF01. The sequence goes on from JALZJF010000156.1 coordinate 21,944, forward strand.
CGTGCGCGCATTGATGCGCTCGTACAGTTCATTGCGCGGTGGGTTGATAGCAAAAATCTGTAGCCGTCGCGCGCTCTCGCTCGGTACTGGAGGCAGATCCATTTGCTCCGACATGGGTAGACCAGTCTGTAGTCGAACTTCGATTGCGCGTTGCACACGAGGCCAGTCACGTGGGTACAACTCTTCCGCCATCCCCGGGTCAAGCCGCTCGAGAACGCGATAAAGGTGTTCTGCCCCGCGCCGTTCACGAATCCTGTTGAGCCGCTGGCGCAGCTTCTCGTCGGTCGGCGGACTGGGAAAGAAAGGCCGGCGCAGCGCGCGCAGATAAAGGCCGGTGCCGCCCACCAGGAGTGCCACCCGGCCACGTTTTTCGACATCTTCAATCGCCGAGGCGGCCTCGCGCGCCCAATCTCCGGCAGTGTAGTTGATCTCAGGGGAAACAAAATCGAGCAGGTGATGTGGGACGCCCTGCCGCTCCTCAGAGGGAACTTTGGCAGTGGCGATTTGAATGCCTTTGTAAACTTGAACCGAATCGCAGTTAATGATCTCGCCATTGAGTTGGAGAGCCACTGCGATGCCGAGTGCGCTCTTGCCGGACGCGGTGGGCCCGACAATAGCGATGACAGGTGTTGCAGGCTTGTCTCCGCTCACGCGCCTGAGGATAGCATGCGGAAAAGAATTACCGCCCAGATGAGGAGGAGCAGAATGAGAGCGCCGAT
>JALZJF010000167.1 GCA_030859905.1 Acidobacteriota bacterium
GGTAGATTAATGATGCCACGGGCTTGCCCCGTGGAGGCTCCCGCTAGCTGCTACAGGCGGTCGACCCAGGATACTCCGTGAGATGCCACGGGCTTGTCCCGTGGAGTTTCACGCGGGCCTTTAGTCATCCACTCTCGCCGAGCAGCAAGCGTGAACCTCCACCGGGCAAGCCGGTGGCATCCTTACTGCATGGAATCGCTGCCGTAATAGCAGCAAGCGTGAACCTCCACCGGGCAAGCCGGTGGCATCAAGCAGACTCTGGCAGGCCAGAAGCTTACCGACAATTTTTTGGCGCACTCTTCTTCGTGGTAGTGATGCAGTTTAGAGTTCATCAAGCTTTAGCTTTCGTGGCGAAGCGGCAGCCTAAAGGCTGAACTCTGAACTTCCGGCTTCAAACTGCATCAGTACCTTCTTCGGGGTTTGGTTCAGTTTCGCGATAAGCCGTCCCGAGGCAGGTATTCGATCGTCGCTATTCTCATGTTTGGCTCATGACATCCTCCCCAATCCAAAACTCTCTTGACAGCACAGCATCAACCCACTATATCCCTCACTCACTATGAGCGACGGAGCAATTGATTCTCCAGGCAAACTCGTCCGCGGTCTGAGCCGACTCGACGCCATGATGATCGTGGTCGGCTCGATGATCGGCTCCGGCATCTTCATCACTTCGGCTGAATCTTCAAGACTGGTAGGAGCGCCGGGATGGCTGCTCGCCGCCTGGGCGCTGGCAGGCGTGCTCACCATAACGGGCGCGCTGTGTTGCGCAGAACTTGCAGCGATGTGGCCACGCGCAGGCGGTCAGTATGTTTTTCTACGCGAGGCCTATGGTTCTTCGATAGGTTTTTTGTTTGGCTGGTCGCTCTTCTTGGTTATTCAAACTGGAACGATCGCGGCGGTTGCAGTGGCTTTCGCCAACTTCATGGGCGTGCTGACCGATCGCGTCGCCAGCGACCGTTATCTGATAGCGCCTTACGCCATTGGAAGCTACGCAATCAGCCTCTCGGCCCAACAACTCGTGGCCGTGGTGATGATTCTGTTTCTCACACTAGTCAACACGCGTGGCTTAAAAACGGGAAAGGTCATTCAAAACACTTTCACTTTCACGAAGACGGCGGCCCTGCTGGGTTTAATCGTGATAGGTCTTTTTTTCGGATGGAACGATCAGAGCGCCGCCTACACTTCCTCATGGTGGAAACCCTGGGAAAATGGCTGGAACCCGGATGCTGCCCAGCTTGGCTTTGAAGCGGCGTCCGAGGGTACTCTGATGCTAGCCCTCGTCATGCTGCTCGGCCGGGCTATGGTAGGACCACTCTTTGCCCAGTCTGCCTGGAACAACGTCACCTTTACCGCCGGGGAAGTTCGCGACCCGGGACGCAATTTACCGCGCGCACTTTTGTGGGGCTGCGCTCTGGTCGTCGTGCTCTATGTGCTCGCGAATCTCGCCTACATCGTTACCTTGCCGCTCTCAGGAATTCAAAACGCACCGCAGAATCGAGTGGCGACAGCCGCGATGCAGGCCATCCTGGGCCCGCGCGGAACTATTCTGATGGCCATTGCAATCATGATTTCAACCTTTGGATGTAACAACGGACTGATCTTGGCAGGGGCTCGCGTCTACTACGCCATGGCTCGGGACGATTTATTCTTCAAACGGGTAGGCACATTAAACTCCCTCCACGTGCCCGCCATTGCTCTGATCGCGCAAGGAATCTGGGCCTCGCTTCTGACCCTGCCTCGTACTGTTACTACTAATCCACAGACTGGCGCAGTCACTTACGGCAACGTCTATACACAACTGCTTGAGTACATTGTTTCGGCTGATTTGGTGTTCTACATCCTCATGGTAGGAGCAGTGATAGTGATGCGGTACAAGGCCCCGCAACTCGAACGCCCGTATCGTACTTTCGGCTACCCGCTGGTGCCGATTATCTACATTGTTATCGCCGTCCTCTTTGTTCTTGACCTTGCGTACCTGGCGCCTTCAACCTCCGGCATTGGCTATCTAATCGTGCTCACCGGCATTCCGATCTACTTCCTCTGGCGCCGCAGCGCTGCCGGGAAGCATTAACCGCCGCTTACCGACATAAGCGATCCACGAATCATCACGGATCCTGGGGTCAGTTTGATTCCAAGTTCAGAGTTCTTCCGGTTGCCGTTTCGCCGCCACAAACCAAAGTTTGATGAACTCTAAACTGACCCACTACCCCCCGGCCCATCCTGTTGCGCCGATCCAACGGTATTTGTTATAGTCCAAAACTGGAATTCTCCAAGAATCAACCCAACTTGCGAGGCCGCGGGGCTTCGCTTTCTGAAGAAAGGAATCCCTATGGGAAGCGATGACTATCGGCGGGATAGTGGTGACAATATCTCTGCTCGTTTAACTTATCTCTTAATTGGCGGTGGAATTGGAGCAGTGCTAGCGCTCTTGTTCGCTCCGAAGTCTGGTCAGGAACTACGCGGCGATATCGCCGAGGCGACCCGCAAGGGCATCGACCGTTCGCGCGAGACTGCCCAGCATCTGGGTGACCGCGCCGGCGAGTACTACGAGCACACACGCGATCGTGCTGCTGAACTTTACTCAACAGCCTCAGAGAAGGTTGGTGAGGTGGCCCGCACGGCCCGCGAAAGCGCGTCCCGTCAGACCGGCACTGTGGCAGCGGCAATCGACGCGGGCAAGAAAGCCTATCAGGAAGAAAAACGGAAGACCGAACTGTCGGGGAGAATGGAAGCCGCCCCGAAATACGACGAGCCGACTAACTAGGATTTGTGATTTTTTGATTTTCGATCCCGCGCTAAACGCGGGTTTTAGCAAATCAAAATTCGGCAATCGCAAATCAAACTTTCTCAATGTTTCTCGCGCTGCAGATTAATACAAACGATCCGATGTTCTGGATGATGGTGGCTGTCGCTTTGTCCTTCATCGTGATCGCTCTGGCGATGATTTCGATTGCCGTGTTTGTGAACCGCGCGGTCAAATCAGTTAACCGGCTTGAAGAAAAACTCGAGCCCCTCGTCGAGAGAGTGACCGTGATGAGCGAACAGGGGCGGCAGATTGTTGTGCAAGGTAAGCAAATCGCTGAACAGTTCAACGTAATGTCTAACCATCTTTCTACGGCCACCATGCACTTCTCAGAATCGTTGGCCATAATCAGGGGAGAGGTGGGCGAACTGAAGCAAGTGATCAGCGCCAGCGCCATCCAGGCGCGCGACAAAGTGGAGCTCGTCAGCCGCACAATCGACAATACACACCGGCAGATTGCTTCGACTACTGATTTCATTCAGACGAAAGTTATCGAGCCCGCTCGCGAACTGGCTGCGATTATGGCGGGCTTCCGCCGCGGCCTCGAAGTTCTCGTGGCGCCCGCGCCAAAGCCCATTAATCAAATTTACGGCGAGGATGAAATGTTCATCGGCTGATCAACCTCCTCTCAGCAGTTCGCAAGAACCCGAACCATCTCATCCGAGAGCATGGTTCGGGTTTATTAGTTTTTGGTGGTGAAACGGCATCTGAAGGTTAAACTCTGAACTTCTGGAATCAAACTGACCCAGTGCCGTTTCAGCGGGTACTGATGCTGTTTGAAGCCGGAAGTTCAGAGTTCAGCCTTTAGGCTGCCGCTTCGCCACGCGAGCTAAAGCTTGGCCTCTAAACTGCATCACTACCGTTTCAGCCGTCATCTTGACAATCTGATGCTGCAGACTAGAATGAGTTTTCGCCCTGGTTCGGCACGGAGATGTGGCCGAGTGGCTGAAGGCGGCGGTTTGCTAAACCGTTAAGGGTCAAAAGCCCTTCACAGGTTCGAATCCTGTCATCTCCGCCAGAAACCTTAGTGACGAGTGACAAGTGACGACCCGACAAGTAGAGACCTTGTCCGAAACGTCGTTTGTCACTCGTTACTGTTTTGGAGGGGCCGGCGAGTCGAGGTCGCATGACGGCTGATCGTTCTTTTTTTACTTTTCACCCATCACTTATCACTGCTCTTATGATCCGCGTTCGCTTCGCACCGTCTCCTACCGGTTACCTGCACATTGGGGCAGCGCGGTCTGCTCTCTTCAACTGGCTCTTCGCGCGCAAAGTTGGTGGTAAATTTCTGCTGCGGATTGAAGATACTGACTTACAACGCTCCACCGTTGAGTCAACGCGTTCAATCATCGAAGGTCTTGAATGGTTAGGTTTGGATTACGACGAAGATATCGTATTCCAGTCGGCTAACGCTCCTCAGCACCGGGCGGCTGCCAGCCGACTCGTCGATGAAGGCCAGGCTTACCGTGACTTCACTCCCAAAGAAAAGCGCGACGACGCCGGCATAAAACAAGGCATTGCCGATCGGGCCAGGGCGCAGTCCGCCGAAGGTGCGGATCATCGCAGCAACCCTTACCGTGATCTTCCCCTGGAGGAATCGGACCGGCGCGCCGCCGCCGGCGAGCCATTCGCCGTGCGGCTGAAGGTTGCACACGAAGGCAGGACCAGTTTTGAAGACATCGTTTACGGGTCGCAGGAACGCAACTACTCGGAGATCGAGGATCTGGTGCTGCTGCGTTCAGACGGCCATCCCCTCTACAACCTCTCGGTGGTGATCGACGATATCGAGATGGGGATCACACACGTGATTCGCGGGCAGGACCACATTACCAACACTCATAAGCAGATTCTGCTCTACGAGGCGCTCGGCAAACCCGTGCCGAAGTTTGCCCACCTGCCACTGATACTGGCTCCGAACAAGGGCAAGTTATCTAAACGCAAACATGGCGAGGTGGTGTCGCTAACTACTTATCGGGACCGCGGATTCGTGCCTGCCGCTTTTCGCAACTTTCTGGCGCTGCTGGGCTGGTCGCCACCCGACACTAGAGAGATCATGAAGCTGGAAGAACTCACCCATGAGTTTTCTCTCGAGGGTATCGGCCGCGCGAATGCGATTTTCAATTTCCAGGAGAATGATCCGCGCCATTGGACTGATGACAAAGCATTGTGGATGAATGCGGAATACATTCGCTCAATGTCCTCCGAAGAATTGCTGCCTATGGTGAAAGCCGAGCTCCGCGCCAATAAGCTCTGGCGGGAGGAATACGAAGACGACGATCGCGAGTGGTTTGCAAAAGCGGTGGACTTGATACGTCAGCGCTTCCACACGCTCAGGGACTTTTCATCTCAGGGCCGAGCTTATTTTTCGGACGACTTTGATTTCGAAGATGCGGCCGTAAACAAAAACCTGAAAAAGGAGCGGCGTCTCAAAGAACTCTTGCCTGCCTTAGCCGATCGACTGGAGGAGATGGACCCTTTCACGGCCGAAACCGCGGAGGCGGCGCTGCGACAGTTTGCTGAAGACCGAGGCGTCAAGGCGGGCCTGCTGATCAATGGCTCGCGGACAATGTTAACAGGCCAGGCAGTGGGCCCTTCGATGTTCGAGGTCTTCGCTATTCTCGGGAAGGACCGCTCGGTGACTAGATTGCGGAGCGGGGTGCCCTGGTTTGACGTGATGAACGCGCTGGGAGATGTTTGAGATTGAGAGTTGAAGTTTAAGTTCGTGCTTCGGGAATTAGTGTGCTGACCCTAAGTTTCGGTAACAATAAGCAAGCTTCCTGCTTCAGCCGCGTAGCGGCCCAATGTTTATAGACCGGCAGTCCCAAACCGACCTTCACAGCTCCAGAGGAGCGTAATGTATCGCTCGCGTCACACATCGGTAAGAACATTTCGCTCCTCTGGAGCTGGCGCAATATCTCCGCCAATGGTCTATAAACATTTTCGTCCCTACGGGACTGGGCTTCAGACACAGGGCACTAGTGTGCCGTCACATCTAATTCTTTACAATGGCGGCCGATCTCGAAGGAATATCTATGCTACTAAGTACGGCCACGGAAGTGTCAACGGTTAAATGGGACACGACCCTAGAACAATGAACTCTGAAATACCTGGAGGGAATATCATGCCGAGACAACTCTTCCTAATTTGTTTGTTTGCTTTCATGACTGCTACTGCCGTAGCCCAGAATACGAACTCGTCAACCCCTGCACGGCCCCGCAGCACGGTTACGAACACGAATAAATCAACCGCTCCCGAGAAATCCACTGGTATCCAGCAGCCAGCAACACCTCAGTCCGCAACGCGGCCCGCTCCAGCTAAACCAAGAGTAATTGCCGCCCAGGCGCCCGGGGCTGACACTGTGCTGGCAGCCTTCGAACAACTCCTCAATGGAATCCGCAAAGCAGATGTCAAGCTGGTGAGCGGCGTCTACTGGAATTCTCCCAGCCTTATCCTCTTCAACAATAATGGAACGGTAACCAGGGGCTGGGAACAGATGCGCAAGAATCGCGAGAGCTCCTATCCAGACATCGATGATGTGAAACTGGAGGTTCGTGATCTCGCAGTCACGATGATTGGCCGTGAGGGCGCCCTGATCACCTGTCTCTGGACCCAGTCACAAACCTACAAAGAGGTTCCGGAAACCGCGACCGGAAGAATGACTCTGGTATTCAAGCGCGGGGGTAGAGACTGGAAGGCCGTTCACCTGCACACGTCGCCCGATAAGCCGGATCCTTCCCGAGTGCTGCCATCTGAGGAAAGTCCCGCGACGGCGACCCCTTCGCCAACACCTACACCATAATTTCGCTTCCGCGCCCGAGCGTGAAACGAGAGAAGCCGCCCACGAATTAAATCGCGGGCGGCTTCCGGTGAAGCTGTTCGGATTGGCCTGTGGACTAACTGTGTGCTGCTTCCAGAAAGGGGGAGCACTAGTGCAGTGAGACGACTAAACCGTAATCCTAACAATCTTTGATTAAAGTTCAGAGGTCAGGCCGCAGCCACCTCACTGTGATAAGAACTCATATATTTTTGATCACCTCCTTTCCAGTGTTGGGAAGATAATAAGATAGGTCAGAGCAGGCGTCAATTACTTTTTAAGAGTTGTCCAGAGACTGCTAAGACCGGCTAAATGCCAGGCGCCCCCTGGTGTAAACCTTCCACGCATGCTCAATCCCGAAGAAGTAAGAGATCTCGCGATAGTCGTCGCAATCATGAATCACGAAGTCCGCTACCTTTCTGGGTTCCAGCGATCCTAGATCCTTGGCCCGCGCCAGACTGCACGCCGCGTTAATTGTCGCCGCCGTGACTGATTCCGCGGGCGTCATCTTCATGTGAGTCGAAGCTAACGAAAGCACCGTCGGCATTGATGGTGTAGGGGATGAACCGGGATTGAAGTCGGTTGCCAACACAACTGCTAGTCCCGCCTCAATCATTTCACGAGCCGGCGGATAACGACTCGAACCAAGCGCGTAGACTGAGCCCGGCAAAAGCACCGGCTGAACTCCGGCAGACTTGAGCGCAGCAATACCTCCGGCGTCCGCATGCTCGAGATGATCGGCGGTAACAGTATTGAGCTCGGCTGCCAGCTTCGCTCCCCCGGAGAGCGATAGCTGATCTGCGTGAATACGAAGTCCCAGGCCGTGGCTACGGGCTGCGGAGAGTATGGCCCGAGACTCGTCGGTTGAGAAAACCTTTTCCTCACAAAAGACGTCGCAGTATTCGGCGAGTTTTTCATGCGCCACGCGCGGCAACATCTCGTCGATGAGAAGGGAGACATACTCATCACGTCGATTCGAATACTCGGACGGGATATCGTGAGCACCAAGGAAAGTCGGCACGTAACGCAGCGGCGTCTCTTGTCCTAATCTCTTGATAGCCCGCAGCAACTTTATCTCATCTTCTACAGATAAACCGTAACCCGACTTGGCCTCGACCGTCGTGGTTCCCGATCGCAGGAACCACTTTGCGTATCGCCTTCCCGCTTGCAATAATTCATCCAGGGTGGCCGCCTGGGTGGCTCGCACAGTCGACTTGATGCCGCCACCGCGCGCGGCTATCTGCTGGTAAGACGCGCCCCCAGCACGTTCTTCGAACTCACCGACTCGCGTGCCTGCAAAGACCGGATGGGTGTGCGCGTCGACAAAGCCCGGCAAGATAATACGACCGCCCGCATCCACCACCGTGCACTTGGCGCCAATAGAAGGTTCAATCTGCTTTCGCGTTCCGACCTTCTCAATCCGCTCATTGAGCACCAGCATTGCGCCGTCGGAGATGACGGAAAGCTCGCGCATCTCCGCGCCGACCCGCGGACGCGGCGGACCGGCGAGAGTAATGAGTTGTTTGCAGTTGATTACGGCGAGCATCCCAAATACGTCCAAAGTCCAAGGTCAAAGGTCCAACGGAAGGAAATCAGTTTCTTAAGGCGTTCCCGGACATTGGACATTGGACGTTGGATTTCGGACTGTTTCCAAACTCAAGGAGCGCTCGACGTATGATCGTGAACTATTCGCCAGCCCTCCCTGGTGCGGTGAAAAACCAACGTAAACCATCCGTGAGGTAGATCGCTCGCACGCTGCAATTGCCAGCGTCCAATCGTCAGCGCTGCATCATTGCTCAGTAGCCTGGTTTCGATATCCGAGAACGTCAGGGTACCCATCTTCTCGCGCGAGTCGTAATTTTTCTTATAGCGATCGCGCACGGTCTGCCAACCGCGAGTGAAGCTATCGCCGGAAACAAAAGTGATTTCAGCCGAGTGAGCGTAGCCATCCATAAAACCTTCAATGTTGCCTCGATTCCAGGCCTCCGTCTGTGCATCAAGCACGGCGCGCACGGCGGCAATCGTTATTGCGTCTCGTTTCGATTTAGCCTGAGCTGGGACTGAATCGTGAATTGGGGCCGCAAAAATGGCGACGCTAAAGAGCAGCAGGTGGACAGTTATTTGCTTCATTTCCCACTCCTATACCATCTTGCGGCTAGATCAGTTGCTTTAAAGTTTTTGCTGGTGCTGCACCGGCGTTACTACGAGACGCAACACTAGACAGGATCATTAAGATTCACAAGAGTTTTTCGCGAACCAGCCCTCCCGGAAGTTTAGAGTTCATCAAGCTTTAGCTTGTCCGCACCGCCAAGCGGCAACCTAAAGGTGAACTCTAAACTTCGAGACTCAAAAGGAACCAGTACCGTACTTAACGTCTCGTTGCATTCGCTCGGAAGGGAAGCTACGATGGTTTTTCAAGCGCGAGTACCAGTAAAGCAAATTCCATGGAGAGGTGCTACCAATGAAATTTCCTGGTGGATTCAATATTCAACAGATGATGAAGCAGGCGCAGTCAATGCAGGAGAAGATGTCTAAAGAGATGGAAGAAATGCGCGCTGAAGCTTCGGCGGGCGGTGGCGTTGTTACTGTTCAAATGAAGGGCAACCACGAGATTGTTTCATTGAAAATTGATCCTGAAGCGGTCAAGGAAGGTGACGTGGAGATGCTGCAAGACATGATCGTGGCGGCCCTCAACGAAGCCAACCGCAAAGTCGATGAAGCGATGAAGGGGAAGCTTGGCGGGATGCTGCCACCAGGGCTGGGAGGCCTGCTGGGATGACCGCCTTTCCATTGCCAATAGCCGATTCTTCCATTGTCGATTGCCAATTGCCAATTTTGTTATTGCTGAGGGGCATATTAGCTCTCCAGGGCGGCAAGGTTGAGGACCGTAAATTGGCAATCGGCAATTGGCAATCGGCTATCGGCAATGGAAGAATTGGCAATCGGCAATTGGAAATGTTATTGCAATGTTAGAGTACGCCGAACCCATCATTAAACTGATCGACGAATTGAAACGACTGCCCAGCATCGGCCATAAGTCTGCTCAACGTCTGGCGTTTTACATCATGCGCACGCCCGAGGCCGAAGTTGAGCGCCTGGTAGCGGCGCTGCGCGAAGTCAAGCAGCGAATTATTCTCTGCTCCGTCTGCAATAACCTTACCGAGATCGATCCCTGCCGTTTCTGCGAGTCTACCTCGCGGGATCATTCCGTGATTTGCGTGGTTGAAGAACCTCACAGTCTGGTCGCGGTTGAGAAGACGCGCAGCTTCAAGGGCCTCTATCACGTGCTGCACGGAAGTCTTTCACCAATGCGCCACATCGGTCCAAACGAGCTGCGCCTGGCGAATCTGCTGCCGCGCTTCAAGCCGGAAAACAACGGGGGGATTGACGTGCGCGAAGTAATTTTGGCGACTAATCCCACCACTGAAGGTGAAGCCACCGCAAACTACATCAGCCGGCTACTGAAGCCCCTGGGCCTGCGGGTAACCCGCATTGCCATGGGAATGCCTGTGGGCGGGGATATGGAATACGTGGACGAAGTGACAATGGA
>JALZJF010000172.1 GCA_030859905.1 Acidobacteriota bacterium
AGGCGTTTGCCCGCCAGTTGATCGCCTCGCAGGAGGCCGAGCGCAAGCGCATCGCCGGTGAGCTGCACGACAGTCTGGGTCAGAGTCTGGTGATTATTCGCAATTGGGCCATGCTTGGCGCCGGCCAGCTCGAAAACAACTCACCGGCCAGAGAAGAACTCGACGAGATCAACACCATCGCTTCACGCACGATTAACGAAGTCCGCGAGATCGCTTACAACCTCGGTCCCTATCACCTTGAACGCCTCGGCTTTGAAAACTCGATTCGAGATATGGCCAGTCGCGTTGCGCAGGCTTCAGGCATCGCCATCGTGACCGAGCTTGACGCGCTCGACGGCGCACTTGCGAGTGAAACCCAAATGAGCCTTTATCGCGTCACACAGGAGGCGCTCAATAACGTAGTGAAGCATTCACGCGCCACCGAAACGCGCGTTGTGCTCAAGCGCGAAAGCGCGGGCGTCCGGCTCACCGTCGCTGACAACGGCCAGGGGTTCGACCCGCAGACGTCGAAAGCGTCTGAAGCTCTCGGCGGCAGCCGTGTCGGACTTGGGCTTAACGGCATGGCCGAGCGAGTGCGGCTGTTGGGCGGCGTGTTGACCGTTCGCTCCGCGCCCGAACAGGGGACAACCGTCGAGGCGCTCTTGCCCGACACCCCTGGAAACGCGAAAGGAACGGCGAAAGATGACTGAAAGGCAGAGTCGTGAGATTCGCGTTCTGATCGCAGATGACCATCCGATCTTCCGCGAAGGATTGGCGAAGGTTATTTCGCGTGATGCCCGATTACACATCGTCGCCCAGGCCGAAAACGGTGACGAGGCCGTTGCTCACCTCACTGAGCTTCGACCCGACGTGGCCGTGCTTGACCTGGACATGCCGGAGCGTGATGGTTTCGCAGTGACCCGCGCGGCGCAGCAGGCCAAGCTCGCGGTCAAGGTGATCATCCTGACCTCACATAACAACGAAGCACTGTTCCATTCCGCGCTCGACCTGGGAGTAGCGGGTTACGTGCTCAAGGACGGCGCGATCAACGAGATCGTCGGCGCTATCCGCGCCGTAGCCAACGGCCGCCACTATTTCAGTCCGGAATTGTCCACATATCTGCTCAACCGGGCGAACCGCCCCGCCAGTCTTGCCGAGCCCAAGCCGACCGCCAACGACCTGCCACCAGCCGGGGCGGTCGGCGGCAGCCGCCGCAAATTCGAACCCCGCTCGGACCCTCACATCTCGCACTACCGCGTCCTCAAGAAGCTCGGCGTGGGCGGCATGGGCGAAGTTTATCTGGCGGAGGACCTGACCCTTGGCCGCCAGGTCGCCGTCAAAGTTCTGAGCCACGAACTGACAGACAACCCCGAGCACTTGCGCCGATTTGAACGAGAGGCACGGGCCGCGTCGGCACTCAATCACCCCAACATTTTGACGGTTTATGAAATCGGCGAGGCAGACGGCGCGCATTTCATTGCCACCGAGTTTATTGAAGGTGAGTCGTTGAGCCAGCGCATGAAACGCGGCGCGATGGGGCTGTTGGAAGTCCTGGACATCGGGATCCAAATTGCTTCGGCGCTCGCGGCAGCGCATGAAGCGAGAATAGTGCATCGCGATATCAAGCGGGACAACATCATGGTGCGCGAGGACCACCTGGTGAAGGTCCTGGACTTTGGCCTGGCCAAACTGGTCCAGCAGGAAGCACATGAACTCGACAGCGAAGGAATCACCAAAGCATTACACAAGACGACACCCGGCGTCGTAATGGGAACCGCTGAATACATGTCGCCTGAACAGGCACGCGGCCACGAAGTGGACGAGCGCACGGACATCTGGAGCCTGGGCGTTGTGCTCTATCGAATGGTGACGGGGAACACACCATTCAGCGGCGAGACGATCAGTGACGTCATTGCCTCGATCCTGAAAACCGATCCGCCGCCGCTGATAAATGAAGCTGAGCCGGTGCCCCGCGAACTGGAACAGATAATCAGCAAGGCCCTGCGCAAGAACCGCGAAGATCGCTACCAACACATCAAAGACCTGCTGATTGACCTCAAAGGCTGCAAGCAAGAGTTGGAGTTTGCGGCAAAACTGGAACGCTCCCTCCCGCCAGGAAAGACCGGCAAACAGAACTTACGGCAGACTGCCTCTGCTGCCGCTGTTGAAACCCACAGCGCCACTGACATCCACACAAGCTCGAGCGCTGAGTACATAGTCAGTGAGATCAAGCGCCACAAGCTTGGTGCGACAGCTCTCGTTGTCTTGTTTGGTTTGGCGGCCCTTGGGGTTTTTGCCTATTCGCGCTATTTCGCCGGCAGCGACCGGACAGGCATTGATTCCATTGCGGTCTTACCTTTCGCCAACGACACTGGCAACTCGGAAATGGAATACGTATCCGATGGCCTGAGCGAAAGCCTGATTAATAATCTGTCGCAGTTGCCAGGGCTGAAAGTGATCGCTCGCAGTTCAGCTTTCAGATACAAAGGCAGAAACTTCAACGCCGAGGAAGTGGCCTACGCGTTAGGCGTGAAGAGCATCCTGACCGGACGGGTCTTGCGATATGGCGAGAACCTCCAAATCAGCGTCGAGTTGATGGACGCGCGCGATAAGACGCAGGTGTGGGGCGGGCATTACAATCGCAGCGGCCGAGATTTGATGGCCGTGCAGCAGGAGATTGCTCAGGATATCTCGCGCAACCTGCGCCTCAGGCTTTCCAGTTTGGAGCTAAGCCGCGTCGGCAATCTGCACACTGCAAACGCCGAAGCCTATGAGCTTTACCTCAAGGGCCGATTCTACTGGAACAAACGCACGGGCGAATCGCTGAAGAAAAGCCTCGAATACTTTAATCAGTCAATCGAGAAAGATCCGAGTTACGCGCTGGCGTATGTTGGGCTCGCCGACGCCTACATCGTGATCCCGTACTTTTCCGTGGGTACAGCGCAGGACTCTTACCCGAAGGCCAAAGCGGCCGCGCGGCGCGCGCTCGAGATTGACGACAGGCTCGCCGAAGCGCACACCGCCATGGCTGCCGTGCTCATGAACTACGATTGGAATTTGCCGGAATCAAACCGGGAATTTGAACGGGCCATTGAGTTGAATCCGAACTACGCTACTGCTCATCACTGGTACGCCAGAGAAAACCTGATAATCATGGGCCAATTCGACAGGGCTCTGGCGGAGATGCGGCGAGCTCAGGAGCTGGATCCGCTTTCATTGATCATCAACGCGAATTTGGGCAAGGCTTACTTCAACGCGCGTCGCTACGACGAGGCCATCCAGCAACTTCGTAAGACGGTTGAGCTCGATCAGAGCTTTTTCGTGGCTCACCACTATTTGGGCTCGGCCTATGCGATGAAAGGCAATTCTTCAGAGGCGCTCGCTGAATATCAGAAGGCCAGACAACTGAATCCAGATGATCCACATGTGGTGGCCCTACTCGCACGCCTCTATGCCATCTCAGGCGAAAAAGACGAGGCGCTGCGAACGCTGGCACAACTGCAGTCGATGGCCAGGGAGCGATATGTGGCTGACTACAGCATCGCGCTGGTTTATGCGGCGCTCGGCGAGAAGGACCAGGCGTTCGAACTGCTTGAAAAAAGTTATCGGGATCATACCGTGGACATGCTCACGCTTTACTATGATCCGCTCATCGACAACCTTCGATCCGATCCGCGCTTTGCGGATCTGCAGCGACGCGTTGGGCTGAAGTAAGTCATGGGTTCTTACTACCCCATCTTCGATCATGCTCTACTTAATAGCCAGTCCATCGTTCTCCAGACCGTTGAAGGTAGGGCCATGGCAATGAGGTCAGTACCGTAACGCGGTAGCGTCGGGTCGTTCTGCGCACTAGAGTCAACGTGGGCCCCAGCGAGCACTGATGCTTACCGATCCAGCGTTGATAAAGAATTCTGAACCTTGGGTCCTGGAGGAACCAAATGTTTATAAATCAAACTCAACCGGCTCACACAACTCCGGAGGGTACTGAGGCAGTTTGGTTTTTGATGCCACCGGCTTGCCCGGTGGAGTTTCGCGCTGGCTGCTAATAACGGCGTTCGGCCTAGGTCCATTTCAATTTCTTGAAGACGCAACTCTGTCAGAGTTGCGTCGCCCGTCGGTGAGTTGGTTCGATGAGCCCGAAGCGGTCGCGCTTCCTTCCACGTGAAAATGATGGCCAGATAGGCGAGCCGTTGATGATTACGACAACGCACCACTGACAACGGACCACTGACCAGTACCCGTCCTTACTGTTACCGCAGCACGAGATAGGATCTCTAACATCGCCTTTCCGCCCTCCGCGGAGAGAATGGCGTTCATGCGGTGGCTCGTGATCAGGGGTGCAAAGCCGCAACCAGTAGACCGCCAGCTTCCTGATCGTGGGTCGACGAATGCAGAACCGGGATCGGTAGCGACCGGGTCGCACCTGCGATATGGATAATCTGTGTGTTGAATGCGATCAGCGAGAACCGCTAGCTTACGATGGCGGTGAACTCGAGGCTTCGCAGACCCACCGAAGCCTCATGCCTTCGGCGGAGGGTAGAGTCGATCGAACTCTGGATAACCGTGAAGCAGTGCCAGGTCGGGATCCTGGCGGGTCCATATCGGATCGCGGTAACCCGACTCCCACGCCTTCCTGATCGCTATCAGCGCGTCGCTGACATTGTTCATCGCGCAGAAGACGCATGCGGTGTTGTACAGAATCATCGAATCGTCGGGACGCAGGATCATCGCCATGTCTGCTTCCCGCTTCGCCTCTTCGAACCGGCCCTGCCTGGCGTAGTCGCCAGCCAGCAGGACGCGGGCGCGCGCGTCCTCGGGCACCTTCTTCACTTGCTCCTCGTAAATAGCGATCTCGCGATGAACGTAGTTGTTCAGCGCATCTTTCTTTCCCAGCGCCCCGAGTGAGTTATGAATCGGAATGCTGGTGTTGTAGTTCTCGCCGGCGTGCGCCAGTGCCTCCTCCATCACGTCCACGACTTCCTGATATCGGCCGGCGGAGAAAAGCGCGCGTCCCAGCAGGTAGTAGCCCCCATCGAGATCGGGATTCCGGCTTAGCGCCGTCCGCATCTTGTCCGCCGCCTCGTCGTAACGCCCCTCGGCAAAAATCACCCACGCCTCGGCGCACTGGATCTCCGGCGCGTCGTGACCATGCGCGCTCGCTTTCTGCGTCGCAGCAATCGCCCGATCGATCCACTGCTGCTGGCGCTCGAAATGGTAGTAGTACTGGGCGCACACGTTTGCCAGCGCGGCGTGAGCGAGCGCGAACCCCGGATCGAGTGTGACCGCGTTCTCGTACATCTGCAGAGCAAACTGTAGATCCTGCCGTCCGACGCGACGGGCATAATTTCTCCCCCTCAGATAGAGATCGTAAGCCTGCAGGTCCTCGGTCGGTTTTGCGGAGAGAGCCCGCTGCTCCTGCGGCGAGAGCGTGATCCGCAACGCGGCAGCGATCTTCTGCGCCATCTCGTCCTGCACTTCGAACACGTCCTTCATCTCGCGGTCATATCGTTCCGACCAGAGCGGAAAATCTGTGGCGGCGTCGACGAGCTGAGCGTTAATGCGCAGGCGCGCGCCGGCTCGACGCAGACTGCCGACCAGCACGTATGACGCGCCGAGTTCCTTTCCGACCTGTCCGGCCGTCACTGATTTGTCACGGTAAGCCAGCACCATTGCCCGGGAGAAGGTCTTCAGCCCCTTGATCTTTGACAGCTCCGTCGTGATGTCCTCGGTAATGCCGTCCCGTAAGTACTCGTCCTCTTTCATTCCGCTCAGATTCTCAAAGTAGAGAACGGCAATGGAGTGGTCCTGAAGCGTTGACGCAACTCGTCGCATTCCACTCGAATCGGCGGCATGTTTTCCCGAGTCGAGATCGCGCTTCAATCTTTTGAGCGCTGTCTTTAGATCCGTGGCGCTCTGATACCGCAGGTCTCGGTCCTTCTCCAGGGCCTGCCCAATGATCCGGCTGAGCTCCGGCGGCAGTGACGCATTAAGCTGATTCACCGGTGCCGGATCTCGATTGAGGATAGCTTCGAACACAACCGCCGATGTATCTCCCTGGAAGGGGAGGATCGCCGTCGCCATCTGATAGAGGACGGTCCCGAAGGAAAAGAGATCAGTGCGGGCATCCGTAACCTGTCCCCGCGCCTGCTCGGGTGACATGTACGACACTGTACCCAGGGTAGAGCCTGCTTCGGTCAGGTCCTTGGGGCGCACTGCTGTCGGCAGCTCGGAATCAGCCTTGCCACTCATCGCCAGACGATCAATTTTGGCAAGGCCGAAGTCGAGGATCTTTGCCTGACCGCGTGAAGTCACGAAGATGTTTGCGGGTTTCAGATCGCGATGCACGATCCCTTTAGAGTGTGCGGACTCGAGGGCGTCCACGATCTGCACGCCCAGCCTGAGAACTGAATCGATGTCGAGCGGACCGCGACGAATGCGATCGGCGAGCGACTCGCCGTCCAGCAACTCCATGACGATGAAATGCTCCGACTCAAATTGCTCGATACCGTGGATCGTGCAGATGTTCGGATGATTGAGTGACGACGCCGCGCGCGCCTCTCGTTGGAAGCGCTGAAGCAGACTCTCGTCGCCAGCCATCGCCGGTGTCAGGAATTTCAACGCGACGTGGCGGCCCAGGTTCGTGTCTTCAGCTTCATACACGACTCCCATCCCACCCTCACCGAGCTGCGACGTGATGTGATAGTGCGAGATGGTCCTGCCAAGCATGCGGGTGGCCTCCGGAATGACACTAGTAAATCGTGAATCGTGAATCGTAAATCGTAACTATGATAGATTTCGTTTGGACTGACTGCTGACCTCTGACTTCTGGCCTCTGACCTCTTAGCAGTGGGCTATCTCAGGGCAGCTTTCGCTCATAGGGTGGCGTTATACCGCTCCCACTGCTGCTTCAACTTCGCCATGAAAGTGATGAACCGCTCATCTTTCCGCAGGTTATTCAAGTTGGGATCGTTCTCAAACACCGGGTAGCTGGGGAAGCCGTCGTCGGCAGCGACCTGTAGCCATTTAATTGCCTGCTCAGGTTTGTTGAGCAGGGCATAAGCGGAGGCGATGTTGTAAGCCGTGTGATGAAAATGCCCGAAACCTTTCCCGATCCCGACGGCGCGCTCAATCGTCTCTTCGGCCTCGCGCTCCTTACCGGCTTTCGCCAGCAGCATCGCCTTGACGCTGGTCACATTGCCGCCCTCATCCGTCGGATAGGCGCGCAAATACTCTTCGACGATATATGATGCCTCCTGAGTTCTTCCGAGCTGGAAGAGCGCCGTCGCCCTCGTGCGATCCAGTAGCGCCGGATTCGCTTGATGCGGGATGGTTTTGAATCTCGCAAGGGCTTCTTCATACTTGCCCTGGTACAAGTTGACGACCCCGAGGCGAAACCGCGCGCGCGTATTGGCCGGGTTGATAGCCAATGCTTTCTCAATCTCGTCCCAGCCCTTATCGAGCAGGCCGATATGAGTATAGATCATGCCTAATTGATGGTGCGCCTCGTCCAGGTTCGGGTTTAAGGCCAGCGAGCGTTTGTAAGACTGAATAGCCAACTCGTGCGGGAAACCCCTGGCGTGCGTCCACAAAAGCTGGCCACGCGCAAAATGGCCCTCCGGCAAATCCGGGTTCAGGGTGAGCGCCTTCTCTACGGCCACTTCGGCGTCCTCGTTCAGCTTTTGCTTCTCGGCATCAGGCGCAAATTGGAACGCCCTGATGATGTAAGCGCGCGCTAGTTCGGCATAGGCTGGCGCAAAGTTTGGATCGGCAGCGACGGCCTGTTCCAGCAGCTTGATCGCTGTTTCATTGTTGTCTCGGGTTTCGCTGCCGACATTCACCTTGCCGCGCA
>JALZJF010000174.1 GCA_030859905.1 Acidobacteriota bacterium
GCCTGCCTTCGCAGGCTTAGGACTTTGTTTTGCAGAGGCCTGGGGCTCACGCCCCAGTCTTTATGCTTTCGCCTGCTACCGCAGGCTTACTGAAAACACCGCAGTTCATGAATAATCCGGACTAGCACGCTACCTGCACCCGCAACTCGTCTATCTCTTGCGGGGATGCCGCGTTGTTGGCGTCATTCCATTAACTTGATAAAACGCCGGAAATGATGGACCGCATCGTGTGGGCCGGGAGCCGCTTCGGGATGGTATTGAACTGATATGACCGGCAGCGTTTTATGCTGCATCCCTTCAACGCAACGGTCGTTTAGATTGACGTGCGTCACCTCGACTTCGTCGGGCAGGCTACCGGCTTCAACAGCAAAGCCGTGGTTGTGTGAAGTAATTTCCACTCCGCCTTCCTTGATATCTTTCACTGGCTGATTTCCGCCTCGATGTCCAAACACAAGTTTGAACGTTTTGCCCCCAAACGCGCGTCCCAGCAATTGGTGCCCAAAACAAATTCCGAACGTGGGTACTGCTGCTTTAACTAGTTGGCGGATCTCCTCGACTTCTTTGTTCATCGAAGCCGGATCTCCAGGACCGTTTGACAGAAAAACGCCGTCGGGTTTGAGCGCCAGAACTTCGGCCGCGGGTGTTGCGGCAGGGACGACAGTAATACGACAACCAAGGCGGGACAGGTGTCGGAGTGAGTTTCGCTTGACCCCAAAGTCATAACACACGACGTGAAACCGTTGCTGGCCTTCGGGCTCAACCTCGTATGGCTGTTTGGTCGTGACGACGCTGGCCAACTCACGGTTTTCCATCGAAGGTGATTCGCGGGCCTTCTCAACAGCGCTCGTTTCATCCGTATCGATGGTTGAGATGCAAGCGCGCATCGCGCCCTTGTCGCGAATGTGTCGTACCAGGGCGCGCGTGTCGATACCTTCCATCGCGACAATGTTCCATCTTCTCAAATATTGGTCGAGGCTTTCTTCAGCGCGCCAGTTTGAGAACATCCGGCTGGCCTCGCGGACCACAAACCCTTCTACCCAGGGACGGTCGGATTCCTCGTCAGCGCGGTTTACGCCGTAGTTGCCAATGAGCGGATATGTCATACAGACTATCTGCTCCGCATACGAGGGATCTGTCAGCACTTCCTGATAGCCTGTCATGGAGGTGTTGAATACCATTTCACCACATGATTCACCATCCGCAGCCCATGAGCGACCACGAAAAGTGCGGCCATCTTCAAGGGCCAATAATGCATGATTCGCACTTCTCATAGTTTTTCGTTAGAGTCTAACGTCCCAACGTCACGATTGCCATACGGACTTTGGACATTGGATGTGGGACTTTAGACAATCTTTCATATCTGCGATCTGAGAAACTGTTGAGCTTCGTTCAGCCAGCGCTTGTCCGCGCGATATTTGTAAGCCGGCGCGGTTTTGACGGCTTCAATGCAGGCTTGCATGGAGCTGGTTGCCTCGCGTTGGTGGCCCAGCCCCGCGTGCGCCCGGCCTAACAGATACAACGCCTCGGGATCCGACGGTCGGTGCTCGAGGAATTGTTCCAGAGCGTTGCGGGCGTCTTCAAACTGTCCTGCATCGACGTAAGTTGCGCCCACTTCGCGCCAGACTTCGTTCTGCGCATGGGAGCGATCACGTGAAACCACCTGTTCAAAATGCTTAACTGCCTCGGCCAGCCGCTTTTGTTGACGGGCAATTCGTCCGAGCTGGTAATGCGCATCGATCTCCTCATCGTCGATCTGCACCGCTCGTTCGAACCGCTCGCGCGCCTGTTCCAGCTCTCCGCGCTGTCGATGAATAAGACCCAGATTGTAGTGCGCTGACGCGTCCGCGGGATTCAACGTGGCGGCCTCAAGGTTTTGCTTGAATGATTCGCGCGCCCGTTGCGTGCGCGTAAACTCGCCGACATAGCCGCGCAGTAATAAGAACAACATCAAAAGCAGGAAAGGTGATGCCAGAATCGTGCCCAGGATGGGAATCAACTTATACGCCGGCAGGAGCAGAGTGCCGCTGACCAAGACCACAATCACCGCCCGAAACCAGGAAAGACGAAAAACCGTGCGCAGCGCCAGGACTGCCCAGACCGCAAAGACCGCAGCCAACGCCATTACCGAAAGGCCTGCGGCAATTAGTTCGGGAGTAAGAACTCCTTGTTCGATCGCCGCCAGCACTTCCGGGTTGAGCTGATTACGTTGTTCCGTCACTACAACCACCATCCTGCTGGATAGGGTCCGTTGCACCCCAGTAAGCCAGCCGACAATCGTGAGGATCGTGGTAATCAGACTTGCCGCAGTTAATGCATAAAACATGGTCGCCGCTAAAGCGGCATACTCTTGTTGAAGTAATAATCTGAAGCTTGCTCGTCGCTCAAAGATGTTAGCCAGAAAGAGGGTCAGCGGACAAAAGACAAAAGCAATGATCACCAGGGAGCCGGCAGATTGGAACAACACAAAAACTATTGCCAGCGGTTGGCCGGGATTGATGAGGTGTCCCAGATAGAACCAGGAGAGGGAAAAAAAGAACCAGGCGTGGGCCACGAGCGCAACTAGTCCGGCGGGCGCCAGAGCACCCCGGTCACGCACTTCGCGCATGGCGCGCGCGGGCGCGTAGAAGATCATCAGGACGAGTCGCAACCAATTAACCATGCCGAAACCAGGGTATAAGGGATTAATCTTGCTCGTAATTCTCAGTCGGAGTTTCCTGCACGCTGGGGCGATATGATGACGGCGAGGGCACGGCGGGTGAGACATTCTCGTGATGAATTATGCTGGCAGCATTTAGCGGCCAGTACCGGAGCAACGCCTTGCCATAAATGTATTTCTTGGGCACAAGTCCCCAGATTCGGGAGTCGCTCGAGTTGTCGCGGTTATCGCCCATCACAAAGTAGTAGTTTGGCCTGACGTAAACCGGAGTCTGGCTCCGATGCGAGAGGTTAAATCTCGAATCGAGGTAAATCTCACTCAGATCCCTACCATTCACGCGAACAACTCCCTCGTTTATTTCAACTGTATCGCCGGGGAGACCGAGGACACGCTTGATGTAGCTTTTGGAAGGGTCATCAGGAAACCAAAACACGACTATGTCGCCCCGTTCGACCTTTGGCGCCCAGCGATACTCGTCGTAGTAGACCAGTTTGTTTACAAAAATTCTCTCGCCATCATGCAATCTGGGCAGCATCGATGTGCCCTCTACTTTTACCGGTTGCACGACGAACACCACCACCAGTACTGCCACCATCAAGGCGAACAGGAGATCGCGCAGCAGCAGGCGTGCTTCGCCCCAGAGATTGGCCTGGGATTCCTGCTCGGGTATTTGAACTCGAATGTCCTGATCGTCTTTGACATGGACTCCGCCGAAAGGCGGCGGACGACGGGTTCTAATTCCTAACATACTCTTACCGATAAAGATGCTTTCATCGCTTAAAACGTTCGATCCCGGCTGCTCGCTCAGCAAAGTTGAGGTTAGCTGCCGCGTACAGGGTTGTCAAACATAGGCTGCGCTGAGATGAGAACCTTCCTGGCCGCGGATAAACGCTGATCTGAAGGGGACGAATTAAAATCTTGAGGAGTTGTTATAGCTTGTGTTGGTTTCCCTCTGATCCGCCTCATCCGCGTGTATCCGCGGCTAAATAATTTCTCTTTGAATGACTAACACTTTGCGAACAGTTTGCGCCGCAACATGTCGCGGTAATGCCTCACTGTGCCATTCTCAGGATGGAACCTGTCCCTCAAAAACTAGAGGCGCTTCCCGGCGAAATCGTTGAACCGTTTGCGTTTCCTTGACAGTGTTTGCTGCCGCTCTCTATCATCGCACCTCAAATCCAAACACTTGGGATTCCTTTCTTGGAGTAAAACGGGAGGCTGAGGTTGTGATCAAATTGGATATTATCAACCGGGTAGCGGAGAAGACCGGTGTTCCCAAGATGAAGGCGGAACAGGCGGTTGATGCGCTTTTCCACTCGATGAAGGAAGCCCTCACGCGAGGTGAGCGAATCGAGCTACGAGGCTTTGGCGTGTTTGTGGTAAAGCCCCGAAAACGTGGCGTGGGACGAAATCCCAGAACGGGAGAAGAGGTGGCGATTCCGTCCGGAAAAACCATTCGATTCAAGCCCGGAAAAGAACTGCAGGCCCACGAGGATGGCGAGACATCGAACTTTAAGAAGTAACACCAGCGGGCAGTAGGCCTTTGATCTCCCGCACCACTCGCGCCACCTCTTGCTGGTCGGCCAGGGCAATCATGAAGAACTTATAACCCTGATGAAAGCAGATGATCCCGTTGGCAAAAAGCCAGACGCCATCCAGAAACGGATTACCGCCCAGCAGCCAACTGATCGGCGCTCCGGTTACCTGACCTGGGTGCACGATCTGGGCAAACATGGCAGCACCTGCAGCGCAACTGAAGGCACCAAGCAAGGGGGCGCCAACATACTTCGTCATGTTGCGTTCAAACTCGACGCGTTTATGCTCGGCTTCGCTGAGTTTTCCCTGCGCGATTAGTTCTTCTTGTTTACGTAGGTGGCGGTCGAATTTTTCGCTAAGCTTTTTCAGACCAACGACGGGGAGCGCTGAATGTGTAAACCAGTGTGGGTGCGAGCCCAGCAACACTGAATCGAGTCCCGGGAAGGAAGTCCCCATCCTCACGCCGAGAACAAGTGAAAAAGAAACCATCGCCGCCTTGCCTGGATTCTCCTTGACCCAGTCGCGGGCCTTGATCAGTCCGGCGGTAGCCGCGCTCGAAGCCCGTGTGAACTTTGCTCCCGTACCGTAAATCTGCGAAGCGCGATCGTAGTAAGTCTTCGCCTCGTTGATAGCTTCGCTGGCTTTAGTACCCGCATCTCCAGCCACCCCCAGGACAACCTGACCGGCCTGCCTGGCCCCGCGAAGCGCTTCTTCAGCCAAACGCTTCGCCGCCTCCCCGACCTCACCTTCGTCTGTCAGCCGTTCCGCTTCGACCCTTACCTTCTCGGTGCCGCTCGTAAGAGTTTCAGCGCCCCGTTTGGCAGCCTTCTCGGCGACCCGAGAACCCTCTTCAACCAGATCGGAGATTGCATACTTCTGATCAAGCTCGCGCGCTTTCCGCCGCGCCGCCCGCTGCCATTCGTCTATCTTTTCCTTGTAATCAGCCATACTTCATCGAGGGAAAACGGTGTCGGGCGTCAAGTGCCGGGTATCGCGTAAGGGGTGGTTCCGAAAGGGATTGATAAAAGACCGAACTTTGGATCACGAACATGATCCAGACACCTGTTACCCGAAACTCCCACACCTACTATTCTACGTTCATCACCCGTTCGGAGTTCGACTCGGCTGTTGGCGCTTGAGCCACGCGGTCGCGTCCTTGTCGTTTTGCTTCATAGAGAGCAGCGTCAGCGGCAGCCAGGAGTTCTCGCGCAGTTTGGGCCGAAGAGGGGCATTCAGCAACGCCAAAACTCGCCGCGATTTGACCGACCAGGGGTATCTGAGCCCCTTTGATCGCCAGTCGCAGCCGTTCGGCTACCTCCATCGCGCCCCCGACACTTGTTTCTGCAAGGAGGATCGCAAACTCCTCCCCGCCGATACGTGCGGCGAGATCTATGCCCCGGGTGCCTTCTTGCAAGACCTTTGCGAGAATTTTCATGGCTTCATCACCCGCCTCGTGTCCATGATTATCGTTAACCTGTTTAAAATGATCGATGTCGAGCAGCAGGAGACAAAATGCGCGACCATACCTTAATGTGCGCGAAACCTCGCGTTCCAATTGGCGTTCAAAGCGGCGGCGATTTGCCAGCCCGGTGAGATGGTCCGTAAAGGCTTCCTCTTCACACGTGTCGAGGTGAGCCTTGAAGTCCAGCAGTGTCCGGGCACGTGAGAGGAGTAAGTCCAGATCCGTAGGGTCGGTAATGTAGCCCAGCGCGCCGACTTCGGAGCCCAGTCGCTGTTCCGCAGCTCCGACCCCGGCTGCGGTCTGGAGTATTATCGGGATGAACTTTGTCTGCGGATTCTCGCGAATCCTGCGGGCCAGGTCGTAACCGTTCATACGGGGCATCATTGCGTCGGAGACGACCAGGTCTGGTTCAAAGGAGGCAATGGCGGCAAGAGCCTCTTCGCCATCCCAGGCCGTCCGAACTTCATATCCCGCCATGGTTAAAGCCACTTCCAGCAGGCTCAGTTTGTCCGGGTCGTCATCGACCACTAAAACGCGGGATTTTCCTATCATGGGCAGATAACTTGATATTTTCTTGCGTGACTGCAGGCTTAATGGTAAAGTGCGACGACTCAGTAATTGTCCGATTTGCTTTCACACGCCCAATTAACCGATCCGAGCAATAACTGGAAGAGTTCACGACCTCGAGCAAAGTCTCCGAGGGTTTCCTTACATTTTTAGCGCAGCTACCCAATGTTCGAATCGATAGAGCCGTTACGCTATCACTTTAGCAGTTTAACCCAGAACCCTAACTCATCTTCCAATAAAGAAGGCAATAGTCATGCAACCTAAGCGTGCCAAGGCTCTGTCGGCCGCGGATTTCGCCACCATTCTCCAGCAGCTAGATTTTGGTTCGACGCTCAGTGTTCAATTAATCTCACTGCTTGCTAGCAGCGCGGTTGCGCTTGATCTCCGTCGCCGGCGTTTCGTTTACCGGGCTGGGGATCCTGCCGACTCACTGTATGCCATCGTCCACGGAACCATAAAGCTTTGCCGGATTGACCCTGAGACTGAGCGAGAAGCTGTGATCGACATACTTTCAGAGGGCTCCCTCTTCGG
This sequence comes from Acidobacteriota bacterium, assembly GCA_030859905.1. GTDB lineage: Bacteria > Acidobacteriota > Blastocatellia > Pyrinomonadales > Pyrinomonadaceae > PSRF01. Next base: position 6,753 of record JALZJF010000174.1, read on the forward strand.
TGAATCGGCGCTCTATTCAACAGCGGGGCGTCGGGAAAACTCCGCGGTTGCCTATGCGAACTCGCGGCTTTTGAGAATTCCTTCGGGGGACTTTCAAAAGGGGATGGCTGAGGATGAGCGACTTCATAATTACACTTTTCGCCTAATCGGTCAACGACTTGAACAGGCCGAACGGCGCCTCGCTGATTTTGCGCTAAATGCTATTCCCGCGCGCCTGGACAGGCTGCTCGCGGATTTTTCCGACCGTTACGGAGTGCCGGAACGTGAAGGGGTCTTGATCGACATCCCGCTGCCTCACCGTGAGATCGCTTCCATTGTGGGGTCCACCCGCGAAAGTGTTACCGTGCGCTTGAATGCGATGCGCCGAGAAGGCACAATCGAATTCGTCAACCGGCGAATCCTGGTGAAGCGACCTGAATCTCTCGCGCGCGAGATTAGGCTGGCGAGCAAAGTAGCCAATCCCGCCGCCTAACACCAGCCCTATGAAGTGCCCAACCTGCGGCAAACCTGCCGAGCGGAAAGATAATCCATTTCGCCCCTTCTGTTCTGAACGGTGCAAGATGATCGACCTGGGCCGTTGGGTGAACGAAGAATATAGCGTCCCGGGTAAGCCCGTTCCAACCGAGTCAGCGGATGCTCCGGACGGCAACAACGATTTCAGTGAAGACAATTGATTCTTAAGCCACCAATCGTCGCTCTCCGACGACTGGGAATTTGCGCGGGATTTGAACGCCCTGGCCGAAGTCTGTGACGCTCCGGCTGAGTCGTGTAGAATAAGTTTCACCTAATTAACTAGAGCATGTCTACACCGAATATCCGCGTGCCCAAAGCCGCCCTTTCGTTACTATTTGCTTGTGCCTTCGTCCTCGTCGCGTGCGGCCGAAAAGAGTCAAACTCTCCGAGCGGAGCCACGCCTGTTTTGGTTGGACCGCCAAACACTACCTACCCAATGCCACCTTTGAGAGACCAAGGCGCCGGCGCAGAGATGGGTTGGACCCTGGCTGACGGCCGGCGCGGGAGGTTGGCGGATTACCGTGGTCAGGTTCTCGTTTTGGATTTCTATGCTACCTGGTGTGCCCCTTGCCGCAAGAGCATTCCGCATCTTAGCGAGCTTCAGCGGCATCTCAGCGTCCATGGTTTGCAAGTCGTGGGACTTAACGTCGGCGGACCGGACGATCGCGTGAAGGTGCCGGCTTTCGCGGCCGAGTTCAATATTCCATATCCACTCGGCTTTCCCGACCAGCCTCTGAGCAATCTCTTTCTCTCTGACGACAATAGCATTCCGCAAACTTTTGTATTCGATCGCGGTGGAGAACTCGTGAAAAGATTCATAGGCTACGACGACTCCATGCCCAAAGAGTTGGAGCTAGTTATACAGTCCGCGCTGGGTTCGCGCGAAGCGTTGGATCCGGAGTTTGAGTAGTGCGCCGGCATTAGTTCCCGGACTGTGCTAGAGAATGCCTGGGGGCACTCAAAGCATGAGGCGAGCAAAAATTCTGGCGACTCTTGGACCGGCATCGCGAGACCCGGCCGTAATTGAAGCATTGCTCGCCTCTGGCGCAAACGGTGTCCGGATTAATATGTCCCATGGCACGCATGAAGAGAAAGCAGAGGACATTAGAAGAGCGCGCGCAGCAGCCTTGAGACTTCAACGCCCACTCTCCGTGCTTGTGGATCTTTCCGGACCAAAGATTCGTACTCGCCAGCTCAAGGATGGCAACCCCGTTACGCTAGAGACGGGAGGGCTTTTTAGACTCACAACGCGGCCGGTTGTCGGGGACGCTATCCAAGTGGCAACAAACTATCCGGATCTCCCGCGGGTAGTGCAGTCGGGCGCCCGGCTTTTGCTCGACGATGGCGCGATAGCGCTGCTGGTTGAGGATACAACTGAAACCGATGTTGTATGCCGCGTAATTAATGGTGGCGTACTGGGTGAACGCAAAGGCATTAACTTGCCCGGCATCTCTTTGCCGATCGCATCACTTACGGATAAGGACATTGAGGATCTTAACTGGGCTGTGGCGCAGGATGTTGATTACATCGCCCTGTCTTTCGTGCGCCGGGCTGAGGATTGCGTTCAGGCTAAGAGCCTGATCAACAAGGCAGGTGGGCGCGCCCCTCTGGTAGCGAAGATCGAGAAGGCGGAGGCGATCGATCATCTGGACGACATCATTGCCGCCGCCGATGCTCTCATGGTGGCGCGCGGCGATCTTGGTGTGGAAACCAGCGTCGAACTCGTGCCGGTCTATCAAAAACGCATTATTCAAAAGTCAGTCCAGGCCGGAAAAATGGTGATTACTGCGACTCAAATGCTGCAGTCGATGGTTACCAGCCCACGGCCAACTCGGGCCGAGGCCTCTGATGTGGCTAATGCGGTCTGGGATGGTACCGACGCGCTCATGCTGTCTAACGAAACTGCGACCGGTCAGTATCCGGTGCCGGCCGTCGAAACGATGTGCCGCATTATCGAATCGGCCGAGTCAGGGAAAAACTCCGAATCCAATAATGTGGCGAAGTGGGCCGGTAGACAGTCTGGAAAGGTTAGCCGGGCTCTTTGTGAAGCTGCAGCGTTTGCAGCGGAGGAGATGGGGACCAGGGTGACCGCAGTCTTGACTGAGTCGGGACTTATGGCCCGCAGGCTCTCCGCTCTGCGACCTGAGCAGCGAATCGTTGCGCTGACCAGCTCTCGCAATGTACAGAATGAGCTTTCCCTGATTTGGGGAGTAGAGGCATTGATAACCCCAACGGCGAAGTCAACCGAAGAGACGCTGAAGTTCGGCGAGAAGACTCTGCTTGACGCTGGTGCAGTCGAGAAAGGCGAGATGATCGTCGTTATGGCTGGCCGATTATCTGGTCTTGGCCTTTCCAGCTCGGTCACACTTTTCACTGTCGGGGCCAGCGTTTCACCGAGCAGCGCGTGACCTTCAAGTTCAACATTTCCGCTGGTGGGTTTTTTGAGCTAATTCGACCGGCAGTGCTCGTAATCTCCGCGCTCGCGTCGATCTGGGTGCTGACCAGTGCGCGCCGCAATCGCTTTGTCAATTACGTCGCGATCGGCTGGGCTTTGGGAACGCTCTTCTTCCCGCTAATCACACTTCCGCTTTACCTGGTTGCGCGATTCACTCGCAGGCGAAGCGAACAACCACACGACGGAGCGAAAACGCGGCAAACATTCCCTTCTTCGCCCGCGCCGCGCAGGCGAGCAGCCATGCCTCTGGCCTACGCTGCGGTCGTTCTTTGCTCAATTGGCTATTATCTATACCGGGATCATCAGAGCGTTGATGGTCACCTGGCGCGAGCGGCCCAGGCAAAGGTCAGTGGAAAACGAGCTGGAACAATTGACCAATACCGCGCGGCGTTAAAGCTGGAAGACAACGCTCATACGCGGAAGTTGCTGGCAATGGAACTTGCCGCTACTGGTGACTGGACCGGGGCCCTGAGGGAACTTCGAACGGCGGAACAAGAAGGCGAGACCGATGACCTAATCTCTTTTTACATCGCGACCTTGCTTGATTCGCTCAACTTGCCGAACCAGGCAACACTCGAATACCAAAGATTCCTCCTAAGCAGGGTTTGCACTCAAACATTACCGGATGAGCGCTGTGCAGAGGCAAGTGTACGAGTCAAACGCGCCAGCTGAAAGTCGCTCCGCGTAGGTCGCTGAAGCCTTGCTTTGGGCCTTGTTCAGAGTGAGGTCGTTCTGTAAGAATCGCGGAATTACTCCACGCGGATCATCTCGCCAACAGTCTTTTTCTTCTCCTGCTCCGCAGCCATCTGCGCAGGTGTCTTCTGAGGATCCCGCCAGTTGTCGAGAATGCCAACCTGGTGAACGCATTGGAGTGTGCAGGTAGGCGCACACCACTTTTCAGTATTGTACTCCCGATCGAAATCTTCCATTGTGTACTCCTCGAGCGGGATGCCAGGGTAGCCTCGCTGTTGCGAGCACCAATGGACCAGGCCTTCTTCGCAAATGTAAAGATATCGCGCGCCGGCGCGGCAACGCCAGTTGTAAGGCTTGCCTTCGGCAATGTTGTCCTGAAACCAATTCAGCCGGGCGTGGTCTTTGTTGCCAACCTTCTTGACCTGCTGAAAAATGTCCTTTTCTTTGGGTGAGAGTGGCTTCAGGGTTCCATCGTTATCATGAATTACGCCCACCGTGGTTGAGAATCCCAGCTCCACAGCGCGGCGCGCAACCGTGAGTGCGTCTTCGGGATTCTTAATGCCGCCACCGATTACAGAATTGATGTTGACGTGAAAATCCGCATATTCAGACAGATACCCCAGCTTCTTATCCAGCACTCGCAGGCTCTTTCGCGAAACCTCGTCGGGATCAACGTTGTCGATACTTATCTGAAGGTACTCGAGTCCCGCTTTGTTTAGCCTCTTGATTCGTTCCGGCGTGAAGTAGTAGCCATTCGAGATCAATCCCGCAATCATTCCGCGAAGACGAATGTGATGCACAATCTCGTCGAGCTCCGGGTGCATCATGGGCTCGCCACCGGAGATTGTGATGATCGAGGTGCCCAACGCAGCTAGCTTGTCTACTCGGCGTTTGATTAAGTCTACAGGTACGGGAGCCGATGAGTGATCGTACTCATTGCAATAACCGCAGGCCAGGTTGCATCTGCGCATGGGAATGAGGTGGGCGAGCACAGGATGACGGCTCGAGAGCAGACCTCGACTAATAAAGCTTGCCTCGCGCAATTTCAGCTTAAGGAACTTGGTTTTTCTCATCTCCGGAGAGCCTGGGGCGGGCCCAAAGGGGCCACAACAATCAACGGACTTGGCGAATAGAACTCGAAGAATATGCGACGAGTGTGGTGCAAGGCAAGCGGAGCCGCTGTTGCTGTTTGGAACCAAAACAGCAAAGGGGCTCTGGTCTTTACGACAGAGCCCCTTTAGGCCTACTAAAGCCTTCGCGACTGGAATCCCTAGCCTTTTACAATCCTGACGTTCGAATCGAGCTTGAGGTTAAACTCGTCACCCGAGATCCTCGCGTTCTTCTCCATCCCAGTCAGGCGCATAGTCGTCGCGTCGTCATTCTTTTCCACTATTTTCGTCTGCACCGGCATACCTGAAGAATCAACCCAGATTTCAGCATACTTAAAGCTTGAGGAACTCCTGGGGACCAGCTTGATGTGAATGGTGCTAATTCCGCCCCAGAGGGTTTCCTCGCGCACGTCTTGCACCGGCTGGAACCGAGCCTCCAACTGTTGCCGTGACATGTACATCATTTCCAGGATTCCGCCAGCCTTATTTCGATTCGATTTCGAGTTCCCAACATACGCCATATTCAAGCGGGGCCGAAAAAGAGTGTACTTTCCATTATTAACAGCAAGAATTTCGCGCTGTGGGCTACGCCATTCGATTCGCACTGCTGCTTCCCGGCCACTGGACGGCATGTACACTACAGTTCCGTTGTACGTCTCGGCATCACGAAGTTGAGCGTTGTATTTCTCCATGCTAATTCCCGCACGAAGTGATTTGAGGCTTTGCCGGTTGCGCTCCATTCGGTTCAGCACCGAACTTACGAGGCCGGCGCCCTGGCCGTAAGCCTCTCCAGATGGCCCAGGGATTAGAGCCACTGTGATGAGCAGAATCGTAAGAACCAGGGGAACAAATCTCTCCATATTAAGAACTCCTAAACGATGACTCCTGTCGGAGTCGGAAAAACCCAGCAATTATAAGGGATGACTATCGTATGTCAACTTGATAGCCTACCGTCTTACCGTCCTTATCCAGGACTTTTCGCACCGCGACAATCTGGGCATCGTTTCGTCCACTAAGGGTTCGTACACGGTGCTCCAAATGCGAGCTATCTAGTTCATTATCAATGATTTCGGTGCCCAGGAGCACAGTTGTTGGCACCGGGCTTTGATGCCCGCGGGCGGCCCGCCGTTCGCTGCTTTCAAACCAGCTTTTTGGTGTCAAAAAGATAAAGACCAGGATCAGGACACACAAGATATCCCACTGCCAGGTATTCCTGACATAGTTCCAAAGGAACATCTTCTTGATTGTGCTGAGCAAAAAGGCCTCTGATGCTTTCCGGTGTGGATCCTAGCAAGTATCACGCCTGGCAGGCAGAATGACCTCCACCAGTTTAACCTGCCACCAATTCTGTGTAAATAAGCTAATTACATCTGGATGCTGGGGGCCGGCTCAACAATGTGACCGTCGCGCATTTGCACTATTCGTCGGCACATTGCTGCGGCTTCGGGGTTGTGAGTGATCATAACGATGGTTTGGTTAAAGCGGTAATTGAGCTCCTGAAACATGTTAAGCACCAGCGCTGAATTCTCAGAGTCCAAATTTCCCGTGGGTTCGTCAGCTAAAACGATAGCCGGTCGCGTTACGACTGCCCGCGCCAGGGCCACTCGCTGTTGTTCGCCGCCAGAGAGCTCGAGAGGCTTGTGATGCAGCTTGTCTTCAAGTCCCAGCAAACGCAGGACCTCGCGGCGCCTTCCGGAATCGTCTCCTCCGTTTCCGTGAATCCTTTCAGCGAGTCGTAAATTCCCTTCTGCTGTTAACGTAGGGAAAAGATTGAAACGTTGAAAGACAAACCCGATCTTTCGTCGTCGAATATCCGTGCGCTTGGCATCGGTGGCCGCAGTGAGGTCTTCACCATCCACGATTATCCTACCGTTCGTCGGAGTCAGTAGTCCTCCAAGCAAGTGCAGCATCGTGGATTTGCCACATCCGGACGGACCCATAATGGCCACGAACTCACCTTCCTGTACGTACAGAGACACTCCACGCAATGCGGGCACCTCAACCTTGCCAACCCGATAGACCTTAACCAGGTTGTCAGCTTGTAGAATCGTTCGCATTAAGAATTAAGCAGTGTTATTGACTGACTTTGGCTCTCTTGTTTTGCGGAGCGTCGAGATCGACCTCAGGAAGTTGCCACCTGTTCTCAAGAACAAAAGTCTCCGGTCGATACTCACGGTCAATATCCATTAAAGCTGGAGCTTGATAAGTGACGATTAGTCTGTAATGGTCATGCGGTCGCGTGATATCGGTACGCGAAGGCAGCTTGCGCCCGTCCGGTCCGACGGCCTTATCGTCCCAATAAGTGATGTCGGTGACTAACAGGCCCCGGTCGTCGTAAGTTTGCAGCCTGGCTAGGCGAATTCCTCCCACTCGATCAAACCAGAACCGGCGCAGCAAACGCGTCTCATCCGACGAAGTTGGAGAGAATTCTTCCAGCAAGTAATAGCCGCGCACAACGCGCGATCCCTTCTTCGCCCTTGGCCGAATGTCTGGTTCCTCTTGAAAAAACTCGCTCTGCGAATAAACCAAACCAGATTGGCCCCCGAACGGGCTAATCATGAATGCCTCAGTCAAGTGCTGCGGACGAAGATTCGATAGCGCACTTACCGTTTCCTTCCCGCTCATTGTCTTCTTCTTATTCTTGCTGGCTTGGCTGCCATCTCCGTTTAGCTCGAGCTTCTCGTATATTGCATTGTTAGTGCCTTTCACGAAACGACGGTATTTCTCCTCGCCTTGTAGCACCGCAACCCGAAAGCTTTCACCGTCCGAGGTCATTTGGGCAATGTCGGTCGCGATAAAGGGCACCCGAATTATCAGGTAAACTTTACCCGGGCGTTGAAGCATAATCGTTCCGTCGGCCTGCCGATATTTCTCGGCGATTCCCACATCTGCGAAAGAGGTATCCTCGAATTGAATGTCAACCTTTCCGCGAATCGATTTCACGGCAGCTAGCCTGTTCACTTCAGCCGTCAGTTGATCTCTATTGGCCTCCACTAGCGGCGTGAGCAGGGGTGGCACTTGCACCTGCTTGCGGGTGCCAAAAAGTCCGCAACCGCTCATGGACAACAACCCTGTCAGGATTAGAAGAAGGACCAGAAGGCGGGAAAGCCAGCGACGGGGACTAGAATGTGGATTGACCATCAAATGGCTCTTGGAAATAACCCTGTGTAGTGCTTGCCGACAAGTCTGAAACGGAGTTCAACCTAACAAAGACGATTTTCATTGTCAACGCGGGCCTTTTGGTCCATTTTTGGTCCAGCGAACCGCCGACTGCAGGCTTTTTATCACCGGCGCCGCGGTCATTTCGTCGCGCGACTGCCGCAATCCCGCTCGCTGCTGGTTAACGGGTCAGTACCACCACGCGGTAGAGACCGTGTGAAAACTCGTACACGGACGCTCTAATCGATCACCAACGTCGGCTTGCCAAATCTGTGCCGCAATTTATTTATCGCCTTGAGAATCTTGGGTCGACTGACGATCCAATGTTCTAGTCGCCGTCTGCCAGGGAAATCCAACAACATTACGCCTAACAATATGGTTAGAATGCCTTGTCCCGGCACTCCGGGAAGGGACAGCAGAATGCCAACTACGACCAGTATGACACCCAATAGATTCTTTCCTGCGATTGCCAGCCCGCGAATTATCCGCGGGCGATTGACCAGAAATTTTCTGTTATGCGATTCCTTGAAATATGTAGCTGGCAATTTGACGAGAACTAATGTAACAAATGCGAGACTTGCCCCGAAGCTGAGCACAAAAATAAGGAGCCAGAGGAGCGCCCCTCGTAAAGTTATTGAACTAAAAAAGTCTATTACCCACTCAAACATATGAGGGTACCAGTTTTGGGCATGTCGCCGACACGCGTCTCCGCCCGTCGCGCAGTAATGCCGTTCTTAACAGTCTTTCCGGATTGACAGACCCCGCGTCTGCTGTTCATACGAAGAAGTGACCGTCGCTTATGTCAGCGTAGTAACGAGGTGTGTAAAAAAGACTGGCATTGGCGGCTGGTTGATGATACCCCGCCTTCAACGTTTGAGAAAGCACACGTTTTCCGCAAATTGTGACTCACGCTCGCGAGCGTAGCGAGCGGGCAGTAAACCCGACTGTTAAGGGGGGCCGTCAACATTGGATTCCACTCCTTCTTCCACTCGCTGACCTCGAGTCTCGCCGACAGCGAGTGGCGTTCTGATCTGACTCATTACTGCCATTAAGATCAGATCGCGCCGTGCGCTGTTATAGACTGCCGAACTGACAACGACTGCGGGACGCTTCTTCGTGCCGGTATGGTCGGTGAACGGGAACGGAACGAGCACGACATCGCCCGAGGTTATAGACGGTCGTAGGCGGCATCTTCTTCGTTGTCCCACACATTGTGGAAAGCGCCTTCTGACATCTTCGTGGCAGCTTGCGCTAAGCGGCGCTCGTCGCGCTCGGCGATGAAGTCAACGAAGGCCTCGACCTCATTGATCCGCTCCGGCGGCAGGCTCTTGATCCTCTCAATTAGCGATTCGGTTTGCATGATTACGACATCTTTGTTTTCTTCTTTAGCTGCGGGCCGTTTCCAGAGACAAGTCTAGCAGGAACCATACAACGAGAGGTAGGTTCAACTCTCACTCTTTAGCTGCTCCGCTTTCATTGAAGACAACAGGGATGGAACACGCAACGTGCGAATGAGGCTTGATGCCACGGCCTGGCGCCGTGGAGCTTACGCTGGCTGCTACAATTTCACTGCGGCATTATGAGCGGAGCGCGGCGCGGGATGTGCAGCTTTTCCGCACAGCCCGTGACGCGCAGAGCGACCCAACGCACCAGCGCGGGAAGCGGGGATACGGACCGCACCCAACACGCCAGGATTGATAACACGACAAGCTGCGATGAACCAAGGAGGGCGGCGGGCACGGGCGGGCGGGGTCAGCGGCCGCGGCTTCATTCTTCGTTCGCTTGCTTTCGTCTCTGGTGAGTCGTGCCGGATGCGTGGCGCTGTGGATGGCCTTCAGTTGGCGAATAGAGACCTGGGCATAGATTTGCGTGGTCTCCAGCGAGACGTGGCCCAGCAACTGCTGAATGAAGCGGATGTCCGCCCC
>JALZJF010000182.1 GCA_030859905.1 Acidobacteriota bacterium
GCGTTGACGGCACGTCCGGCTTCAACGTCAACACCATCGCGTTCGAGGCTCCGATCCAGGCCTTGACGCGTAACAACTCGGCGCCGTCCAGCCCGACCGACCCGAACGCGGTCATCGGCGTATGGGCGACCGCCAGCCGCCAGACGACGCGGGTCATCAGGCCCGCCATCGGCAGGGGCAGAGCGATCACGCTCAACGCCGGCCCGTATCGCCAGGTGTCGCGGCTTGGCAACCCGCTGGTCAACGAACTTGTCATCCCTCTCCGGCTCAAAGACACTTTCAACGCATCGACGCCGGTGAATGACGCACAGTTCGCCCAGTTCATCCTCGACCCGCAACTTGCCAGGCTGATCTCGGCGGTTTTCGGAATTAACGTCCCCGGCTCCCCCGATCCGATAACACCGGCGACGGCGTTCACGGCACCTCCGGCGAATCGCACCGACCTGGTGGCGATTTTCGCCACGGGCATTCCCGCCGGCGCGGTGCCGGGCGCGCCGACCTTCACCAACTTCCTGTCCGACGGGCAGCCGCACGAGTACCAAAGGCTCAACGTCGCTATCCCGCCGACCCCGGTCGGGATGCGCAGCAGGCTTGGACTGTTGGGCAACGATCTTGCCGGTTTCCCGAACGGTCGGCGCGTGTTTGACGACGTGGTTGACATCGAGCTCAGAGCGGTGGCGGGCGGCACGCCGTTCACGCCGGCCTTCAATATCTCGCCGAACAATATACTCTCGGATGGCGTGTCCAATAACGACGTGCCTTACCTTGAGCGATTCCCGTACCTGGGCGTGCCGCATTCAGGCAACACCAAGACGGGCAAACCGCATGAGCACCATGTGATTTGCTGCGACCTTGGAGTGCTCCCGTAAAGGTCGCGGGGTGGAAATTGGCTGGAACAGGAATCAAGAGTGCCGTCGGAAACCTCGGCACTCTTCACAATTGGGCCTTTAAAATCCCACTTTAGGCTTATTTATGAAAGTACCGCGCACAATCTTTCTATCGGTGGCGGCAATCGGACTATTCGCCGCCGTTCTCTTCGGCATCCGCGCGAATTCTAATCGCGACAGACAGCTAGAAGACGCAGCGCCTCAGCAACCCGCTGCCGAGGCGTGGAAGTCAACCCCCGCCGACCTGCGCATCCGAGCGGGCGAGGGCCAGATCAAGCTCGCACCAGAAAAGCCCGACGGTTACAATCTGCTCGCCTCCGCCTACATGCAGAAGGCGCGCGAGACCGGCGACTCTGGCTTCAATGACAAGGCCGAGGAGGCAATCGATCGATCGCTCCGAGTCGCGCCGGACAACTACGACGCGCGCAAACTGCGCGCCAAGCTGTTGCTCACATTCCACCGCTACCGGGACGCCCTCGCCGAAGCGCAGCGGGCGCAGAGTTTGGGGCCCGAAGACCACGACGTCTATGGCGCACTGACGGACGCTTACGTCGAACTCGGCGAGTATGAGCGGGGCGTGGAGGCTGCACAGAGGATGGTGGACCTCAGGCCGGACGCTGCCTCTTACTCCCGCGTGTCCTACCTCCGCTCCTTGCACGGCGACACCGAGGGGGCGATCGAGGCGATGCAGGTCGCCGTCAAGGCCGCCGACCCGCGCGATCCCGAAGGCGTCGCCTGGTACCGTGTACACCTCGGTGAAGAGTTAGTGCGGGCGGGAAGGATTGCCGAGGCGGAGCGCGAGTATGATAAGGCGCTCGTCGTCTTCCCCGGTTACTACATGGCGCTGGCAGCCAAGGCGCGCGCGCGGGCCGCCGCGGGCGACTACGACGCGGCCGTCGAAATTTATAAGCGCGACTCTTCCCACGACGCGTTGCTCGCGCTCGGCGACCTTTACACCAAACTCGGACGCATGGGCGAGGCGGAGCAGATGTACAACGCCTTCGAGGCCGCCGAGCGGGAGGTGGCCGTCGAAGAGAACGACATGAGTCATCTAGCGCGCTTCTGGGCCGACCGCGGCCAGAATTTGGACGAGGCGCTCGCATTCATGCAGAGTGAGCGGGCCAAACGCGCCGACATCTATACCTGCGACGCGCTTGCATGGACGCTTTTCAAAAAGGGGCGGTTCGCGGAGGCGAAAGCGGCGATCGACGAGGCGCTGCGGCTGGGTACGCGCGACGCCAAGATCAGTTACCACGCCGGCATGATCTATAAAGCCATCGGCGAGCACCGGAAGGCGGCGAATTACCTGAAGTTGGCCCTGGAAATTAATCCCGCGTTTGACGTCCTCCAGGCCGACGCGGCGCGGCGAACGCTCGACGGGATTTAAGGTCTTGTAGGTCCGTTACTCAATCTCTTCAAATCCTATAGTCCCTGTTACTGTCGTCGTAAAGCTGCTGGCATTATTCATTGCTCCTCGACTTGGGGCTGGTACATTACCCAACATTAATGGTTGGTGGTGTGAGCCCCAGCTATGAGTCGAAGGAATCAGCGAGCGGGCGGATAATAAAACCTCGCTTTCTAAGAACAATTCCTGGCTATCCGATAACCCGCCGCTTCAGCCTCTTCCGTAGTGCGGAAATAGACCCGATTTTGCGGCGACACATCTCCATAGTTTGGACAATTTGATCGCTTATAGATACGGCTCCGGCGGTTGCCGATAACGCGCGGTTCTGCCTCACCCTTACGAAGCGCGGGGATCGCATTTATCTCCCTTTGTGACGTAGTGTCGGTTGCAAAGCCTGTTCGCGCCGACCTTCGATACTCCCACGGAGGTATCTGATTTTGGTCTGCCCACAACCCTCTTCTCGCTAAGCGCGCTGACAACTCCGCTTGCTCGTAAGCGAGTCGATCCTCAGGTATTAGTTCGTTGGCGAACTCGCGATAAAACCACGCCAGGCCATCGACAAGAAGTTGGAGATTGACGTCTTTACCATCTAAAAGCACCTGACCTACGACCCTCCCATATTGGTCAGTCTTATCGTATTTGACTTCGACAGACTTGTTGAATGTCAACCTGGCGAGACCTTGACGAGAGACCGCGCTGAACGCTTGCGAACCCTCAGGCGCATCGATTCCCTTCAAGCGTATGCGATGTTGGCGGTTGGCTAAATCGAGTACTGTAAGGGTGTCGCCGTCAGCTACAGCTACTACGTTGCCGCGAATGAAATCTACTTTTTGCGTTTGTTGTCGCGGTGGTGGCGCCGCGCACGCAAAGGAGAACAGGAGAATTACAGCAATAGCTACGAACCGGATTGAGGTCATTGGTATGTTATTTAGCCAAAAACATCTCTTTGGCTTTCCGGGCGTAGTCAGTACTGTTTTCTTTATCGTAAGACTCGAGGTAGAGAATGCTATGCGGAGCGTGGTTCAAACTTATCCTCACTTTGGGATACCGCCTTAGCAATTCTCGATAGATCGTCGCATAGTCGTCCGCAGTCACCAAAAGCAGGTCGCTTCCGTAGACAGCTTGGTGAAGATCATTTATGACCTTTCGCTCCTGGTAACACGGTTTATCCGCAGTTGCTAAAAGCAGAGAGGCCATCGAGAGTTCGCTCATCAGCATTTGCAAAGCTCGGGTGTGGCCGTCTGACCTGGAATCCACTTGATCTAATACCTGGCTGAGCGGGTGAGTTAGTTCTTCTATCGTATTCTTCAACTCTTGAATAGCAGCCGTTCGGTCCTTTAGGTTCGTTAGCATCAACGCAGTGGATGATATTTCTGAACGAGCCCGTCCAGCAATTCGCGCTCAAGGCTGTCCAGGTCGGTGGATTGCACGCGCCACTCGGACAGTTTGTTGTAAACCTGTTGGTGGTCGGACAAGTTGGTTTCCAGGCCAGAGCGGAGTTCGGCATACAGCTTCTGAAAAGTGAAGTCGGCCGCCAGACTTTCGGCGATCAGCCGGCGCGCGGTACCTAGCGTCCTCTCTGGGCGACTTACCAGCGCATAGTCGCCCTTGTCGCGGCGCGCGACCGTACCAAAAACCAGCGCCAACAGAAGCTGTTCGTGCGCCCGTCGCACTTCGCTATTTACCGGAAGCAAGTCCGGGAGGTCCTCCGCTTCGCGTTCCGGCGCGCGGTCGTAGCAAGCGCGATAATGCTCAATTGGACCAATAAAGTGGGCGGGAAAGTTCAGACAGCGAGACAATACGCGCAGCGTTCTCTGATCTTCACAGGCGCGAACCGAGGTTTCAGGTTGAATCTTCCGGAAGAGTTCGAGAATCCTGTCGCGTTCTTCGGCAGCGGCCCAGAGAGTCATGTCGCGTTGTGCGAAGTTTGGATTGCTTGTGTCCGTCTCCCGGAGTCGCAACAGTGGTTCAGAGATGTCGCTGAGTTCGCGAAGGCGTTGCAGCGCATTCGTGGAAGAGACTAGATCGGCTTCACGCAGCAGAACGTCCTCTATAGAAAGATCGGCGAGGCGATCGAAGCGGCGACGCACAAAGCCGGTGAGTTTGGCGCGGAACTCGTCAGAAGTGAGCCGGCGCACCTGCGAACGCGCGACGTGCTCACGCGTGAAAGTGTTGGCTTCCGGCTCAGCATCTGGAACCTTCTTATGGTAGTAAGCGTCCAAATCGCCGGCAGAGATGACAGAGCGGCGCATGATTGAGATCGACGGCGCAGCCTCCGAGCGCAACCGGTCGAACTCCGCACGCGCCTCGCGCAGCGAGGTTAATGTATCGCGCAGGGCGTCGGAACTCCGGCGCGCGGACTCGATCAGATGGGCGACTGTTTCAGCACGGAAGTTTTGCGCATAGAGTTCGTAGTCGAGGCGCAGCTGGTCGTTGTGTGCGCGGTTCAACTGGACGGCTGCCGCTGCCAGGCCGTTGCCGAGAGCTTTCGCGCGCTCCCCGGCTTCCTTGAATTGGCGATTGATCCCGGTCTTGTACTCCCAGGAGATTGCAGCCAAATAGATCACCACGCAAAACAGAAGAAAAAGCGAGAAAGAACTGAAGTTCCGGCTGACAAAATCGACCAATTCAGAGGCGAAGCCGATGTCGCCCAACGAGGCCAGCAGCGGCAGGCCGAAAAGCAGCACCGCAGTGATGAAGGGAATGAAGAGAAGATAACGCCGCAGAAATTCTCGCCGCTGCTGGCGCAGGTCGGCTAAAGTCTGTTGTGCCTCGCGCAATTGCCTCCCGAGACTGAGCAAGTTGGCCTCACCGGAATCGACGCCGGCTGCCTTCACTTCACGCGCTTTCCGTTGCGCGTCGCGCCGCGATTGATCGGCCATGCGGTTCTCTTCGTCCACCGCACGCCGATAAGCAGTGCAAAGCGCTTGCAGTTGTTCTTCTGTGTCGGCTATCTCAGCGAGGAGACCTTGTCGGTCTTCCTCCGATGTCCGAACGAGCGGGTCTTTGGAGGCGGTTGATACTTCTTCTTCCAGCGCTCCTGCAGGTAGGGGAAGGAGGCGCAGGTTCGTGCGGAGAGTCGAGAGGAGACCACGCAGATTATGTATTTGATCGAGCAAGGTGACTGTCGTTTCGTGGTCAATCGTCACTTCGAGGCGCTCGTCCAACGATGCTTGAACAGCACTGTGTTCCGTGAGGAGGTTTTTGGGATGTTCGCCGAGCAAGTCGGCTTCGAGCGCGACAGCAGGTTCGGTCAGGAGTTTTAGAAATTCGATCGTTTCGCCCAGTCCATTAGGTGCGGCGTCGGCGCGGCGATCAATCTCAGCGTCTATAAGGCCAGTCAGTTCCCTCTGGACCTCGTGGCTCCGCGCTAGCAGGGCGTTGCGGAAGGCGAGCAACGATTCGCGCTCGAAGTCCTTGTGCAGTCGTTGCAATTCGGCGATAAACTCCTGTGGCAATTTCTCGTTCAACTCCGCCTTGGGCTTGAACCCCTGCCAGATAACAGCACCCTGACTCTGTTCCAAGCCAGCAAAGTATCTCTCGAAGTCTTTGCTCAACACGAACTGCTTGACGGCCAGAAGCAACTTGCGACGATTATCCGCAGGAGGGGCGCCGGGAGCGAGAAACGCCCTCCGGATGATATCGCTGGCAAGTGTCGCGCTCAATCGCGTAATCGTGATCTCGGCGGGGAAGAAGAGCTCTCCGTGTCCGAAGGAGTTGTAAGCCGCGACTTTACCGCGCGACCTGAGAGTGCCTGCGAGCGCGCCGCTGCGCTCTGGCTCCGAGGTGAGAAAGCCGGCGAAGGCATCGACGTAACTTGCCAGGTTTTTGTCCATCGTGCCAATCTCGACAGCCCGGGCGTTGCGCCCGTCCATCAGCCAACAAGTATCGAAAGGCTCGATCTGCTGTGTCGGCGTAAGTTGAATTTTCGTCGCAGTCGCATGATCCAAACGCTTCAGTAGCGCGTATGTGGTGGCATAATCCGGTTCCCCATGACCGAGGAAGAGATCGGGTAGGAGCACGAGAAGGTGAAGCGTGTAAGGCTCCCCTGTGAATCTCTTGTCAAAGATCCAGCGAATCAAGCGCACTAACTCCAGAACGACTTCGCCAGCGAACCCTTCAGACGATGAAAGAACAAGATACAAGACGCGCTCGTCGACGATATGTATGCCGTCACGCTCTGCCTCTTCCATTTCCGCCGCACTGCGTCCCGCGCGCAGCATCAGGAAGAGCGCCTTCTCCAGATTTGCCGCCGCCCCTTCGAACATCGCCTTTGCTTGCGGAGCCGGAACGCCGCGCGCGCGTTCGCGGACTGCTTGCAAGTCGAAAGTTGTGTCGGCGACCTCCGAGGGCGACACGAACCGCAACTCCTTGCCACCATCGGAAGTTAAGGCGTGAGCCTGAATCAAGCGTCCGCGCGGTCCGAAATCACGTTCGAGGCGTGTCCGCGCCGCCCCGCAAAAAGCTGCTGCATGCGGGTCGAGCGCGATGATCGTAGTCGGCTTAAGCTTCAAAATGAGGTTCTCTTACCGTGATTGACTACCCATGCTTCATTCGGGGCTTTCTTCAGCGGATTGTCGCTTGGCGTTGGAGATACCTGTCAATCTCTTCGATTTCGCGTTCAACCTGTTCCTTGATGGAAGTGTCGACATTTGACATCTGGGCCGCGAGTTGCTCGACATAGGACCGCAAGAGCGTGTTGATTCGGGCTTCGCCTTCAGTGCGCGTCACCATGTCCACCGCCTCTTCGACCTCTTTGATCAGGTTGCGATTCTTTTCGAAGGCTGTGTAAGCGTTCAGGCGTCCTTGACCAAGCTTGAGTTCGCCCGCGTCTGTTCTTTTTGCCTGCTTCGAGCGGATGAAATACCACTCGCCGCGTCGCGTGACGAGTCCGAGAGGTTCGGGCGCCTGCGCGATCGCGAACCAGCGCAGGGCGTCTCCTTCCCCGGAGCGAGGAACAAGACCGCGAAACGACTCCCAGTCGCGGTGCAGGTGGTTCGACACCGACTTGTCCGGGTCGTTGTAGGCGCGCTCCATTTCTTCAATGCCATGAAGAGCGAATAGCGGGACTCCAACCCTCACTTTGAACAGCATAACGCGCTGCTGGTCTCGCATAGAGACGAAGCTGGGTGCGTTTTCACCTCGGGGCACTCTGCTGGATATCTTGGGATCTTTGAGAATGGTCGTCTCCGCGTCCTCTACGCCGTAGAGGTATAGAGAGTGAATAACACCGCGATTGTTGAGTGGTATAGTTTCTTCGCGGTAACGCCATAAGGGAACGGCGAGACGGGAAAGTTGATTAAGGTTTTGCTCGACCTGCTCAGGATCGCCGCGACGCAGAACCTCGTCAATCGGGAGGCCGGTCAAAGGTTCATGACGTTCTTTGACGAAGTTCAGGATTTCGCGGGCCACCGTCTCTGCGTTCAGGTCGGTCCACTCGGCCAGCGTGCCGTCCTGGTCGTTCCGCCACTTGATGAACTCTTCGGCCAGAATGTCCGGGCGTTTTGTGTCGTGATCGATGCGGAGCACATGCTCGAAGGGACTTTCCCCGCTGCGTGGCGCGCTGGCATCGAGGAAGTTCTGCTCGAGCTGCTTGAGAGCCGACTCCATATTGAGACGAATGCGTGAACATTGGTGCAACAGATTTTCGATGCGTGTCCGCAATGCACCGTAAAGTTCAGCGGCGCTTTCGCGACGCGCCACCTGCAAGTGCAACTCGCTCTCACGGTCAACCAACCCCTTGTAGTTCTCGCAAGCGGTTTGCACACTTTTCTCGGTCCTGAAAAAGGCTCCGCTGGCCTCCTCAATCTGCTCTTCCAGCGGTTTGAAGTTGAGGGCGCGCATTTTTGCTTGTTCTTCGCGCGCCTCGTTCTCCATCATGTGCTGATACCATTCGAGCTTGACCAGAATCTTTTCAATAAAACGCGTGGCATAGTTTAAGCCGTTCTGGCGATTGATGGCGCGCCCCCACCAACCGTCGATCGCTTGCAGCGAAGCATCGAGCAGACGTTTGTAGTTTGTCTCAACTCCCTGCGCGGCTTGACGCTCCATACGACTTCGGTGAGTGACATGGAGTTGCTTCATCATGGTCTGCGCCGTCCGATCAAACTTGATAGAGGGCGGCGGTATCGGGAAGCGCATCTGCCCGCCACCCTCACGTTCGCTGAGCGCCTCGATCACATCGTCAATTTCGTCCTCGCGCAGCCGATGATCCTGGAGGAAACGCACTACCTCCGCCTCCATTTCTTGATCGGCATACACACCGTTTAAGAGGCCATCGCATAGGAGTTGCCGCGCCGCGTCGATCTCCAGCGTTTCATACTCCCGCACCGGCAAGGTGAGCGTGGCGACACCGAAGCTGCAATACTTGGGTGAGCGGTTGCGCACCGTACCAACCACGTTCAAGTGGGTCTTGATGTTGTCCACTGTATTGGCGCTGTCCGTGCCTATCTGTGAGCCTATCTGCAAATGCATCCCCTGGGCTACAAGCGATAGCAGTTCACTCTGTTCGCGCACGCCATTACCGGTTTCGTTGGTGCTATCAATTAAGTACAGAAGATCGAAGGGCGGCTGCTTGGCTTCTACTTCGAGCTGGCCGCCGTACCGGATCTTGAAGCTATAGTCGAGTCCCAAACGCGAGAACTCTTCGATTTCCTTGAGGGCGCCATAGGCGTTGGGCTGTACGAGTTGCGTGCCTGCGCGTCCGGTGAAGATGCCCGGCAGGACCAAAACGCCAGTGATGTTCGACTGGGCGTCGATGAAGCTTCGAGCAATAAAGGCGGTGTCCAAAAACATGCCGCTGCCCGTTCCGCCGGCCAAACTGCCGACGATATAAACCTCTGCGCCACCGCGATTTGAGACGAGAAACCGGTCCCGGTAAGCTTGCTTTTCCGCTTGAATTAGCCGCACGCCTTCGATTGCATTGCGTATGCGCGCGAAGATGTCGGAGCTTTTAGCGAAGAGCGCCAGGCGTCCACGCGCACGAACCTGTCCTGCCCCAGCGATAATGGCGCCCATGGGAACGCTGCGCGGCCACCATTCTTCCAGATGCGGGTTATCACCACCCAACAGACCGGCGGGATTCGGGATTTGCACCACGTATTGCTCGTTCGGATCGAGGGTAACGGGTGATCTGTCGCGCGCCTTCACGCTGGTGATGACGTTCGTAGTTGTATCAAACGTCAGAAAGCGAATGATCGGCGGAACTGTGCCATGGGTATCGATGAAGTTCTTTTTTAGTTTGAGCACAACCTCGTAGCCGGTGCCTCCCAGCCCGATGACAACGGTGGGGCGAAAAACGACATTGCTTCTTGGCATGACAATTCTCCTGAAGACTTAGGAACGGTTCTACTAAAACTCGAGACGGCCGATACACCGCAAGAGCGCTTAGAAATTCTCGTCGGAATCTGTTGGGCGTGCGTGCCCTATCCAGTTGAATCGAAGGCGGGCATTACCGAGTTCGATCACATCACCATCGTAGAGATCAGTGGTCACGACTTCAGCCCGATTAACACGGACCGCACCTGCGGTGCGGGTCAAGCTAATTAACTTGCGCCCATTCTTAAAACGGGTCGTCATCTCCGCATTGGCGTCGGCAGTCGCACCGTCGGGTACAAGTGTATCGAGCGCTGCCCGGTCTTGCCGTAGATTGCGCAAGCCAATAAATGCTCCTTCTGGTTGTGGTGGAACCGGATGTATGACTTCAATCTCGCCTTCAAGATGTCTTCGCTCCCTCCAGTTCGTCCACATTGTCCACGGGAATTCGCCTTTAAGGAGGCTGAACCCAATGGTGGCC
The DNA here is from genome assembly GCA_030859905.1 of Acidobacteriota bacterium. Classification (GTDB taxonomy): domain Bacteria; phylum Acidobacteriota; class Blastocatellia; order Pyrinomonadales; family Pyrinomonadaceae; genus PSRF01. The sequence goes on from JALZJF010000182.1 coordinate 10,088, forward strand.
AGCACCAGCAAGATCAGAAGGATCGCCAGCCACTTTAGTGCTCTGCTCCAAACAGAAATGTGCGCAACCTCAAGACGCCCGTCGATCGTCACCTTGTGAGCGGCGGCGTCCGGCCCAGGCGCGTGAGCTGTAAGAGTCAGCCGTAGTGAGCGCGTTCCGTCCGGAGCGCCGGGTGCAACGGAGAGTCGAACGGGAACGACGACGGTTTCTCCCGCTCGCAACTCTATCGCCTCGGTTGGTTCTATCAATACCACTTCGCCCGCCGCAGGATCACCGAGCGAAAGGCTGGCTTTTGCCGCGAGGTTGCCGCGAACATAGAGATTATGGCGTGCAGTTGTCTCCCCAGGTTGTAACTGCCCGAAGTCAATGTCTGTTGGTTCGAGGCCAATCTCCAACTCAATAGGGAGGGTGATGCGCATTCGAACCCGCGCGTTTAGCTCGGCAAGTCGTTGCGCGCCCGGGTCGCGGACGACCTCGCCGCGTCCTTCAATGGCAGCGTGATTCACGAACTCGTCCAGTTGTTTTTCATGCTCGCTCTCGCCGAGAGATATAAAGAAGATGAAAGGACGCTTTTCGGGCAGCATATCGATATTGGACGGTATGCTGACCGGATTAGAGATGTCACGCACGTCCTCTATGCCATCGGTGAAGAGAACGATCGTGACGGTGCGCGTAGCGGCGTCTACGCGGCTTCCCACTTCCGCGGCGCGCTTAAGCGCATCCCGCAGTGCCTTGCCCGTATGGGTTCGGTCGCCTTCGGGTTTGATCTCATCCAGCACCCGCAGCAGGTCGCGTTTGTCCGTTTCGTCGGCGATCCTGACGGTGGGGTGCATCCGAGTATCACGATCGAAAGTGAAAAATGTGATCGAATCGCCGTCGCGCGCTTGGCGTATAAACTCGCCGACTGAATTTCTTACAGTCGCGAAGATATCTCGAGCCCCGCCCGCTCCGCGCATGGACGCGGAGGTGTCCAGCACCAAAATCCAGTCCACACCGCCAGCTGTGGTTGACTGTGAAGTAACAGGGTTAACCAGTGCGAAAAGCACCAGGGCTGAGGCGAGCATTAAGAAAGCCGACCGAGAGGTTGGCAAACCGGATTTGTGAGAAATCATTCTGTTCATCGAAACTCGACAGAACGCCTGGAGGGGTGCTCGTGGCTTCCCAGCGTAGAGATTTATAACGATGCCTGAAAAGTGTGTCCGAGCGGCCCGCAAAGGATACTCAGATATAAGGGGTTTTGCAATTCCAGATAAGGGTCTTGCGTTTCCAATCCTGACAAAGCGCCCAAAATTTGCATGCGACGAGGGTGCCCACCGAGTGACACCTCTACAATTGCGTCTCGCGATGTCAATAACATAGTAGGGGCGGCACTCCGTGGCCGCCCCTCGTGGCCCCTTAACCTCACCTCATCGAGGTTCTCGCCCTGTCCAACATTTAGGAGCAGATATCTTCTGCGACGAGGGGTGCCTCGAAAAACCGGTCATGAAGTGTTTGGTGACGTACAACTTTGGACAACTGCGCCTCAAGGGCTGGATGCCGAGGTGTGGCGATGGACGGGCTTGGTTTTGGCACCGACGGCCGCATGTGGGGAGGTGGGTTCTTCGTGGCTGATTCCGCGGCCGCCGACCGGGTTGCGCATCTGGCTTATGTCCCCATGCCCGGAGGCGCAAAAGCAATACGTCAACCCTGGCGCATGGCGGCAATGTACTTACAGCAAGCGTTTGGTGACGAGTTTGTGAAATTGAATTTGCCTTCCGTAAAAAGCTATGGAACAGCGCGGCTGGCCCACGCTGCGGATCATGGCTGCAACTCGAACTAACAGCCCTGAAACGTCCAGCGTGGGCCGACTCTCGATGCGGTCTCTAGCATTCTCGGCGTAAGCGACATTGTGAACTACGAGGGTCAAGCTGCGATTGAATTGGAATCCGAGCCGAAGGCATTAGGCTCGCTCTGAGCTCATTGGCTCATTGATCGAGAAATAGTGTGAGCAACCGAGACCGCAGTTGCGCATCAAACCCTTCCCTGATTACAGCCTTACCAACGCGAGCGGATTGCGAGGCTTTTTGTGGGCGTGTTGACATTTAATTTGAATACCCCTAATAATGCCCTTCTTCGCGGAGAAGGGAATTGACATGGGGGCGAGCACTAGAGAGGCACTCTTTACTCTTAAGGCAGTTATGCTTGAGAAAGGCGCGCGTTGTTCGCCTAAGAAACTTTCAAATTAAGTTATTAAGTAATCGAGCCTTGACAGACTTATCCTCAATAGGGTAAAGTCTCCGTTTGCTTGGGGCGAGTTTACGTCTTTAGAGCATCCAATACAGATTGGAATCGATGTTTGAAAACTAGATAGAGCGTGTCCATATCAATGATCTTTGAGAGTCAGACGTCG
>JALZJF010000210.1 GCA_030859905.1 Acidobacteriota bacterium
GCGGAGGGCGCTTTCAAAACGTCGCGCTTCTTCCACTTCCGAGAAGGAAAGGGCTCGCAGTTCCTGCTCAATGCGCCGGCGATAGTCTGACACAAGCGAATCGGAAACTCCTAGCACAGCGGCAACCTCAAGCTGAGTAGACTGCTCGGGACTGAGGTAGCAGTGCCACAACACACCAAGCATCCGGTTGTACTGCTTGATTTTTCCCCTTACCGTTTCGTGCAGGTTTTTCAAGAACTGGTCAACAAACCCCGCTGCTTCATTTTCCGACTCGCGCCTTAACAGACCCTGTTCCGCGTTATCGCGCTTGTCCACAGGTTCGAAACGATTATCATTGTCGCTGTCGTCGCCATCCAGCGGCACAAGATAAATATCCATCACCGGGAGTCGAGACATTACCAGGCTGCGCAGGGTGCGTACGTCCGCTGGTGAGTCCATGGAGTCCAACACCGAAACAATGAGGTCCTCGAGATCCGAGTTGCTGATAACAACCTGAGAATCACCGGTGCAGCCGACCATGCGGGTGTCACGCGCTCGCACCGAAACCATGTGAGCTCGCTGCTCAAGGTCATGCGAATCCCGACGACGTTTTCCGTCAGGCCATTCGCTCAAGCCGTAAACCCGGTCAGCCAGTCGCCGATGCGGTTCATCATTCATGCCGCTTGAATCAAAGCGGCGGAAATTAGAACTGGATTGAATAAGCGTGGAAATCCGCCGGGCTAGGCGGTAGCTTTCAGGATGCCGCTTCCGGAGTTCTGCCGTTAACAGATTCGTGAGTTCAATCTGGCTGATTTCACACTCAATCTCGTAATCCGTCATCTCCGTTTCGAGATAGTGTTCAAATCTGTTCTTACTTAAGAGCTGAACAAATAGTTCCTGAGTTAAGTCTGTATATGCGGCAGTGGCGCCTTCCTCCACCAGGAGTCCTGCGCTACGCGAAGCTCTGACCAGAGGGTGGTGGGAGACAATGCGGTGGAGCTCAGTCCAGAGACGGCCGACGTCTGAGGAACGAAGGCTTTCAACCCACTTGCCACTCTTCGCCTGTCGTTCCACAGTGCGGCGCGCCCGTTGCTGCGACGCCTGATTTTCACCGGCGCTCGGTTGGAGTTCTTTTTCGATTTCGTGACTTGTGGATTTCACTGGAATTATCCGTTGTGGCCCAGATGGTTTTGATCGGTTTTTACTTAAAGAGAGCAAGGTGTCTGTTGGTTTGGCAGGTCGTTTCACTGAAACTGAAACTCTTAACGCCCGGGTGATCTCAGAAAGGAGGCGCTAGAAAGCCGCATTGCGGGTTTGGTGAAGCTGAATGTCCTGGGAGGACCGAGAACCGGAATCGCAGTTGCCCACGGTTCAGACTCAAATTGCTGGCGATAGGAGAAGATACTTACCCGTTTGGGGTATCAATTGGGATGCTGGCTCTTGTGTGAGCCGATGATCAAAGGAAGTTCTTCCTGGAAAGGAAGGTCAAAGAGCCGACCCGCCCTCTGACTTAACGGGGCACATCTTAGCAAGATTTTAAATAATGAGCAACATCTTTTTACATAAGGCTAAAACCATTGATAACAATAGAGAAATAGTTCGATGTGGAGGTAAAAATCTCTGGAATTGGATGGCAATTAGGTCTTTCCTGCTGTTGATCTAAGAGTCTCCCTTCACCCCCTGGCGAATCGCCAAATGCCCCTGGCTCTTCGTTGTTTAGGCCGAGTGGAGTTATGGAAGTCCGAAGTGTGCAGTACCCCAGCGGTTCAAATGATAGCCTCAAGCGTAAACTCTTTTAGAAAGACGAGGGCTTGCCCTTCGTCTAACTTACTACTCTCGTTTAATCTTCAGGCCCTCTCGGCTGAAATTATGACCCTCGTCCGACACCATCTGGCTGGCTGTGACTTTTGTGGTGCCGAGATACCGTTGCTGGCTCACTATAAAAAACCGCTCAAGGGGGAATGCAAGGCGCCCGACGTACCGATCAATCTGCGAATTCTGGCCGAATCATTGCTGGCGAAGAACAGCGCCGAGCGAAGTGTGCCAGAGCGCACGGAAACGCAAGTGGTGTCCTAAGTTCGGTAATTTGCAGTGACCTGGGGCTCACGCCCCAAGGCTCTATGCTGGCGCCTGCTGCCGCAGGCTCACTGAGCAACAGACATCGTGTCGGTTTGGCCAGGTAGCTTCCGCTTGACTGCCGGTTCAGTTCTTCCGGAAATCCCGTTTGCCTGAGGTAGATCAATTTCGAAAGTGCTCCCCTGCCCTAACTCCGAACTTACTCGAACCTCACCCCCATGAGCCCGCGCTAAGTGTTTAACTATAGCCAGGCCTAAACCAGTTCCTCCCATGTCTCTGGAGCGGGCCCGATCCACACGGTAGAAACGTTCGAATAAGCGTTCGAGGTGCTGCGCCGGGATCCCCTCCCCGGTGTCTTTAACAAGAATGCGTGTGCGCGTGCCCGTTTCGCAGGCGATTGTTACCATTCCGCCATCGCGGTTGAACTTGATCGCGTTATCAACCAGGTTGTTGAGCATTTGTTCAAGACGTCTGGGGTCAACAAAGACAACTGTGTCGGGCGGGACGTTGTTGTTCACCTTAATGCCGCGGGAAGAGGCTTTTGCCGCAAGAGACGTGATCACATCATTTATTAGCGGACTGAGCTCTATTTCTTCCGCCTTGACACCGACATTGCCGGCCTCAATTGCACTCAATTCGAGAATATCGTCGATAAGATTTTGCATCCGAGCGGCATTCTTACGAATTATTTCGAGGAAGCGTTCACTGTTTTCACGGTCATCGAGCGCCCCTGCTTCAAGCGTTTCTACAAACGCCACGATCGCTGTTAGGGGAGTCTTCAGTTCGTGGGAGACATTCGAAAGAAACTCCTGCCTCACCCGCTCCAGTTTTTCGAGTTTTGTTATGTCGAAGAAGACACCAATCGCTCCTGCCGTGGTGATTCCATCGCTGCTGCTCAATGGCACCACTCTTAGATCGAAAACCCGGCGGGTGGGGTTGTTTGTTTCGATTTCCACGCCCGACCGTTCATTTCCTTTGAGCGCATCGTTAAACGCACTATAGATTGCCGGGTTTCGCGTCAATTCCGTCAAACGCTGGGACTCAAGTTTGCCGGTAACCAAATTGAAGAGCCGGTGCGCGGCGGGATTTGAAGCAACTACGCGCATGTCGTTGTCGACGACCAGCAAACCCTCGCGCATCTCATCCAGAGTGGCCTCGAAGAGCTTACCCAGCGCGAAGATCTCGGTTGACCGAGAGTCAGAAGAGCCAGGTACATTCTGAGTCGGGAGCGCCGATATGGGCGGTTGGTTGGCTTGGCGGCCCTTCAAAAGGAAGTATCCCGCCACGAAACCAAGCGCGGCTGCCACAAACTCAGTGAAGCTATACGTAACAATGAGGATGAGAATCCCGACAAGTGCGGCACATAGGGCGAGTGAATAGCTGAAGTGCCTGGACATCTGTACCTTCGGCCGTTATTTAAGCCGCGGATTTACGCGGATACACGCGGATCAGCGAAGAGAATATAAGACGTTAACCCGAATGATGGCAGAACCCTTTTTTACAGTTTGTCTTAACCGCGTGAATCCGCGTAAATCCGCGGCTGAATCAAGACTGGTGTATGGCGTCAACTGCCTTCCGGCTTCACTGAGCACCCGGTGAATCGGTAACCGACTCCTACTACCGTCTCTATGCAATTGCCGCACTCTTCTAACTTCTGACGCAAACGCCTGATGTGGACATCCAGCGTGCGGGCGTCGCCATAATAACTGTAGCCCCACACGTTATCCAGGAGCTGCTGCCGCGTTACAACCCGATCGGCGCTCTTGGCTAACACCGAGAGCAAGCTGAATTCCTTATTAGTAAGTTTGATTTTGCGTCCATCGCAGACGACACGAATGTCGGCGAAGTCGATCATCAGGTGGTCGTCTTCATAAGTCTTCCTGGCGCCTTCATCCATGCGGCGCAAGACCGCGCGCACGCGCGCCAGGAGTTCTCTGACGGAGAAGGGCTTGGTTATGTAGTCGTCGGCGCCAAGGTCCAACCCAGCCACCCGATCAGACTCTGATCCCTTGGCGGTCAGGATAATAATCGGGGTGCGCCGGGTTAAGGGTTCCCGTCGAAATCGGCGGCAAAGTTCCGTGCCACTCATACCTGGCAACATCAGGTCGAGCACAATCAACATTGGTGGATTACGTTCGTTCAGCGCCTCGATCAAGCCCTGCTCGCCAGTGGCTGCGAGAACGGTTGGAAGTCCTTCCCGCTCGAGGTTGTATTTCAGACTCTCCGAAATATCAGGATCGTCTTCGATGATCAAAACAGGTCGCGCCATGGGCCTCAATTGCTATGCTTGATAAAAGCCGCTTCCGCCATGTAGACGGTCAACTCGCAGATATCAGTAACGTAATCACCGATGCGCTCCAGGTGCTTGGCCACGAAGATCAAGCGCGCGTCGCGACTGGCTGTCGAAGGCTCGGATACCATTCTCTCGATTAGGTTATGAAATACTCGATTGTAAAGCTCGTTAATATCGATGTCTCGCGTGATGACCTCTCGCGCCGCCAGCGCGTCGTTGGAAGTGAACGCGTCCAGCGCCGCGCGCAACATGCCGGAAGCTTGTTCGGCCATCTGGCGGAGTTCGATATTCTGTTTGAGCTCGGGCTCATTATTTAAATCGATGGCCGCACGCGCGATGTTGCAGGCGTGATCAGCGATCCTCTCCAGAACCGGGGCCATTTTGGCCACCGAAATCACGAAGCGAAGATCCCGGGCCGCAGGCTGCCTGAGGGCGATGATATCTATGCATTGCCGATCGATTTCTACTTCAATCCGATCGATCGCGTCGTCGTGATTCAAGACACCGCGCGCGAGATCGCTGTCCCGGTCCATCAGCGAGTGCATGGCCTTCTGAAGGGCTGCTTCGGCTTCGCCGCCCAGTAACAACACACGATCCCGTAGGGAATTCAGTTCGTCGTCAAGATGTCGATGTTGGTTCATGAATTAATCTCAATTCCGAATCCGCAGATTACGCAGATTCCGCCAATTCCACAGAGAACCTGAAGCTCAAACCGGCAGAAGGCTCGGACACTACCGAGCACGCTTTTCAATGTTTCTTTCTCTGTAATCTGCGTAATCTGTGGATATCCCCTCCTCAGCCAAATCGCCCGGTTATGTAATCCTCCGTCAGCTCCTCGTCGGGGTTGGTGAACATCTTCTCGGTTAAATTCACTTCGATGAGCTTACCCAGCCAGAAGAACGCAGTTTTATTGGAAACGCGCGCCGCCTGCTGCATGTTATGCGTAACGATCACTATCGTGTACTGTTTCTTTAATTCAACAATCAGCTCCTCGATTTTCGAGGTGGCCATCGGGTCCAATGCCGACGCGGGTTCGTCCATTAAGATCACGCTGGGACGAATGGCGAGGGCTCGGGCTATGCATAATCTTTGCTGCTGGCCTCCTGATAAGCTGAGCGCGGATTGTTTTAAGCGATCCGCAACCTCAACCCAAAGCGCCGCGTCTTTGAGCGCTTGTTCCACACATCCTTCAAGCTCACTTTTGCTCGAGGTCATCCGATTGATCCTTAAGCCATATGCTACGTTGTCGAATATTGACTTGGGAAATGGGTTCGACTTTTGAAAAACCATCCCTACGGTGCGACGCAGTTCCACGACATCGGTTCTAGTCGCGTAGATGTTCCGACCATCAATCAAGACCTCTCCTTCCACTCGGGTGCCGGGAATTATGTCGTTCATCCGATTCAGTATCCGCAGAAACGTTGATTTGCCGCAGCCTGATGGGCCAATGAAAGCCGTGACGATCCGTTCCGGAATATCTAAAGAGATGTCGAAAAGAGCCTGCACGCGCCCGTAGTAAAAGTTGAGACCCCGCACACTTATCTTGGCCGGTGAAGTGATCGGCTCAGTGCTTTGGTCGGGTCGCATGACAGCCGCCCCATTCGGATCGACTGATTTCGAGAACTGTGCGGACATATGATTCAGTTTATCCAAAATGCCCTGTAATGTATTCTTCGGTCAGCTTAATAGCTGGATTTTCGAACATTACCTTTGTGGGCGCTACCTCAATAAGCTCACCCAGGTACATGAAAGCTGTGAAATCAGATACACGTGCTGCCTGTTGCATGTTGTGCGTCACAATGACCACCGTCACTTCCCGCTTCAGATCGAATATCAGATCTTCTATCTTCGCGGTGGCTATGGGATCGAGCGCTGACGTGGGCTCGTCAAACAGCAACATTTCCGGTTCGGTCGCCAGAGCACGGGCAATGCAAAGGCGCTGCTGCTGACCTCCTGAAAGAGTGTAAGCAGACTCGCGCAGCCGGTCCTTTACCTCGTCCCAGAGAACCGCGGCGCGAAGCGATTGTTCAACCTGGTGCTCAAGTTCTTTGCCGGCAACGCCTCGCAAACGAAGTCCGAACGCCACATTGTCAAAGACAGATTTTGGGAAGGCGTTGGGTTTCTGAAAAACCATGCTCATGCGCATACGCATTTCCAGAGGATCCGTTTCCGGGCCGATCAAATTGATACCACTTGGCTGCAAGATGATCTTTCCCTCATAGCGGGTTTCCGGGTAAAGGTCATGAATTCGATTGAAGCAGCGCAGCAAGGTTGACTTTCCGCAACCCGAGGGGCCAATTATGGCTGTCACCTGATTGGCGTTGAAGACCATGTTGATATTTTTGAGAGCCTGCAGCTTTCCATAAAAGAAGTTCAGACCTTCTACTTCGGCCTTGATCTTCGGCTCAACCGGCTTCTGCCCCGACCCGGCGATCTTCGGACTAACCTGTGGGCGAGCAAACTCTTCTTTCATGGTCATCAACCACACCCTACCACTTGATTCGCTTGCGCACCCGGTAGCGGATCAGGATGGCAATTGCATTGAGTAGCAAAGTCACTACGATTAATACCAATCCTGCGCCGGCGGCGTTCACCACAAAGTCCTGATCCGGACGTGAAACCCAATTGAACATCTGAATTGGCAGCACTGAGAAGGGCGACCATAACCAATCGAAAGATAGAAATGGGGGCTGCGTTTTGAGGGGCAACGGCGGCAAGAAAGCAATAAATGTAAGAGCCCCAATGGTAATGAGCGGGGCGGTCTCGCCAATGGCCCGCGACAGAGCGATGATAATTCCAGTCATCGTTCCTCCCAACGAATAAGGAAGGAGATGATGTCTGACTACCTGCCACTTTGTGGAGCCCAGCGCGTAAGCCGCTTCACGTATACCCTGAGGAATGGTTCTCAGCGCTTCCCGCGTAGCGACTATTACGATGGGCAAAATCAGGAAAGCCAGCGTCAGCCCGCCAGTCAGCACACTCTGGCCCAGCCGGAATTGATAGACGAGCAGGCCCAGAGCCATCAAGCCGTAGATTATCGACGGTACGCCGGCCAGGTTGGCGATGTTTATTTCAATTAGATTCGTCAGCCAGTTCTTTCGAGCATACTCTTCCAGATATATTCCGGCGGAGACTCCCAACGGGACCGCTGTAAACGCGGTCACCAGCATTATGAGGAGCGTTCCGACCCAGGAAGAGAGGATGCCTGCCCTCTCGGCGAAGCGCGAAGGGAATGAAGTAAGAAAGGTCCAGTTAAGGCGGATCAGTCCGTCTATCAAAAGATCAGCCAGCAGCGCACCCAGAGTAACTATGCCTACCAGGGTGCACACTATCCCCACGATATTGAAAAGGAAGTCCTGTCGCTTACGCTTGGCAATAATGCGCTTGAAGTCTCTCACTCAATAGACCTCTCTGAAGCGCCTGCGCAGGATGTAACCGAGGATATTGAAAACGAGCGTCATGATGAAAAGAGTGACACCCGCCGCAAATATCGATTGATATCCGATACTGCCGTGTGGGAGATCACCGAGGCTGACCTGGACTATGAAGGCCGTAATCGTGGCCGCCGGCTCGCGTGGGTCGAGCGTCAGATTGGGCTGCATACCGGCGGCGATAGCCACAATCATCGTTTCGCCAATCGCGCGTGAAATCGCCAGGATGTAAGAGGCCACGATTCCCGATAAAGCCGCCGGGTAGACAACTTTCAAGGCGGTAATGATGCGGTTCGCTCCCATCGCGTAGGCGCCCTCACGAAGCGACATCGGAACGGCGCGCATCGCGTCCTCGCTCAGCGAACTCACGTAAGGAATGATCATGATTCCCATCACCACGCCCGCACTCAGCATGTTGAACGTCGGTAAGCCCGGGAAGAGCTTCTGCAGCAGCGGCGACATGAACTGTAAGGCGAAGTATCCGTAAACCACCGTGGGAACCGCGCTGAGTAGCTCAAGCACCGGCTTGACAATTTCCCGCACGGACGAAGGGGCAAACTCGCTCAGGTAGATCGCCACTACAGTACCAATGGGCAAGGCCACCAATAATGCTACGACCGTCGTCACCAACGTCCCTGTTACGAGCGGTAGGATACCGAAGCGCGGTGATGCAAAAAGGGGCGTCCAGAGCGTGCCAGTGAGAAACTCTTTGAGTGAAACGTGCGCGAAAAAGCTCACCGATTCGTAGAGCAAGGTGCCCACTATTCCCACGGTGATAGCTACGGACGAAAAGGCTGCCAGGAATAGGACCGCTTCGATGAAGCGCTCCTTAACATGAGACAGGCGTTTGGTGGCTGAGGCTCTGCGAGTAGGCTCAATTTCCATGTTCCATTTCTCAGGTTGTCATTCGGTCATTTTTTGATCTCATTTCGTGGTGCTTCGTGCTACTTCGTGGATCGTTTGCTTGGCCGATTGATGAGAACGATCGACGAAATCACACGAACGGACACGAACAAGAAGCCAACAATTCCCGACGGACAAATGAGAAATGTTAAATTATGGTCATTGGCGGTTACCCGGAGCCGCGAAACTCAAGGCAAATGAGACGACTGGCTCTCTTCCTTCGCGATAAGCGCGCGCCTATGACTTCGGTGGTCGCTTGAGAATCTCTTCTACCGGAAGTCCGACTTCGGGAACTCCGCCAAAACCCGTTCCGGTTTGCAAGGTGCGGAGCCGGTCCATGGCCATTTGGTAGGCAGCGTCGGTAAGCGGCATATACTTGACCTCCGCAGCAAGAGTCTTGACGTTGTTGAGATAGAACTCGACGAATTCTTTTACGGCAGGCTTATCGAGCGACTTGCGACTGACGTAGATGAACAGCGGTCGCGACAGGGGGTTGTAGGTTCCGGCCAGCACGTTTTCAAGGCTCGGTAGCACTGGTTCCCTAACCTTGTTTTTATCCCACTCGATGCCGACTGCTTTCATCCTATTGCTGTGAGGAGCAAAGTAGGCATAAGGGATATAGCCGAGGGCATATTTGTTACCTTCAATTCCCTGAACCAGCACGTTGTCGTCTTCGCTTGCCGTGTAGTCGCCCCGGCTTGCTTTGGCCTTGCCGACAATGGCCTCGGTGAAATAATCAAATGTGCCGGAGTCGGCTCCGGCGCCGAAAAGTACGATCTTCTCATTGGGCCAATCGGGACGAATGTGGTTCCAGTGAGTGATCTTGCCCTGCGCCTCAGGTTCCCAGATCTTCTTTAACTCAACTACTGTCATGGAAGTCACCCAGGTGTTTTGCGGATTTACTACCACCGTCAGTGCATCAAAAGCAACGGGCAGCTCGAGAAACTCAATCCCGTTGGCCTTCGCCTGGGCCATCTCATCGGTGAGAATGGGACGCGAGGCGTCGGTAACATCAATCTCGCCGCGCGCGAATTTCTTAAAACCACCGCCGGTCCCTGAAATTCCCACTGTCACGTTTACCCTTCCCTGCTTCACTTTCTGGAACTCCTCGGCGACTGCCTCGGTGACCGGGAAGACAGTACTGGAGCCATCTACTTTGATAACCGCCGCTTCGTTCGAACCTGATCCGGTGCCGCCGCCACCTCCGCTGCAGGCAACTCCAAGTAACGCCATCGTCAAAACAATGAATAAGGCCGAACATCGGCAGGTTTGCCAGGCGGGGAACATATTTTTCTCCTAAAGTTTTTTCGTTGAATTCTACGTGCCGGCTGTTACATCCATCTGAACTGCATCTAAACTCTAGATAAACTTCGGGGCCGGCGCCGGCGGAACATCAAGCTCGCCGCGATCTGTCCAGGAGTAGCCTGTAGCCAACATTGACCATGGTCTCTATCCGCAAGTTATAGGGCAGGAGCTTGCTTCGGAGCCGGTAAATATAGACATGCAAACTTTCCGTGTTAAGGGGTTTGTCATTTCCCCAGGCGTATTCCCAAAGCTCCTCGGCCGAAACGATTCTCTCGGGTGAACGAGCTAAACGAGAGAAAATCAAAAACTCCGTGCGTGGAAGCTTGATTGACTGGCCGCCGCAGGCGACGTAATAGTTCTTGTGTTCAACCCGGAGAAATCCGTCATCATAGACATCATCCGAAGGCTGGTTCGGATCCTTCTGATCAGCAAGTGACGTCTCTGGAAGCGACATAATGTTGAATCGCGAACTGTGCGACAACTTCAGGAGCTTCTGATTAAGCACCAGCAGGGCTGCAACCAGCGGCTTTGCCGCCTTCCTAACGGAAAGGCTGCTAGGCTGTGTGAAAACTCAGCGATCCCCAAAAGGACGGCTCGAGCCCCGCTAACTTGCAGGTCGGGAAGGGGGCAAAGCGGAGCGCGCCCCCGCTCGAGCGGCAAGCCAGTCAACTCCGTTATCCGCAATACTGTGGTAACTCAAGTCACTTCTTTCTCTTCCAATAGGAGTACGAATCCAGCTCCTTCATTGCTTTGGGAGCAAGGGCGCGCTGTGCTTTGGCCGCTTCCAACCTGAGAAGTACTGCAGTTGGTTTGTGCAAGACAGAGTTGAGTGGCTATGCGGCTTGAGCGGGGGCGCGCTCCGCTTTGCCCCCTTCCTTACCTGCAAATGACCACCCGGGCTTGCCGCCGCCGCACTGCTCCCAATCTGCTCTTCAGCATCCGCTTAGAACTTGAGCTTCGCTCTGAACTGCATAACGCGCGGGCCGCCAACTGTGCTCGTTATTCGACCAAAGTCCGGACTGCCCAACTCAAAGTCGGGCGAACCAAAATTTGCCCGATTGAATACGTTGAAGACGTCCCAACCAAGCTCAACAGCCACGTTTTCGGTAAGTCTCGTACTCTTCACCAGCCCCAGGTCAAACCTGGACTGTGATGGCGCACGCAGAACGTTGCGGCCCAGGTTTCCGTTTTGCCCTAAAGAGGAGCAAAGAGCCGAACGATTGAACGCGGCTTCGGTAATGTCAGACCCTTGCTGGTCCAAGTTCCCACAAAGCGAGGGCCTGCCGAAGCCAAGTCGATAAAGGCCGCCGGAGCCGCGTACCAGATCACGGTATTGCGTGGCGCTGCCGATCTCCGGTTCGGGAGAGAAGATGCTGTAGGGCGTCCCAGTCTGCGCCTGGAAAAAGCCGGAGAACTGCCAACCCGTTAAGAATTTGCTGCCGGAGCCAAATGTCGGGATGTCATAAACGAAGTTAAGACTAAAGCGATGCGTACGATCATAATCGGAGACGGCGCGATTCGCGTCGAGATTACGCAGGTCGCCTTGTACCACGAAGCCTGTATTAGGCACGTCTGGCTTACCGGAACCAGCCGTGCTTCCCGGGTCACTTGAGCTCGTATCAATCGACTTGGACCAGGTGTAGGCCGTGTTGAAGTGGAGGCCACGAGTCAGCCGTTGACTGAGACTGAATTGGGCGCCGTGATAACTCGATTCCCCATTTGATTGCAGCAGCAATGCTTCGGGCACGTTAAAGCCGAGGATTGGCACCCGAGCCTCGAAGTTTATTACTTGACCGCCGCCAAGCGTGCTTCCGGAGCACGTTAATGGGTTTGCCAGATTTAGATCCAGAGGGGTTCCGCCAGGTAGACCTAATACGCTCGCAGCGCAGGTGGCTGATGCCCCTACGCGATATGGGTTCGCAAAACCGAAGGCCCTGCCGAGACCGCGGTCGCGAGCAGTGGTTCCAGCGTTGAGTGGGCCGTTAGGTGAACCGGCGGCTGCGTAAGCCTGGTTGAAGCGTTCGTAGATGTGCTCCGGCGTGTTGGTATCGTTGAGATCGAATCCCTGGTTGAAAGCGACGGCCTGCAACAGATTCCTGCCGCGCGTGCCGACGTAGCGCGCCTCGAACAGCATGTTCTTCGTGACCTCGTACTGAAACCCGAGGTTAAACTGCTGCACATAGGGAGTCCTCAGATTGCGATCCACGGCGCGAAATTCAAACGTCTCGGCGATGTTACCCGGTGGGGTGGTGTTCCCACGTGCGTCGCGAGTTACTCCGGTGTTGTCGCGGATGACATAAGTGCCGCCGGTACCGGAACCGCGCATGATCGTGAAAGGCAGCCAATTGCTGAGCGGAAGCGTGGTCGGCTGCGCAGAGAATGCGGTCGTGATGGGCACATTGCCGGACGGGACGGTAATTTCAATTTCCCGCAGAAACGGGTAGTTACTGAAGATCGTGTTGATGAAAGCGGCGCTGGGCCGGTCGTAGAAGACACCAAAGCCGCCCCGCACGACCATGCGGTTCGAGTCAAAGGGTGAATAGGCAAATCCGATTCGCGGGGCGAAGTTGTTTCTATCTTGCCCGTTGAGTGTGTGCAGGTTGCCGGCACGAGCCGTCACCGCAATCGCCGCGTCCACATTGCCGAGCCCGGTCGGCCGCACGTTGTCCGGAATTATGAAGCCAGGCGACGGACTGTCACAAAGGGCCAGCGTTCCGCCAGTCTGCGAGAAGCATTGCTCGAAGCCGGTAAAATCGAAGTTGCCGATGCGGCCATCTTTCTCAGTGGGCCACATGAAGAGCTCGTAGCGGAGGCCGAGGTTAAGGCTTAGCTTGCGGGAAACTTTCCAATCGTCCGCGAGGTAGCCGCTGAAATCCTGGAAACGGAAACTCTTCACGGTGGTTCCGAACTGCGTGTCGGCCTCGGTCGCGTTGCCCGTCAGGAGCTGCGTGATGCTGTCGAACTTCTCAAACTCCGTGGCCTGTTCTTCCGGCAAAGTCGAGTCGTACTGGTGACGTTTGTAATCGCCGCCGAAGCGAAATGTGTGGTTATTTCTGATCCAAGTGACATTGTCGGCAAAGCTGTAAGTTTGCTGCTTGCGTTGGTTAAAAGAATCGTTTGGTCCGCCAAAGGAAAACTGCGACAGATTGGTTCCGGGTCTGCCGATGAAGTGTCCGAGGCGTCTTGTGCCCGGGCTGTCATCAAATAAAAGCGCCGGGTTGCCGATGCCTAATGCCTCGCTGGTCATCTCTTGAGACAGGAACGGATCGTCGAGTGTGCGCGTGTTGTTCAGCAGAAAGAAGCCGAAGCGTGCTTCGTTGATGAGAGTCGGACCAAAGACGTGCTGGTCGGAGATAGCTAGCGTACGGTTGCGATCGGCACGTCGCAATACAAACGGTGAGATCAGGCTGGACGGATCGGGAAAAGAGTCAAGTGCCGGAAAGTTACTGAAGAAGAAGGTGCCGCTCAGCGTATTGGCGGTAGTTAGCCGCCCGTCAAGACGAGTGGTGAACTGTTGCTGCTCAAACTCCGAGGGACGCACGTTGAGCTGCTGCACCAGCGGGTTGTTCTCGCGCAAGGTGCGACTAACAACACCCGGTGCATTGCCAAACTGAAACGCCCGCGCTCCTGCGCGATCAACGCCGATGAGGCGCGCATCGGAACGCGGCGACGGAATAACGAAGTCTCCCGTCGCTGGGTTGATCAAGTTAAATAACCGCAGCCCCACAGGCGAAATGTCAGCGGCTGTTAGGCAGTTTACGCCAACAGTGCAGCCATTCTCCGCGTTGAAGGCGTCGGCGAGATTCTGCGCCGTTCGAGCGCTGCTAATCCGCCCCAGAGCCAATGGCAGCACTGATGTGCTTCTGGCGGTCGGCACGAAGCCAGTGATCGCCTTGGTGTATTGGTAGCCGCCAAAGAAGAAGAACCTTTCTTTGACGATAGGGCCGCCGATTGTGAAGCCCCCCTCGTTGCGCCGCGCTTTGGGACGGTCAATGCCTTCTTTGTTGAAGAAGAAATCGTTGGCATTGAACTTCTCATTCTGAATGTAGTAGTAGGCAGTGCCGTTGAACTTATTACCGCCGGTCTTGGTAACGAGTTGAAAGTTGCCGCCGCCCGAACGCCCGGTCGAAGCGTCGTAAAGACTGGTCTGCAACTTCACCTCCTGGAGGGTCTCCGGCGCCGGCGCGATATTGTCATTCAAGGAACCTTCGTTTGAGGTGATATTGGTGGCGTCCACTCCGTTGAAGAAAAGACTCGTGCTGGTGGTCCGCGTGCCATTGACGGAGGGCGACTGATTGCCGTTTCCGTTCGTCAGCACTGGCGACAATTCCGTGTTTACTCCAGCCTCAGTTGACAGTAGTTGGGTAAAACTGCGAGTCGAGGTGGGCACCGATACCAACTCATCCGCTGATAGCTGTCGAAAGGTGGTAGCCGTTTCGGGTGTGACCAGAGCGGCGCCCTCCACGATGTTGATGGTTGCCCCTACTTCACCGACTTCCAGCTTGTCTTCAAGCGTACGTGGCACGCTTGCCTCAACCTCAACCCGTTCTCTGACTCGCTTCTTGAAACCGGCAAGCTCGTAGGTAATCTCATAGGGGCCCACGGGCAGAGCTGGCATGGTCCATCGCCCCTCTTCATTCGTGGTAACGGTGCGCGTGGCAGCAGTGCCAACGTTCTTCAATACGATAGTCACCCCAGGTAAACTCGCGCCATTTGGATCCTGGACGACGCCGGTCAGAGTTCCGGTCGAGCCCGATTGGCCCAGAACCGCGGCCCCTGATGATTGGAACAAAACCAATGCTCCAAGAGCGAACAATATTAGAGAAACACGAGCTTGCCGTTGGGAGTTTCTGCTATACATGACAATGTCTCCTGTCGTTTATGAAGGATCAGCCGTGAACGATTGATGGGCTCGCTTCCTAACGGAGGTTAGCGAGTTTCAACTCTTGATTGGTATTCGGTGTTGAGTTTCAAACACCGACTCTAATGGCAGGAGGTTAAGGCGCTGTGAATTGCGCCTTAAATGTTTGTTACCGCAGGTTGAATCAGATCGGTTGAGAGTGAGAACGGGTGTAGCAGAGTGCGGCCGGGTTATTTAACACGAAATTAACATGTCCGTAACAGAGGATGTGTAGGATGCCACCTCCTCCGCAGCCACTTCAATGTTTCAACTTGCGCGACTGGATCGCTAAGGCTATGGCAATTTCACATGAGCTCAGTGGCGAGATTGCTACTGCATTATTCGCGGCCAAGGAGAGATCCCCCCGCGAGCTGAATGATCTAAAGGAGATGGTTTTTGCCATCCATGCAACTCTCGAGCGCTTGGGCCATGATGCTCGAGCTGATCGTCGCAAGTCCCAATCAATGTCTAAGCAATCCGCGCGGCGCACCTGGCCCGACGCCCGTTAAGGAGTACGAGCAGGCCTGCCAATCGTAAGAACCCAGATAGATTTTATTCTCGGAAGGGGTTTAGCCGGAAAGTCAGGATAGAGTTATCGCAAAACCGCAATCTTCTTATTTTCAGTAATGCCGCCCACTAGCATCGCATCCCAGACCAGCAAGTAACGCTTCTTCTTTCCACTGGACTCCTCTTCCTGCTCGAAGGAAAGCTGAACCAACCGAGTTATGAAAGCCGAATTCACCGTCAGCGGTGAATACGTATGGAAGTACTCTGCTCGTTGGGGAAGACCACATTCACGTCTCATCTCATTTATATGCGCTTCACACTCGCCGGGGTCACCCAGGCAAGTGGCGTCCAGAGAGTTGTTAACCACATGATCGAGTTCATGCAGTAAGCCCCAACCCGCGTCGAAGGATTGCAGCGCGCGCTCGTCGCCAAGTACATTCTCGAAATCTGCAAAGTCAATGCGTACCACGAACGCCGGGCGGTTGTCTGGAACATTCGCTTTCCACTTGCCAGGAAGGACCTGGCAAAAGGCCACGTCGGCGCTCTTGCTCGCATCTTCCAGTACCACAGCAGTGCCACCCATTACCGCTTGTGACAACAGCTCTCTGGCTTTTTTTGAGCCGCCGACAGGGTTGGTGGTACCCAACCGCAACGCCCCCGACCGATCAAATCTCAGATCGCTCCATCCTGTGATCTTGCGCAGCCTGCGAGCCAGCTCCTCGCGCCGCTCAAGCGCCAGGCTGCTCCGGCAAACAATATTGCTCGCGTTTGTGTCAGCTAATAGATTTGCGGGCAAGAAGAGCAGAATGGCCGCGAGCCCTGCCGCTCGGGAAACTCGAAAAAGTATTTTGCGTGGCCTGAGTGGCAATTTAACTTCCTCGCAGGCTAGACCATCGACGCTTGTTTAAAGCTTCGGGTCAGCGAACCCGGCGCCCATGTTACAGCGCGGTTAAATTGATATTACCAGAATGTTAACTGCGAGAGATGAACTATTTTCTTGACGGGTAATCGGGGTGTGAACTCCAGATAAACCCGGCCTGAATCGAGATTAGAGCGCTCTACGAGACAAGGTTTCTTAACTACTATTTAATTCGCGCGCCACGTGGTCTTAACTTTCGCGAAGTATGTTTGGTATTAAGAGGAATGAGACGAGGAGCCGTTATGATTACTGAACCAACTCAAACTGAGAGCGATTACGAGGTTCTTTGCACGTGGTGTGGAGTAAAAATTCGCAGCGACAGGACCGAAGAGTCTTACCGGACCTGTTTGCAGTGTTTCTACGAGCTCGTAGCTGATCAAATCAATTCTAAGAGGCGACCAAGCTCACCTCTGATTGCCAGTGACCGCTGACGAGTTGCCGCTAATTCAGTTCGGGTCGAGTTTCTGCCAGTTTCAAACCAGTCGAGTACACTCCCGCGGCTCATCCGTGATTGCCAGCGTGCCATCCCGCGAAAGTCTTCGCCTCGAGCGGCTTCAGTTCCCTGGGGACGTACGTTGCGCACGCCCATAAGCTTAGACGGCAGACGCTACTTCTATCCGATCCCACCTTGCGCTCCAGCATTCTGAGTAAGTTCAAAAACGAAAACCCTCCAAATCAAATGCTCTGCAACAACGGGATTCGGTTTTTGTCCTGAAAAAGTTGTAGACTTAGACGACTTATCGTTTACTCAATTATCGTAAAGGGGAGAAATTATTCTAATGTCACAACGCATTAATTTGTTAGCCGCACTTGTCGTAGTGCTCATGTTGGTTAGCGTGCAGGTAAGCGGTGCACAAACTTCGAACCACTCAAACACGGACGAAGCCGCAATCCGGCAGGTCGTTAAGCAAGTCGAGGATGGCTGGAACGCGCACGATGCTAAGGCGTTCGCCGCCCCGTTCGCCGCGGACGCAGACTACGTGGTGGTCAACGGGATGAGAGCGACAGGCAGAGAGGCAATCGAAAAGGGTCATACGGCGATATTCAGAACCATCTACAAGGACAGTCTTAACGTCGCAACGGTTAAGAGCATACGCTTCCTGCGCCCTGACGTGGGAGTCGTGCACGTCGAATGGAATTTGGCATTTAGCGTGGCGGGCGAGACGAGAAAAGGTCACGCCATGAACACTATGGTGATGACGAAAGAAGGCGGCAAGTGGAGCATCGCCGCGTTCCAGAACACGCCTATTCAGGCGGAAGGCCGCTAGTCCTCTTGTTCGTATGCGTAATCTGAACAACTCTGCGGTCCCGCGGGCTCCGCTCAACTCGCGCAGGTCATCCATCTAAAAGGAATAACTGGTAGCAACGAGATTGGTTTGCTTTTGAACTTTGGCACGCGTTCACTCGAGTGCAAGCGCTTTATTGTTTTCGGTTCGGCATCATCTGCGTAATCTGTGGATAGGGTTCGGGCTGTTGTTGGCCACAAGGGAAGCGTATAAGATGCTATCCACAGATTACGCAGATTCCTCAAAAGAAAGCCCGTTTAATTTCAACCTTCTGCATCCGCCGCGTTTAACCTCATGTTCACGCCTATGTAAGTTGGTATTAACACTCCTGCGGCTATCAGCCAGGCATCATCGCCCGCGGCAATGATTTGTGAACACTCCTGATCGCAGAGATTGGGTTGAGACAAAAGGCCTGGTGAAACATTTGATGATTCACCTAGCCCTTTTTGTGCGGCAACTGCTAATCTTCTCCTAAATCTGCTCAACATCGAAGGGTATCCAACAATGCAGGGCTTTGAGAAACTTGGTGTCTTCTATCTCGGTCGCCCGTACGACTTGAAGAACAAAAAGCCGAAAGAAGGCTGGGTGCTCTACGATTCAAAGGATTTAGTCACGCATGCCATCTGCGTGGGCATGACTGGTAGCGGCAAGACTGGGCTCTGCATCTCATTACTGGAAGAGGCGGCCATTGACGGTGTTCCTTCAATAGTCATCGATCCCAAAGGCGATCTTCCCAATCTGCTTCTGACTTTTCCCGATCTAAAGGGAGAGGATTTCGCCCCCTGGGTTAATGAAGAAGACGCCGAAAAGAAGGGCCTCTCAACTGCAGAATACGCGGCCCAGCAGGCCGAGTTCTGGAAGCAAGGTCTAGCTGCCTGGGACCAGGATGGCGCCCGAATCAAGCGCTTCAAGGAATCGGCAGACCTGCGAATCTATACACCCGGCAGCAATGCCGGGATCCAAGTCTCAATTCTCAAGTCGTTCTCCTCCCCGCCACCCTCAATTCGGGAAGACCACGAGCTGATGCATGAGCGAGTGAATACGACGGTGACCAGCCTGCTTGGTCTGCTGGGCATCGACGCTGATCCGCTCAGAAGCCGAGAGCACATCCTGCTCTCAAACATACTCAACAATGTTTGGATGGCTGGACACGATCTGGACATCGCGGCTCTGATTCAGCAAATTCGAAAGCCGCCGATGACTAAGGTGGGCGTGATGGATCTCGACTTGTTCTTTCCTTCCCAGGATCGGTTCGAGCTGGCTATGATTCTCAACAACCTATTGGCAGCTCCGGCTTTTGGCAGTTGGATGGAAGGCGAACCCCTCGACATAGACCAGATTCTGCGCTCGCCGGGCGGAAAACCGAGAATATCAATCTTCTCCATCGCCCACCTGAACGATGCTGAGCGCATGTTCTTTGTTTCGCTATTGCTCAATCAGATTCTGGGTTGGACTAGAACACAATCAGGCACTGCCAGTCTGCGGGCCATATTCTACATGGACGAGATCTTCGGATACTTTCCGCCCGTGGCAAATCCGCCCTCCAAACTGCCCCTTTTGACCTTGCTAAAACAAGGACGCGCATTTGGACTGGGGGTAGTGCTCGCGACTCAGAACCCGGTCGACCTGGATTACAAGGGACTCTCGAATACGGGTACATGGTTCCTGGGAAGACTGCAAACCGAGCGCGACAAGGTCCGGGTCCTGGAAGGACTTGAGGGGGTGGCCGCCGGCACCGGCCTGAAGTTTGATCGTCAGGAGATGGAACAAACCCTGGCCGGCCTCGCGAGCAGGATCTTCGTGCTGAACAATGTTCACGAGGACGGTCCAGAAGTTTTCGAAAGCCGTTGGGCCATGTCGTACTTGCGAGGCCCGTTGACTCGCAAGCAGATCAAGACTCTGATGGATCCCGTGAAAGCAGAGACGAAGTCGACGCCGTCCGCGCAAGTCGCGAGTATGACCGCAGGCGTGGCTGCGGCTTCAACGTCGAGTATTTCGTTGAGCGCCGCAGGAAACAACAGAATCAGTGTCAATCGAGACCCCGGTGCCCGCCCGCCGGTATTGCCGCCGGAAATCACTCAATACTTCATTCCCCTTCGAAGCGAAGGCGCGAGCGGAGCCACGCTCGTTTATCACCCGGTCGTGCTTGCCGACGCCGAAGTGCGATTTAACAACAAGAGGATCGATATAACGCAGGGGCTGACGGTGTTAGCTCCAATCACCAATGGCGTGATCCCCGTGGAATGGGACCAGGCAACGATTCTCGCCGTGCCCATTGAGGATCTCGAACAGTCGACTCGGGAGAACGCTCAATTCGCGGACTTGCCGGCTCCAGCGGGAAAAGCCAAGAGCTATGATTCGTGGCGCAAGGACTTCGCCCGGTGGCTCTATCGCAGCCAGAAGGTCGAGTTGTTCACCAGCCCGCGCTTGAAAGTGACTTCGAACCCTCACGAGTCAGAGCCCGACTTCCGCGTTAGACTGCAACAGACCGCGCGGGAACAGCGGGACGCAGCAGTTGACCAACTACGACGAAAATACGCCCCTAGAATAGCGGCCCTCGAAGAAAAGCGGCGTCGTTCGGAGCAGGCTGTGGAACGCGAAACCGAACAAGCCAAAGACCAGAAGATGCAGACTGCGATTTCCTTTGGCTCGACATTGCTTTCATCGTTCCTGGGACGCAAGTCGCTCAGCCTGACGACGCTCGGCCGAGCCACCACAACCGCGCGCGGTGTCGGACGCTCGATGAAAGAGGCCCAGGACGTGGGCCGGGCAGAAGAAACCGTAGCCGCCGTCAATCAGCTATTGGCTGACCTTGACGCGCAATTTAGAGCGGAGGCCCAAGCCATCGAGACGTCGTTCCATCCTCAAACTGCATCGCTGGAAACAATCGCCGTGAAACCAACCAAAGCTAATATCGTTGTCAAGCTACTGAGTCTGGCATGGGCGCCTTACTGGCACGACTCGAAGGGACAAGCCACCCCTGCCTGGCAATAGTTAACTTCTTGTTCGTGTCCGTTCGCCCACGAATGAAGTCCTGAAAAATGATCGAATGAAAATGGAAAATGAAAGAATAACTCACCACTGAAGTTGGTTACTAGGGGTTCGCCTCAGGGTACTAGCACAACCTTGCCGATATTCTTCCGAGCCTCGATGTAGCTGTGCGCCTCACCGGCCTGCTCGAATGGAAATGAGCGATCTACATGAGGACGAATCCACCCTTCCTGAATCCCCTGCATCAGCGCCTCCACCCACTCGATTACTTTTTCAGGCTCGTGCCACATGTGGCCCAGGTTCAAGCCAAAGACGCCGCGGTTCTTGTTCAGCAATCCGAGCGGATGAAATCTGGGCATCTGCAAGGCTGCCTTAAGCAGTTTCAATTTACCCTTCAGGCCATTGGCAGAAGCTGATGAGACGCCAAACATTCCCAACCGGCCGGTATGTCTAAGCGCTCGATAGCTCTTTTTCCAATGAGACCCGCCAATCGGATCGATAACGAGCTCCACGCCTCGGCCGCCGGTTAGCTCCTTCAGCGCGGGAAGCCAATCCTGAGTGCGATAGTCGATCGCGTGATCCAGTCCTCGTTTCCGTAGGAAGTCGTGTTTCGACGGACTAGCGGTGCCATAAGTAACGGCCCCGATATGTTTCGCGATGTCCAGGGCGGCCAGACCGACACCGCCGCCGGCGTTATGAATCAGGACTGCTTCGCCTTTTTTCAAACCGCCCATTGCCACTAGCAGCGCATAGGCCGTGAGATAGTTGACCGGAATAGCGGCGGCTTGTTCAAACGTCAGTGAGTCTGGCTTCTCAAACAACTGCTTTTCCTGTACGACCACTTTTTCCGACTGTCCACCGAAGCGGGTCATCGCCACTACCGGCACGCCGATCAGAACCGCATCGACACCTTCGCCAACTTCTTCGACCAGGCCGGCAACTTCATAGCCCATCACACACGGTTTTCGCGGTCCGTCCGGATAGAGTCCTTGTCGCGCGAGAATGTCGGCAAAATTAATTCCCGCGGCGCGCACACGAACGACTACCTCGCCCGCACCCGGATGCGGATCAGGGCTCTCTTCCACTCGGAGAACTTCAACGCCGCCGTTCTTAGTTGTGACTACCTGTCGCATAGAGTTGAGTACAGAGTATCTTGAGCCAAGATAGCAGTTGTAGAAATGCGAAGCGAGTTCCGGGAGGAGCATGGTTGCGCTGACTAATTCCTTGGCAGGTAGCGGCAAAAGTGTTGGCCGCAGTAGAAGCAGTAAAACGATCCACGAAATGCACAAAGTAACTCTAATTAAGGCATTCTTTCGTGCGGTTTCGTGTCGTTTCGTGGATCGTGTTTGTTTTTAGCAGCCTGCTTGGGCTTGCCCTGGTACTCAAGGAATGAGTTGCCCTTGAACCTTCTTACGCTTCCAGCTAAGGTACGCCGCAATGAAATTCAAGCTGAGAGCAAAACCCAACTCGAGCCACAGACTGAAGTCGGTGCCACTCTTTACCGTCGCCTTCATTTTCACTTTAGTTTTCCCAAGTTGCCAGCGCGCGGCGGATCCAAACAAGAGCCTGACGCTCGCCGTCAACTCCGGCGTTGAGGGCGATGCGCTCAAGCAAGCGGCTTCGGACTACGAAGCCCAGACCGGCGTCCACATAAACATCGCCGAGTTTCCTTACGCTAATCTTTTTGAGAAAGAGCTAATCGATCTCAGCGCGCGGTCCGGCGCTTACGATCTCATCATGCTCGACGATCCATGGTTTCCCAAGTTCGCTTCACAACAGTTGCTCACAGAGCTCACGCCGCTGTTGCAAAATCGCGGACTCCAGGGCCCCGACGACGACTTCGTGGCGACTTCAATAGCGCTCGGCCGCGAACCATACCAGACGGGCGCGCTCTATGCGCTGCCTTATGTCGGTAATTCCCAGTTGCTCTTCTACCGCAAAGACCTCTTCGCCAAACACAACCTGAATGACCCAGGCACATGGGACGACGTGCTCACGGCCACGAAAATCATCAGCGAGAGGGAAATGAACGGGGCGCCCGACGGCGGCAAGGTCTACGGCTACGTGATGCGGGCCGCTCAGGGCAATGCCGCAGTCGCCGATTTCATGCCCATCTTCTGGGCCTTTGACGGCGAAATGTTTAATGCTAATGGCCAGCCAACGGTCAACAGCCCGGAAGGAATCGCGGCGCTGAAGTTTATGCTGGAGCTGGGTAAGTACTCACCGCCGGGCTACGCAAGCTTTAATGCAGACGAGGTGGGCGTGCATCTGCTGCAAGGCACGGCGGCGATCTCGATCAACTGGCCGGCGTGGATCAGCTCATTCAACGACGGCAATAAATCAAAAGTGATCGGCAAGATGGAATTCACGGTGATGCCGGGCGCCAGAAACCCTGGGCGTGCTGAAATCGGAAACTGGCTGATTGCTATCCCCCGAGATGCGAGGAACAAGGATGCGGCAGTCGATTTCCTGCTTTGGGCCACCAGCGCCGAGCAAATGAAGCGGTCAGCATTGCGTGGCAATCCTCCGACACGCAAGTCGCTCTTTAACGATCCCGAGCTGGTAGCAAAGTTTCCTGCCTACCCGGCCCAGTTGCGCTCTCTGGAGAACTCAAAGCCGCGCCCGCGCACTCCTTTCTGGAACGAGATCGAGAATGTCTTCGGTATTTACCTCTCGAAAGCAAACAGTGGAGAACTCTCAGCGGAAGACGCCATGAACCAGGCTAATGCCGAGATCGGGAAAATTCTTGAGCGAGGAAAGTGAGTTGAGTGCGCGAAACGGATGCCTTAGTTCGAGTTATTTAGCGTGATTTCGTGGATCGCTTTTACTGCTCCTATTGCTGCTCACATTTTTCGTCAGCCTGCCAGGCCATACTTATGAGGATGAGCTGGTATTTTGTTCCCGGATTTCGGACGCGGCCATGACAACTGATCGGAGGCTCGCTTACCTGCTGGTGGCGCCCACGGTTGTTGTGCTGGTGGCGCTGTCAATCTATCCTCTCATTCATGCCGTAACCCTTAGCCTGCAAGTTACTTCAGCCGGAGCGTCTCGTTGGAGTCTGGGAAACTTCGCGCGCTTGTTCTCCGATCAATTTTTCCTGGCTGCCCTCGGTCACACCTTAGTCTACGCAGCCAGCGCTCTTACCCTGGAGTTCTTCTTCGGACTTGGTCTGGCCGTGTTGATGAACAACCAATTGCGCGGACGAGCTTTCTTTCGTGGGGCGCTGCTGGCGCCGATGATGCTGCCGACCGTCGTCGCCGGAGTCGTTTGGCGGCTAATGCTCAATCCCAACTTCGGCGCGGTAAACGGCACGTTGAAAGCTATGGGTCTGAATACGACGGCCCTAACCTGGACGTCGTCGCCACGTCTGGCGATGCTTTCGGTTGTGGCGGTGGATGTGTGGCAATGGACTCCTTTCATGTTTCTAATTCTCCTGGCCGGGCTGCAGGCAATACCGCAAGAACCCTACGAAGCAGCGCTCATCGACGGCTCGAGCGCGTGGCAAACGTTCCGTCACGTCACGCTGCCCCTACTTAAGCCTGCGATCCTGGTGGCGCTTTTGCTGCGGACGATGGACCTCCTGCGCGTGTTCGATCAAGTTTTTATTCTTACTGAGGGCGGGCCCGGCTTTGCGACGGAAACAATCAGCCTTTATATCTACCGTACGGCGTTTCGCTTTTCCGACTTTGGCTATGCAGCCGCAATGTCGTTCGTGCTGCTGATAATCACGAATATCGTCAGTGCCTTCTACATTCGGGTGCTACAAGCTCGAGAGGCGTAACATTGCCAATTGCCGATTGCCGATTGCCGATTGTCGATTGCCGATTGGATAGTAGTGAAGGCGATCGGTAGTAACCCCAGGGGGTTCTGCACTACCGGAATCCAGAAGAAATTAGCAATCGGCAATTGGCAGTCGGCAATACCTAGAATCGTCAATACCTGGAATCGGCAATGATGAAGCTGCGAACTTGGCTCAGATATCTGCTCGTCGCCCTCGCTAGCCTATTCGCGCTGGCGCCGGTTTACTGGATGCTGACGATTTCGCTGAAGCGCGAAGTGGACCAGTTTGCCGTGCCACCCCTATGGTTCTCTTTTGCGCCGACTCTTGAGCACTACCGAGACGCGTTTCTTAACCGCGCCTTTGGCCAGTATCTGATCACCAGCGCTATTGTCGCCTTTTGTTCCACGCTCTGCGCGCTGGTAATCGGGACCCTGGCAGCATACGCCCTGGCAAGATTCAAGTTGCCGGGCCGCCTCGATCGCAAGCTTTCGCTCTGGATTCTTTCCACGCGCATGTTTCCCCCTATCGTTACCGCGGTGCCTTTGTTTCTGATGATGCGCGACCTCGGACTATTGAACACTCGCGCCTCGCTGGTGATTCTCTACACAGGCTTCAATCTTCCTTTTGTGGTGTGGATGATGCGCGGGTTTTTTATGGAAGTGCCGCGCGAGTTGGAAGAGGCGGCTATGGTTGACGGCGATTCGCGTCTGGGAGCGCTGCGCCGGGTGCTGCTCCCGCTGGTAACGCCGGGATTGGCGGCCACAGCCGTGTTCTGTCTCATTATTTCCTGGAATGAATTCTTGTTTGCACTCGTACTTACCCAGACTGATGCCGCGATGACTCTACCGGTGGGCATTGCCGGGCGGGTGACACAGTACGAAATAAAATGGGGCGTGATGAGCGCCGCGGGAGTGGTGGCGATGCTCCCGATACTAATTTTCGCAATGGCCGTGCAGAAGTATTTGGTGAGGGGCCTGTCGCTAGGAGCTGTCAAGGGGTAGGTAGCATAGACTTCAGTCTGTGTCTTCAGGAGCCAAATGACTCAACCGAAAAACTACTACAGACGAAATCTTCCTCACTGGCATCCCGCCGGCAAATCTTTCTTCTTGACTTGGCGGCTGCATGGCTCTTTACGTTATGCTCACCTCTACACACTATGGGCCTATGTTGTGATGGCAAATCACGTCCACGTCTTTCTAAAACCAAAAGGCGACGCCACTATCGATCGGATCACCAAACAGCTCAAAGGCTTTACGGCTCGCGAAGCAAACCTTTTTCTGGGGCGAACGGGCCAGAAGTTCTGGCAAGATGAATCGTTCGATCATTGGTCTCGCGATAAGGATGAGTTCTCTCGGATAGTCAAATACATCGAGAACAATCCTGTGAAAGCCGGTCTAGTGAAAAGGCCGGAGGATTGGCCATGGTCTTCGGCGGCTGAAAGGAAGCGCAGAGGCTGGCGTGAATTCAAGGCATTGACATAACTTAATGTCGAAAGCTAGCGCAACCGAGATCACAGACTAAAGTCTATGCCACCTAAGATCGAATTCAGAAACGTCAGCAAAGCATTCGGCGACTCCGTAGTCGTTGACGATCTCTCCCTGACGATCAACGATGGCGAGTTTGTGGTGCTGCTGGGGCCTTCGGGATGTGGAAAATCAACCACTCTGCGCATGTTGGCGGGACTGGAAGAAGCGACCTCGGGCGACATCTTCATTGGCAACGAATGTATCAATCGAGTCCCCACGCAGCACCGCGATCTGGCCATGGTCTTTCAAAACTATGCGCTCTATCCACACATGACGGTCGCCGAGAACATCGCGTATCCCTTGCGCATCCGAAAACTTTCTCGCGAAGACATCGCCACGAGAGTTGAGCGCGTGGCCGGCTTGCTCGAAATCGGCGCGCTGCTGAACCGGAAACCACGCGACCTGTCCGGTGGAGAACGCCAACGGGTCGCGCTGGCGCGAGCCATTGTGCGTGAGCCGCGCGCCTATTTGATGGATGAACCGCTTTCGAATCTTGACGCCAGGCTGCGCCTCCAAATGCGCGGCGAGTTGAAGCACTTGCAACACGAGCTTGGCACTACGACGATTTACGTCACCCACGATCAGGCTGAAGCGATGACTCTGGCCCACCGGGTGGCAGTAATGCAAAGCGGGAAACTTCAGCAGTTTGATACGCCTTTGAATATTTATAATCGCCCCGCGAATCGCTTTGTGGCGGAGTTCGTCGGTAGTCCGGGGATGAATTTCCTTAATGGAGAAGTTGACGTCCAGACGCGAGCCTTTACCACTGACGCGATTTCTTTGCTTCTGGATGAATCTCAACTTGCGAGTCTCAATGGGCTGGATGCGTTTGAGCGAGTGTTACTCGGTATTCGTCCTGAGCATGTTCGAGTTTCCTCGGTTCCGCATGACGGCTGGCTGCCCGCCAGCGTTTACGTAACCGAACTGATGGGCAGTGAGACTTTTGTCTTTCTGACGCTCGGTAGCGAGCGGATCATCGCCCGGGCGCCTGCCGATTTCCGCGGTAAAGTTGCATCCCAAGCTTGGGTAGAGATAGAGACTGCAAAGGCACATTTCTTTCATCCGACGTCCGGTGAAAGACTATTCACAGACTAAAGTTTGTGCCACTTTACCAATATGAAACTTGGGCTCAACGGCGCCACCACCATGAAAGCCGATCTTGCTACTGATCTCCGCGCCGCAGACGCGGCGGGGTTCGACTTCCTCGAGATCTGGGCCGCCAAGCTACGCACGTTCCTGAAAACCAACTCAGCCGCTGATCTCAGGAAACTCTTCGACGAGAGTGGCCTCGAACCCCTGAGCATAAACTCCATCGAGCACATAACGTTTCGCAGCCCCGCAGCCTACGCCGGAATCAAAGCCGAGTGCGAGGAGCTAAGTGGATTGGCCGCCACCCTGCGCTGTCCGTACATCGTGGTAGTGCCAGGACGATTGCCAGAGCAGGCGCCAAGTCTCGAAGAGATCATTGACGAGTCGGTTCGCGTGCTGGCCGACTTGAGCGCGATTGCGGAGCGCCATGGGGTCGCGCTAGCGTTCGAGTTTCTGGGTCAAGCAGACTGCAGTGTACAGACACTGGAGCTCGCCGATGAGATCGTGAGGCGCGTCGGCCGTTCTGATGTCGGACTGGTGATTGATTCTTTTCATTTCTACGCGGGCGGTTCGACGATCAGCATGATTGAGACCATCGAACCGGAATCTTTCTTCGTTTTTCACATTAACGATGCTGAGGATTGGCCCCGCGAGCAACTACAAGACTCGCATCGCTTGCTGCCCGGACTGGGTATTCTGCCTTTAACAGAAATGCTTCAAGCGTTCAAGCGCATTGGATATGATCGAGTCGCCAGTGTGGAGATATTCCGCCCGGAGTATTGGGAACGCGATCCGTTTGAGCTGGCGCGCGACGCGAAAACCGCTACGGAAAAGGTCCAGGCGGGGGAGTAGCCTGAGACAGGAACAAACGATCCACGAAACCACACGAACGAACAAGAAGAGTTGTTAGTGATATTTCGTGGTATTTCGTGGATCGTCCTTGATTTCCGTGCCGACCTTATGGGACAGGCGGGGAAGAAAATGAATTAGAACATTACCGTCCAGGTTGAACTATCACACTTAATCAATGACTAAACTCAAAATAGGAATCATTGGCGCCGGGTACATTGGTGGTTTGCATGCCGCTATGCTCGCGCGCGACGAGCGCGTTCGAATCGCCGCAGTTCACGATGTCGCGCACCAGCCGGCGCAGCGTTTGGCCAATACCTGCGGAGCGCGGGCAGCGCCAAGCGCACAAGAAGTTATTGAAAGCTGCGATGCCGTCTACATCGCAACTCCTAATACGAGACATACCGAGCTAGCCATCGCCGCGGCCCAGGCAGGCAAACACGTTTTTTGTGAAAAGCCGATGGCCACCAGCCTGGTTGAGGCGCAGGCGGTGCTCGAAGCCGCAGGAAATAGCGGCGCTGTTTTTCAGGTGGGCCATAACCGTCGCTTTGCGCCCGTTTACACCGCGCTCAAGCGCCTGTTGACGGAAAGTCATCGGCCTCACTCGGCCCACGTAAAGATGAATCGCGGTGAGTTGCTGCAACCTGAGTGGGTCGGCGATCCACAAATCACGGGCGGGTTTCTTTACGAAACCACCATCCACATGTTCGACATGATGAGATTCCTGTTCGGGGAGATCACGATGCTGCAAGCGCTGGGGTCATCGCATGAGTATCCCGAGACAGACGACTTCTCGGTCCTTCTGCAATTTGCGGGTGGCATGCATGCAACTTTCGCTTCTTCCGCGGATGCGAGCTGGCTTTTTCCGTTCGAGCGCATCGAGGTCTTCTGCCATCACAGCACTATCACGACGCGGGAAATGGAGAGTCTGGTCTACAACGAAGCGCTGGAAGGGAGGAACATCGAACAGTCGATGCACCAGTTAGCGAAAGAGGAGAAGTGGGGTTACCTGCAGGAAGACAAGAGCTTTATCGATTCGATTACCAGGGGTTTGCCGCCCGCGGTGACGGCCGATGACGGCTATAAATCCGTCGAACTGGTGGAAAGCTGTTACCGTTCGGTTAGCACCGGTAAGCTAGTCAAGTTCT
>JALZJF010000190.1 GCA_030859905.1 Acidobacteriota bacterium
CTCATCAGAACGGACGCGACTAGCTTCGTCGAGAGACCCAAGCGGAGATGCAACACGCAACCCGCCTAACAACAACCTGAGTTAGGGAAGCTTCAACCGCGGCGGACGCGGTACACGCTCCCTGGAATATTCCACTCTTTGCCGCATTCAACTGCGCCGCCGAACGCTTAATGGGGCGGCGTCGCGATCCTAAGCAGCGGCGAGAAGGGCTTTTTGCGCCGCCAGAGGCAACTCTATTGGCAGAAAGAGGTTTGAGGATAGAGATAATCTTCGCCCGATTCATCGATTACGCGAATATAGCCATCCTCGGCCGCAACCGGATCGGGAACCACTTGATAGACTTTTCGAGGCTCTAGATCTTCACACTCTTCATTTCTAAGGCAAATAACAAATATTATTTCTGACTTGCGCCGCTTCATAGGTCTAATCCAAATAGCGTTTAATCTTGAGTTTCTTTCTGCCTATTCCGTGAGCTCATACCAGTGAAGCTCAACCTTACGTATCCTACCATTAGCCAGACGGACCGTGCACGCTTGCTGCCCTTGCATGCTTCGACCTGCAACGTTCTCGCCGATTACCTCGCCCGACGAGCGCGGTTTTGGGCGGCACGGACGCACTCATCCTATCTATTCGTCTCCAACCGAGGAAATCGGCTCGATGGGGGAGAGATCCACCGAACCTTCTGTGCGTTATCCCGCCAGATCGGGCTGCGCGGCTTATCCGACAGTCATGGACCACGGATACATGATCTGAGACACCGATTCGCTGTGAAGACGCTATTGCACTGGTACCGCGCTGGCGAGGATCCCGAACGCCGCTTGCCTATTCTCTCCGCTTATCTGGGCCATGTGCATGTCGCTGATTCCTACTGGTATCTGAGCGCCTGGCCGGAGTTGATGCGCGAAGCGATGCGGCGCCTGGAGCGACGCTGGGAGGATCGATCATGACCGTCAATACCGGCTTCGCTCCGCTTCTGGAACGCTTCTTTACCCAACGACTGATGCAGCAGCGGCAGGTCAGCCCGCATACCATCAGTTCCTATCGCGACACCTTCCGGCTATTCCTGAAGTTTGCGCACCTACGGTTGCACAAGCCGCCCTCAAAGCTGAAGTTCGAAGAGGTTGATGCTCCGCTGATCGTGGCCTTTCTCGATCACCTGGAGAAGCAACGAGGGTTGAGCGTTCGCAGCCGTAATCTGCGCCTGACAGCGATCCACTCCTTCTTTCGCTACGCGGCTTTCGAGCTGCCGGCCCATTCCGCCCAGATCCAGCGCGTGCTCGCCATTCCCAGCAAGCGTTTCACGCGCACGTTAGTACGCTTTCTCTCACGGGTGGAGGTCGATGCCTTGCTCGCGGCACCCGACCAGCACACCTGGTTCGGCCGCCGCGATCATGCGTTTCTCTTAGTAGCGGTGCAAACGGGTTTGCGTTTGTCGGAGATGACTGGGCTCAAGCGTGACGATGTGATAATCGGTACGGGCGCTCATGTGCGTGTGATTGGTAAGGGCCGTAAGGAACGGTGTACGCCGCTGGCGAAAGCCACAATCGCGGTCTTGAAAGCCTGGTTGCACGAACCGCAAAGAGGCCATGAGGGTGTGTTGTTTCCCAATGCTCGGGGTTGCCCTCCCAGCGCTGATGGGGTGCATTACCTCTTAGTTAAGCATTGCGCGACGGGATCCAAGCTCTGCCCATCGCTGAAGGACAAGCGTGTCACCGTCCATGTATTGAGACATACGATGGCCCTCGATCTGTTACAGGAGGGAGTGGACCTTCGGTCATTGCCTTGTGGCTGGGGCACGAATCTGTGGAAACGACTCAGATCTATCTCGAAGCAACCCTCGCGATGAAAGAACAGGCACTCGCTAAGACCAAACCGCACATCGGCCGACACGGCCGCTATCGACCTGGAGACTCGCTTTTGGGCTTCCTTAACAGTCTGTAGTGACCAGAAAACTATGCCGAGTCATTCGCCGCTTCATCTCGCTGTCGCCCCTAATTTTCGGGGGGAGTACGAATGTTGTCCTAGATGACTCGGCATAGTCCGAAACTCGGAATAGTGTCTCAGCGTATGCACATGGGCTCGCTTGTTGAGGCCACTGCGTTTGAGCGCCGCGCGGAAAGCACTCTGCAGACTGCTGCGGGTGACTGGGCCCCCATCGTGCGCCAGACTATGCGCCAGACCATGCCGGGTGGGCGCCGGAAATAACCACCGCGGGGAGCGATGCGTGCGCCAATGAGCGCGCAGTAGTTGTAAAGTCGGTTTGGGTAGGGGCACGTAGCGGTCCTGCTTGCTCTTGCCATGAATGTGCAAGAGCATCCGCGCACTGTCGACATCCGGCACCTGCAGCCGGGTGCCTTCCAACAGCCGCAAACCACAGGCGTAGATCGTCGTTAGGCAAACACGATAAAGCGGAATGCGCACCGCGCCCAAGATTTGCCGTACCTCTTTTCGGCTCAGCACCACGGGCAACTTCCACTCCCGGGCTGGCCGCACAAAGCGCAGCGTGGGCCAGGGCTGCTTCAGCGTCTGCTCGTAAAAGAACTTGATGCCACAGAGCGCGATGGTGGCCGTGGGCCGCGCTATCTTCTTCTCATTGGTCAGATAGAGAAAGGACTGGCGCAGCTCTTCATCGCTGAGCTGGTCCGGGCGGCGGTGGTAATGTTGGGCCAGTTGCCACACGGCCCGCGCGTAAACCTCCCGGATTCTTGCGGAAAGTCCGCGCAATTGCATATCCTCAAGCATCCGTTGCTGTAACGGTGACATAGCAGTATCTCCTTCCGGGCAGGGGAAAGATGGTGATCGCTTTTAGCTGAGAGACACCATGGTCCTCCCTGGAAAGAATACTGCGGCTATTGACTGCTTAAAGGGAATGCAAAACGGTGAGTGATCGCCCGTGAGTTCTTGTCTATCCGCCCGCAGGCGGATTTAGTTCAACCAGCGCTTGCAGCGGACCGGAATCAGCGAGCCTCTTATCGAAAACTTGCCGCTAGCGCAGTTGCGTCCCGGCCGCTGAAGCGCGGCGTTCGGCGGACACTGTGGAGTTGGGCGAAGTCAGGATTTTCCGCGTCAGTCTCAGGACAGACCATGAGTCGAAGAGCTATTACGAACTTCTGTGCGATCTCCACCGGTCTGTTCCTTCTCGTTATCGGCATCCTCCACAGCATCGTCAACGTGTCAGGAGTGCAGCGGGCGATCGAGCGGGGCGAGATCCCTCCCCGCCTTGGAGATTCCGTTCTCGTCAATGCGGCGTTCTCGGGCGTCGCCATGAGTATGCTTGGGCTCCTCGTGCTTCTTGTGCTGCCTGGGCTCCGCGCGGGGAGCCGCCAAGCTGCCCGTGTAGCCACTGCGATCGGGATCTTCGTAGGTATCCTTGGCGTTTCAGGCTATCTATGGGCGCCGACGAAACCGCGCGTCCTGATCTTCCTGTTCTGCGGTGCGCTCTTGGCCGCTCCACTTTTGATCTGGAGGCGCGAGTTCTCCAACACGTGAAGTGCGCATGGCGTCAGGCGTATCCGCAAGCTGGAGGAGCCGCCGAATTAAGCGTTCGGCACCCAAGACACTGAAACGAAGGAGACGCTACTCGTGATGAAAACGTCGGAGGAAGTTAGCAGTACTCGGAGGACAACTATGGACGCCATTCTCTCACAAAGCCGTCACATTATCATCTTCGTTTTTCCGACAACCCTGCCACCCGCACTGGCGTTACATGGGCAGAACAAAAGGACTGCGATACCTCCCGAGGTCAAGAAGACGGTTGAGTCCTTGCCTAGGGCACTGGACCTTGACCGGAACCTACACGGAGCCAAATTCCAAGACACCTCCCACTTAACTGTAACAATTGACTGCGAATCGGCGGCACGCGGCATGGCAGTGAATTGTCGCATGGCTAGCGATGAAACAGGCGGCGGTCATGTCGAAGCGGCAAGCGTCATTGGCTAAGAATTGTTGTTGCGCGACAAACTATTTACGGAGATGCACAGAGACCGAGCGTGCTGCGCTTTAGAGTTTTGCCGCGACAATAGCGCGTTAAGTTTATGAATTGCTCGTTTAAACCAACAGCGCAAGCTAACAAGTCATTGGAGCGGACGCGAAGAGCATGCCTCTCATCGATAGCTTGTGTGGTTTCGAGGTTGTGTGTCGCGCCGCTCAATTCCGGCGTTAGATGCCTCTCCCTGAAAGGTTAATGCGGCAAATGATAAGCAAACTAGATATTGGTTGCGGACGAAATAAATTATCGGGAAGCATAGGGCTAGATATCGTTCCTTTAGAAGGAGTTGATATCGTCCACAACTTAGAACAATATCCTTATCCCTTTGAAGATAATACTTTTGAATATATCCGCCTGAGTCACGTCATTGAACACCTTCAGTCTATTCTCAAAACTATGGAGGAGATCCATCGCATCGCAAGA
Organism: Acidobacteriota bacterium; assembly: GCA_030859905.1. Lineage (GTDB taxonomy): Bacteria > Acidobacteriota > Blastocatellia > Pyrinomonadales > Pyrinomonadaceae > PSRF01. Next base: position 4,412 of record JALZJF010000190.1, read on the forward strand.
CCTGATGCGTTGGTGGAAATCATAACCCCGCATTATACGGATTCTTCTTCGTGGCAAGACCCGACGCATATCTGGCATTTGAACAGCAGAGCTTTCGGTTTTTTTGAGGAAGATTTTAAGACCAACCACTATTCAAAAGTGCGCTTTAAGATTACGTATTCGGAGGTGAAGCTGCTAAAGCTCTATAGGTGGCTCGGACTTGAGTTCCTCGTGAATCTACAGAATCGCAGTTCTCACTTCAGGTTTTTCAGGAACTTTTGGGAGCATTATCTTTGCTACATCATTCGGGGTAAGGTCATGACCTTCCGATTGAAGGTTATAAAATAGCTGCATGCAGCTTCTTGGGACTGCCGAGCTAACGGTTCACAGTAAACAGGCTTGGTAGGTTTGGACGTGAACTACAGACTGGCCGATGTCAGCAACCTGAAAGCTTAATAATTAATGAGCCTCGAATCAGCCAACACCGCCTCCGAAACTAGCATGGACAACGATAGGAGAACGGTGAACCAAGGCGCAGGCACGTTTGCTTTGCAGTTTCGCCGCGCCCTCACCTTCTTCTTATTCCTGATGGTAGTATGCGCTCCGCATTCAATTGCGGCGACGCAAATCGCCTGGGCGTGCGCGCTGTTGCTGTGCTTGATAAGCTTCTTCGTCCTGCCGCGCCGTCCCGTGCGGCGTACGCCGATTGATTATCCTCTGGCGGTTTTTGTCATACTCACTTTCATCTCCGCAGTCTTCTCTTATGACCCGGACGTATCCCTGCCGCTTTTACGCAGTGTAATTCTCTTCACCATCATCTATTTGTTTGCGCAGAACATCTCCTCACGGCGTGCCTTACGCCTGCTGGCGCTCACCTTGGTCGCCTCGTGTCTCATCAACGTCTTCTATACGGTCGGCGCACGCATCATCGGACGCGGCGTGAAGGTCGAAGGTATCGCGGCGGCCAGCCCTCTGTACTCGGTTGGGATAAGAGATGGCGACACACTGTTCAAGATTGATGGGCGCGAGCCACGCAACGCTGAAGATGTGGTGGCGGCGCTCGACGGCGAAGGGGTGCCCGCCCTTATTACGATTTACCGGCATGAGATAACGCCGACCATTCCCCTACCGCGCGGCCAACTCCTTGAAGGCGGAACACCACAGGCGAGACTCGGTGTAAGTGGCTGGTCGCGCGGGCGGGATTGGCGCGCTTCAGGCTTTTATGGTCATTATGTAACTTATGCCGAAGCGCTCCAATTGATTATGTCGCTCGCCTTTGGCTTATTCATATCTTTACCGCAAAAGATCAGCCGACGTGGGGCGTTGCTGTTATTAGCCTTGGCGGGACTCTGCGTGGCGCTCCTTTTAACTGTGACGCGCGCTTCTTGGCTGGCGTTTCTGCTCTCGGCGCTTGTTGTCGTTGGGGTGGGCACCAGTCGCCGCGCCGTACTCGTTGTCATAGTCTGCGCGCTGCCCATTATTCTGGCCGGACTCTTTGTGCTGCGACAGCAGCGTAACGTGGGGTTCTTTGATCGTACAGACCAATCCATCACATGGCGCGAGACGGTTTGGCGCGAAGGGTTTCAGCTGCTCATCAGTAAGCCCCGCCACCTGTTAGTTGGCATCGGCATGAACTCGATCAAACGCCACTGGCGAGAATGGGGACTCTTCGACGAAGGGCGGATTCCGATAGGCCACATGCACTCCACGCCCTTGCAGTTGGCGCTCGAAAGAGGAGCGCCCGCCCTGCTCGCGTGGCTCATGTTGATGTTCATTTACGGGCGCATGCTCTACCGGTTGGCGCGAAGCGGGAGCGTCGAAGGGTGGATTGAGCGTGGAATAGTTCTCGGCGCCCTCGGTGGTCTCATAGGCTTTCTATCGAGTGGGATGGTTCATTACAACTGGGGCGACTCCGAAGTAGTGATGGTTTTTTATATCATCATGGGTTTCACTCTATTTTTAGATAGAGAAGCTAAACTCAAGAGTAATCTCGCGAAAGATGTCCCATAATGACGCCGCATCTAACAGCTCGCTCAAGCCGACCGCGCGATAGCCAGGCTTTCATCATCGTCTTTGCAAATCAGGTCGGATGCTGCGCGCGCGGCGGCTTAGCTCCGGCGTTAGGCCGGTTTGACCGGGTTGGACATGCAGCACGATGAGGGGGAAGAATGATCGGTTCAGTCGTTCGCAGCGTGGTCGCCGTCGTCCTTGGCCTGACTGCTGCCATGTTCTTTATCGTAGGCGTTGAAGGCGTGAGTTCGGTCCTCCATCCCTTTCCTCCCGGAGTCGATCCCGCCAACTACGACGCTGTCAAGGCTCACGTTGCCCGATATCCAGCGTGGGTCTTGCTGCTGGTTGTTGCTGGATGGGGCCTCGGCACGCTCGTGAGCTCATGGCTCGCAACCCGACTTGGATCGGGAAGGCATCTCGCACACGGCATCGTGGTCGGCTCGATTCTGCTCGTGGCTGCGGTGGCGAACATGATCATGTTGCCGTATCCCGTTTGGTTCTGGGTCGCGAATCTGGTTGTCTTTCCAGTGGGCTTCACATTGGGGGCCAAGCTGGGGCAACCAAGATCATCGACCGGGCAAAGTGCTGCGGCCTAACAACAGAATGCAGCCCGACCGGAAACCGCCCGGCCAGGCTCTTGCGTGATCTTTACTTTTTCCGCCGGGCGGTTTCCGGCGGCTCATTCTGAGGGTTGGGCGCTCGCAGTTAGTGAACACCCTTGCCATCTAGGATTCGGTGATAGAATCTGCGCCCTCGCAGTTACCCTAAGCCCTGTACACTCTTGAAAGGAGATTGACATGAAAACCAACCGCGTACTCACTGGCTCACTCGTTGTTTCGCTTCTTCTACTTGGCATCTCCGCCTATGCTCAGGTGGGCCGCCCCTACCGGAACGGTTCGGTGTGGAGCATCGGTTTCATCAGAATGAAGCCCGGCATGGAGACGGCCTATCTGAACTACGTTGCCACCGACTGGAAGCGTGACCAAGAAACGTTGAAAAAAGAAGGGCTAATTCTCTCGTACAAAGTTCTGCAAACCGAAGGTCATGGCCCGACCGACTGGAACCTGATGCTGATGACCGAGTACAAAGACATGGCGACGAGGGAAGCCAACGAAGCCAAAGAGGATGCCCTGTATCAACGGGTCATCGGCAACGACGAGAAACAAAGGCAGGGCTATCGGGAACGCCTCGAAATTCGTGAAGTCATGGCCGACCGGCTCGCCAGAGAGATCGTCCTCGAACCCAGACGATAGTGGTTCTCGCGCGGCGGAGTAGCTCCAACCTGCTCTTTAGTTATTACGCCGCGTCCAACAACCGTTTGCACCTGACCGCCCGATAGCATGGCTCTCAAGTAGCCTCGTTCCTTCAGCTTGTATGCTGCTCGCGGGCGGCAGGTGAAGCGGAGCGTTCGGTGGCTTTCGCTTCATGAAGTTTTAAGAACCTCCTTAGCACTAATAGATGAAAACTCTGTATAAAGTTTCCACCTTCCTAATCCTCGCTTTAGGGGCTCTCCATATCTGCCTGACGCCCTTATTCTTCAGCAGCCTCACCCAAGGCGCCCTCTGGTTCGTCAGCGGCGGCCTGGTTATCATCTTTGTTAGCTTCTTCAATTTTATCTTGATGAGCGATGCTGGAGGGAAGCGCGTTGTCAGAATCCTCTGCCATGCCGCGAATCTACTAAGTCTGTTATTTGCTTCTTCGATGCTAATCATTGAAGCACGGCGAGCAAGTCCGGAGCCTTCATCGTGGTTTGTGCTTGCCCTTCTAGTCTTTGAGACCATCGCTGGATTTCGATATTCTTCACGATGAGGCTCACTTGTCCGATGGTGGCTTAATGTTAGTTGCTCATTACATCAATCACGCCGCCGAAAACAAATTAAGGATTGTTGTCGCGCGAGTCTTCGGGCGCGCGCCGCAGCTGAAGGCCAGCGTTAGGTGTCAATGTAGGAATATGGCAAGGAGAAAATATGGACGGGACCAAGAAGGCTGGGATGGTGACATTCATAGTTCTCCTTTTCATTGGGCTCACCGCGGCCCCGAAGGTCGGTGCCACAACGGTTAATGTCGATTGCAATAAGGGAGGCGCTGTAGGGCCGATCATGAGTAGGCTCAAACCCGGGGATGTCGTTTTGGTGCACGGTACCTGTCAGGAGAATATCCTGATCCAGGCGGAACTCCAGCGCATCACCCTCGATGGGCAGCGCAAGGCCACCATCAAGGCGGCGAATGCACGTCAGCCCGCGATCCAGGTCCTTGGCCGTGAGGTCACGATCAAAGGTTTCACCGTGACTGGGGGCTCCTTCGGCATCGCAATCAATAGAGGAGCAACAGCGGTCATCGATACCAACACCATTGAGCACGCCGCGGTTGCTGGTCTTGAGGTCTCTCACAACAGCTTTGCGCGCGTCATCAACAACACCATTCAGCACAATGAGCGGCACGGGATCTTCGTGCTCGGAAGTTCGTCTGCGCACATCGGCGTGGTGTACACCGACGACAAGGTGCCGCAGCCGAACGTAATCCAAAACAATGGCGGCGATGGGATTCAGGTGCTGCGCTCATCCACTGCCCGCATCATTGGCAACACGCTCAGCGGGAACCGGCGCAACGGACTCACCGTCCAACAAGCCTCCCATGCCGACGTGGCGGGCAATGTCTTCAATGGCAATGGTCAGCACGGGATTCGCGTGGTGGGCAACTCGGGGGTGAATCTCGCGGACTCCGCCATGCGCTTGTTTGAGCAGCCGAATACGACCACGGCACCTAACGGGCTGTTTGGCATCCGGTGCGAGTTGGGCGCCTATGTGGAAGGACCACTAGGGAGTCTCAGTGGGAGGGGTGGTGTCAAGGATATGTCGGATACAAGCTGCATCGATCGCTCGTCTCCGTGACCCGACAGTGCGCAGTGGCGGTAGCTGTGCACCGGATGAGAGCGCATGAAAAATGGTCCGCCCCTGGAGAGCGAGCAGCAACGGAAAGGAGTGTCCCAACCTGCGGAGAGGTAAAACGCACGACAAGGTCTGTCTGGGGCGCAGTTACCTGTCCGGTTACACACCTAAACAACTTATTGAACCCGACGCCTCGATAGCAATCTTCTCATGATGCTTCCTTGCGTTGTAGATTGAATGCCTGCGCTCGGCGGGTTAATTCGGGCGTTCGGCCGTTCCAGAGTCCGCCGGTCAACGGAGAGACGGAGCGATGAGACGCGAGATACTGCCGTGAGTCGTAATATCGACTCTTCGTTTAGCGTTCGCATGGCGCCCTGCGAACGCTAAACGAAGAGCCGATTGCGCGTTAGATGCAGCTTGAGGGAGAAAGTAAATGACCGCCAAAGACATCGTCGCCGAACTCAAGAAGCTCGGCACCGAGCGGACCAAGAAGATGTGGCTGAAACACGGCGCCCAGGAGCCGTGCTTCGGCGTCAAGGTCGAGGACATGAAGAAGATCCAGAAACGCGTCAAGATGGACTACCAGCTCGCTCTGGATCTCTACGACACCGGCATCGCCGACGCGATGTACCTCGCCGGACTGATCGCGGACGACGCGAAGATGACCAAGAAGGACCTGCAAAAGTGGATCGAAGGCGCCAGCTGGGGCATGGTCGCCGAATTCACGGTCCCGTGGGTGGCGTCCGCGAGCCCGCATGGTCGAGAGATTGCTTTGAAGTGGATCGAATCCAAGGACGAAGCCATCGCCTCGGCCGGCTGGCAGACTTACAGCAGCATGGTCGCCATCAAGGAGGACGCGGACCTCGACCTTGCCGAGATCAAGTCGCTCCTGCAGCGCGTGGCGAAGTCGATCCACCAGCAGCCCAATCGCGTCAAATACGTGATGAACAGTTTCGTCATAGCCGTCGGCTGCTACGTCAAACCGCTCCACAAGCTCGCGGTCGATACGGCCAACGGCATCGGCAAGGTCGCCGTGGACCTGGTCGGGGCGTGCAAGATTCCTTTCGCACCCGACCACATCAAGAAGTTCGAAGCACGCAGCGCGATCGGCAAGAAGCGCAAGTCGCCGAAGTGTTGATCGGACTGTCGAGGCCCGCCGAGGAGGATTCACTATGACCGCGCACAAAGTGTCCGCGCACGGGTTCAGCGCAATCGGTAGAAGCGTGGCGGCAATCCTCGGAAAGTCAAGACCCTGAAAAGGGACACCGTCGATGTCATCGCCGAACCAGGCGCTGCAGCAGACGGCGGCCGCGATGCTGGTATCCCTGGTCTTTCTCTCAGCGCGCGGCCGCCGCAGCTGAGCTTTAGCGTTATGCGGCGTCGTTCTGAAGTCTTACATGACTATCCTCCACTGTCTTGCAAATGAAATATATCTGGAACTTCTAGGATGAGAACATGAAAAGGGCGGGCGCGAGAGCCCACGTAAGCAGCTGCTGGCGTCCACCTTTCTTAACAGTTGTGCCCGCAAACTGAGTCCGGCATTGATGGCCAGCGCATGCAGCGTATTGGCCACCATCGTCCGCAGCTTCACCAGTTCGTGCCGGTAGCGCAGTTGCCGCAGCACTTCCCGGCTCTCCTTTGAGTAACGAAACAAAGCCGGAAACTCCTCGTGCACCAGCAGGTCCAGCAACAGGTCGGCATCGCGGCGATCGTTCTTCTGCCGCCGCCGGGCCAGTCGCCGGATCTCCGCCGCATCTCCCACCAGCAGTTGATGGCCCAACTGTTCCATCAGCTCCTCAAACCAGTTCGTATAACCGCAAGCTTCGATACCAATGATCACTTCCCCCTGGAACTGGCCGTAGAACCCCTTGATGTCATCACCCTCATGCGGTAACTCCACCTGCCCGCAAGTCCCATCGCTCGTATCCAGGTAACTGAGTGTTTGTTGTCGCGCGTGAATGTCTACTCCGATATATAATGTCATCGCGGGTGCCTCCTTTAGCGATCACACACCCGGCAGTTTAACCGCTCTCGGTTTCGCAAGGCCCCCGCTTTATAGCATCAGCGTTCGGCGCTTACGAGATTTGCATGGTTGAAGGAAAGAGTTACTTGAATATCAGGGCTTACCTCGAACGCATTAACTATCATGGCTCGCTTGCTCCTACTGCCGAGACCTTGCGCGAGTTACAAGTCGCGCATCTATTGGCTGTGCCTTTTGAAAATCTAAGTATTCACGCCAAGGAGCCGATTGTCCTTGAAGATCAAGCTCTGTTTACCAAGATCGTTGAGCGCAGGCGCGGCGGCTTCTGCTATGAAGCCAACGGTCTGTTTGCCGCATTGTTGCGTGCTCTCGGCTTCGACGTGGCCATGCTCTCAGCCGAAGTGGCGAATGCAGAAGGCGAGTTTGGCCCTAACTTCGACCACATGGCACTGATGGTTTCGTTAGAGCAGCGTTGGCTGGTAGATGTGGGCTTTGGTGATTCATTTCGTGAACCGCTGCTGCTCGATAAACGGGGAGAGCAGGTGCAAGGCAGCCGTGCTCACCGTATTCTTTCGGACGGCACTCACTTAATTCTGATGCAGCGTGATGAAGGTGATGAATGGAAGGCCCAGTATCGGTTTACCCTACAGACCTATACGTATGCTGACTATGCCGAGATGTGCCGCTACCACCAGACTTCTCCGCAGTCACATTTCACCCGAGCGCGCATCTGCTCGAGGGCGACTGAAGAAGGGCGCATAACACTGAGCGAGATGCGTTTTATCACAACGTCTAAGGCTGGCGGGCGGCAAGAGCGAACCTTAACGAGCGAAGAGGAGTACGCGGCAATACTCCGCGAGCAGTTTGGCATCGTCGCGACAAGCGGCGTGATGTGACAATGCTCGACATGCTTGATGCTGTGCTGTGGCTAGCTGTATTTGCACCTCATTGCGGGACATTTGCGGGACAAACTTCCTGGTCTGCGATTTACTCGAAGACGGAACTTGCAGGTTAAGCACTTCGTTTCGCTGGAGGAGGCTTACCCTTAATGAGACATCTAATAAAAAACATCACTGTAGTGAATAGAAGCGTCTTCTCGCCGCGACTGGTGGTGCTTCTATTCATGGCGACCCTGTTGTTGACAGACGGCGTGCACGCTCAATCCAAAACTGATTTGCCAGCCGCGAAGGAGTTGTATGAACGAATTGCGGCGCTGGATGCTGCCTTGTTTGACTCTTACAACGCATGTGACATTGATAAAGTCGGGACTTTCTTTACCGAAGACCTTGAGTTCTACCACGAGAAGGGCGGCCTTACTTTAAGCCGTAAGAGCTCATTGGATATCATGCGAACTAATCTATGTGGGGAGAATAGTAATAGAGTCAGGAGGGAACTTGTAAGAGGCAGCCTTGAAGTTCACCCGATAAGTAATTACGGTGCCGTGGAAACAGGCGAGCACCGATTCTACCTGACGCAGAAAGGCCAGAAAGAGAAACTAGATGGGATTGGTAAGTTGCTTTGGCATAAGAAAGATGTCGAATGGAAAATCTAGCGGGTCGTTAGTTATGGTTTCAACCACCCGAACAAATAGTTTCGCCGGCAGACAAGGCTCATCTGTGAAATGGAGCGCACATAAGGTCATGACGCTCTGTTTCTTCATTTCATTGATTCTGCTGCAGTCGGCATTGGCCTGCGTGGGCCAGACCCAAGGCGCGCAGTCGGTTAACCACTCGCGTCGCGACGTTAAAAGACATGCTGATAGGTCTTCTCCTGGCGGAGAGATCCATTTCTCCAGCTTCGCTTTTTTACGTTCTTACTTGGGTCGCGAAGGTCCAAACTTCTTAGGGCTGGAGGGAGAGCCTTCTGCCGGATTTGATTACCTTGCCAAAGCGGAGTTATTCGGCCTGGAGTCAGCTGCTACGGTGAAGTTCGAGATGGTTGACGCACGGGGCAGAGTAATCCAGCCGCTGGGATTCTCGAAGTCTAACAACGCGGTCGACGACGGCGAATTCGTCGGCCTGGTGAAAGTGCCGGCACAGCCGTTCCGCATTAAAGTAACCGGCACGCACTTAAGAGGCGGCATTTACGAGCAGGTCTACCGGAAACTCTTCCAGCCTACAAATCGACCTCTTCAGGAACCGCTTCTGCCACCAGGTTTTCCAAGAGAACAGGCCCAGAGAATCCGGGATGCGTTGAAGGAACAGGAGCGCCAAATGAAGGCCGAGTATGAGAAAAAGATAGGTACGCACAACAATGGCGTAATCGTGTTGCCACGCATTCAGGTCTCAAACGTTACCTATGAGCCGTACCTTTCTGACACTGGTAATTTGCTGGGCATTCGGCTCCGTTACAACATCGAGTACTCAGCGGATGGAGACTACGCCCACTCACTTCAAGTTATCCCAGACTACAGAGACGCAAACATGCGCGGGTTGGTGGAGATGCAGGTTGTCAATGAGAGAGTGAATCCGATTCCCTCCCCGCCATCCTATGCTACCCCAAATATTCACGTTGATCTGAAGACGCTCGTGAAGTACGGGAGTGCCGCGTGGTTTGGTAGCGGTGTTGTGTACCAATTCACGATCGACCTCGTGCCCGACTTCGTCGGCCAGAACGCTACGAAGACGAAATTCTGCGTTGACGAGGTGCACTACCAGCAAAAGGTTAAGTCGCGCCAAGCGTGGGAGCATATGAAGGCAAGTGGCGCGCACGTGTCGTACAAGATATCTATGAATCAGGTGCATTACGGCGGGGATACCGGGCCTTGGCTCCCGCCTAAGACGTTCTATGAAGGGTTTCTTAAGGAAGGTGCCGTGCGGTGCAAGCCCTATAAGAACATCCACTTTTAAATCATCCTTACTTATGCAGCTGTGCGGTGACGAGGCAGAGGTGGGTTTTTGACACCGCTGCACATTGGATCGATTGCCGCGGGAAACGACACTCGGATGAAGGATCTTGAAGGCTCGGCTTCCGCAGTTGGACGTGTCGATACTAGAAACTCCGTTCGGTCATCAAAGCTGTGAAGACTAGCGGTTTCAATTCAGACCCCGCCTGTCCCAAATGTCATGGTGACCAGACCGAGCGCTGGCTGGGGCAACAAGAGTCACGCTTGTTGCTGCCCGTACTTTCTGGTGACCTTTACCTTGCCGGCGGAGTTGCGCCCGCTGGCCTTTGCCAACCAGAAAATAGTCTATGGCTTGATGATGCGCTCGGCCGGTGCGGCCTTGCAGAAACTCGCTTTAGATCCGCAATACCTGGGTGGGCGGCTGGGGGCCCTGGCGGTGCTGCACACCTGGACCAGGGCCATGCGAGCGGGGTCCCCGCGCGGGCAGCCCGCGTGGGGTGCCTATATCACCCGCACGTTCATCTGCTGGTGACTGGCGGCGGGCTCTCCGGCGACGGTAAAGAGTGTGGCTGGCGGCGAATCCGGCCTTCTTAATGCGGAAGCAGCGTTGGCCAAAATCTTCCGAGCCAAACTCTGTGCGACGCTCAAGCAGGCCGGGTTACTAACACAAGTACCGCGGCAGGTATGGAAGAAAAAGTGGGTGGCCCATTGCCAGGCTGCGGGGCCGGGCCGGCAGGTGCTCAACTACCTGGCCCGCTACGTCTTTTGGGTGGCTATCAGCAACAGCTGGCTGGAGCGCATTGAGAACGGCGAAGTCACTTTTCGTTATCGTGACAACCGCAGCCAGCAACTGCGCCGCGAGACCCTCACGGGTGTGGAGTTCATGCGTCGCTTCCTGCAGCACACCCTGCCGCGCGGTTGCGCCAAGGTGAAGTACTACGGCCTCTGGAGTCCTGCCTGTCGAGAGCAACTCGAGCAAGCGCGTGCTCTGCTCGGCCCAGCCACGATTGCAGCTACTACTGACGTCGCTGGTGCGGCCACCGTCGTCGACACTGTTCCTGACTCGTCGTTGATTGAACCGGCAGCGCCTGTGCCCGCAATCGCGCGCTGCCCGCATTGTCACCTCGGGCAATCGTTTGAGGTGCGCGTGTTGCCGCCGCTAAGAAAGGTGCCCCCATGACCATGAACACCACTGAACTCACCACTCGCTCCCGGTTCTCTCAATCCTGCGCCACCTGCTGCGCTCTATCTCTCAACCCGGCAGTCTGTTACCTCTCTGTCTCGAACTGCTTTTGTGAGGCTACTGCTGAAGGAATCGGAACTGCTTTGTGCCGCAATTGCCAGGCACCGCTCTTATCCTGGCCGGCACACCCAGCCAAAACCCGTTTTAGCAAGTGGCGTGTACCCACTCACCTGACGCCATCCATCATTGAAATTCCAAATAACCTAACTTGACCCGCGGATTCAGTTCAACCCCGGATTTTTGTCGCGGCTCGCAGACTCGCGCGACAACAATCCTTAATTCGTTATGCGGCGGCTATGGTGTCAAAAGGCTGTTAGCCAGTGAGGCCGCCTAACGATGTGGCTCACCCGCCGCGAGTTATACACGCTACGGCGCCTCGATCCCAAGGCCCTTACAGAACTTCCGGCAGGCGCATAGCAGCCGACCGGAGCGGTGCCTTCATTTCATCCCGATGCCAATGTTGATCGGGCTGATCAGAATGGCCGTGCCGCTCCCCGCGGCGCGCTCGCGGATCAAGTCGTCCATCGCCTGCTGGATCACAGCGAACTGCTCCTTGTTCAGATTCAGCTGGCCAAAGATCATGCCTACGATTGGATTGCTGTTCGTCACCCAGTCCCAGAATTGTTTGCCGGACTGGTACTTCATCTCCTCGCTGGTTTCCTCCACACGGACGTCTTTCAGTCCGGCGTTGACCATCTCCCAGCGCAGCTTCTCAGGGTCCTGGACCTGGAACGGCAGTGGAAGCGGATCCATCGGGGGGCCCGTGAAGCCGGGGATGGCGGCCTGCACGGCGCGGATGAAGAAGCTGAAGAATTCAATCTTCATCGGCGAGCCGAACGCGACCACCACCGTGCGCCCACCAGGCTTGGTGACCCGCGCCATCTCACGCAGTCCGCGGGGTAGGTCCGGAAAGAGCATGACGCCGAACTCCGATACGACCATGTCGAAGGTGTCATTCTCCAGGTCGAGCGCGTGTCCGTCCATGACACGCGCCTCCAGATTGAGCCCTTCCTCACGCGCACGCGCCTTGAGCCGTTCGACCATGATGGGAGAGATGTCCACTGACGTGACATTCGCGCCGAGGCGCGCAGCAGAGAGACTCACGGCACCGCTGCCGGCCGCCACGTCCAGAAGCCGCATACCCGGACGGAGGCCGGCACGGTGGAGCGCTTCCGCTCCCAAGCCGAAGTACGTGGGGGTGACGAACTCGTCATAGCCTGCCGCGACCTTGTCCCACGCGGCCCGCGTTTGTTCTTGTTCTTCAGTGCTCATAACTTCCTCCTTATAAAATGCTGAACTCCGGTTTCCGAGCCGCATAACGCTGATGCTATAAAGCGGGCACCTTGCGAAACCGAGAGCGGTTAAACTCCCGGGTGTGTGATCGCTAAAGGAGGCACCCGCGATGACATTATATATCGGAGTAGACATTCACGCGCGTCAACAAACGGTGAGTTTTTTGGACACGTCGGATGGGACCACGGGCCAGGTGGTGTTAGAGCACGAGGGTGATGATATCAAGGGGTTCTATGGTCAGTTTCAGGGGGAAGTGATCATCGGGATCGAAGGCTGTGGTTATACAAACTGGTTTGAGGAGCTGATGGAACTGTTGGGCCATCAACTGCTGGTGGGAGATTGCGGCGGAGATCAGAAGGTTGGCGCGTCGGCGCCAGAAGAACGATCGCCGCGATGCGGACCTGTTGCTGGACCTGCTGGTACATGACGAGTTTCCGGCACTCTTTCGTTACTCAAAGGAGAGCCGGGAAGTGCTGCGGCAACTGCGCTACCGGCACAAGCTGGTGAAGCTGCGCACGATGGTGGTCAATAGCCTGCAGGCTTTGGCCATCAATGCCGGACTCAGTTTGCGGGCACAACTGTTAACGAAAGGTGGACGCCAGCAGCTGAGTGCGTTGCAGCTCTCGGCCATCAGTCAGCAGCAGCGCGATGAGTTGCTCAGTTTGGTGGATGAACTGACGCGGCGCATCGGGACGGTGGAGCAGTGGCTGCAAGCGCAAGCGAAAAGCGATGTGCGAGTGCGCAGATTACAGACGCATCCGGGCGTGGGGTTATTGACCTCGCTCTGTCTGATGCACACCCTGGGCCACCTGACACGTTTCTCGTCTACCCGGAAGGTAGCTGCTTACGTGGGCTTCGACCCGATGGAAGATTCCTCAGCCGAACGCAAGGTCTACGGCGGCATCAGTAAAGCCGGCTCGTGACTATTTGCGTTATCTGCTGGTGGAAGCGGGCCAGTCGGCCGTTAAAGGTGATCAGCACTTGCAACAGTTCTACCGGCGGCTGCTGCCGCGGCCCCGGTAGTCAAAGTAAGGCGCGTGCCAAGGTGGCCCGTAGCGCAAGCTGCTCATCAGATGTTTCATCATGGGCCGTGCAGAAATTGACTATGCCGAGTTTCTCCGTCGCGGGAAGAAGGAGACGGAGTAATGCGGCAGTGGGCTGTCGATTTGTCCGGC
>JALZJF010000247.1 GCA_030859905.1 Acidobacteriota bacterium
TTTCATAAGACGTTCATCGCTTTTTGGGGCCGCCGGCCTATTGGCTAGTTCAAAGGCGGTGTCTGCCCAACACGAGGGGCACGTGATGCCGAAGCCTCAGGCACCTCCTCAGCAGGAAAAGAAGCCGGACAACAGGTCCGCAGCTTCCGGCGGTCAAGTCTTGGTGCATACGCCGGATGTACCGAAGCTCCCCTGGACGATGGAGAATGGGGTGAAGGTGTTTCGACTCGACCCAGAGGTGGTTAAGGTTCAGCTAGTTCCAGGCAAGGAGATGTATGCGTGGGGCTACAGCGGCAGCGTGCCTGGCCCGACGGTCGAAGTAAACGAGGGCGACCGCGTGCGCTTCATCGTCACCAACAAGCTGCCCGAAGCGACGACCGTGCATTGGCATGGCTTGGAAGTCCCACTCAACATGGACGGCGTGCCGTTCATCAGCCAGCCGCTGATTGAGCCGGGCCAGACCTTCGTCTACGAGTACACGGTTCACCAGAACGGCACCTTCTTCTACCACTCGCACATGGCGATGCAGGAGATGATGGGCATGATCGGACTGTTCATTATTCACCCGAAGCAGCCCTACTCGCCGCGGGTAGACAAGGACTTCGGCCTCATCCTTCAGGGTTGGGCGCTACTTCCGAACAACCCCATCCCAAATTCGCTGGCGATGGAGTTCAACTGGCTCACGATGAACGGCAAGGCCGGCCCGGCGACCACGCCGATGATTGTGAAGCAAGGTGAGCGAGTTCGTCTCAGGATCGTCAACCTGGGCATGGACCACCACCCGATGCACATCCACGGAAACCAGTTTTACGTGACCGGCACAGAGGGCGGACGTGCTCCCGAATCCACGTGGTTTCCCGGAAACACAGTGATCGTCGGCGTGGCACAAGCGCGTGATCTTGAATTCGACGCCGTTTACTCCGGCGACTGGATGTTTCACTGCCATCTGCCGCACCACATGATGAACCAGATGGTGTCGATGGTTGGACCGATGGGGCATGCGGGCATGGGACCACAGACAGGCAAAGGGATGGAAGAGGGCATGGGCGTCGTGCGCCAGGGGCATGCGCTTTCTGAAGACATGGCTCCCGGGTTCGGACGCGGCATGGGCGACACCACAGAGAAGGACAGAAACACTTCCAACCTGGTTGGACCCAGTCCTCACTTGCAGCAGAACAGTTTGCAGGAGTCGGACAAGAAACGCGTGCCGGGCTACCCGCAGGACATGGTCATGATCATGGACAAGGAAGTAGCCAAGCCCGAAACCTACGGACTTCCTCCGGGGTGGACCGCATCGATGATGGGGATGATGACGCTCGTGCGAGTACTACCGGCGGATCTGTATGAGGAAGTTCAAAGAAGAATTAGAGAAGGCATTGCGGAGCCACCAAAGGGTACGGCCGTACAGTCTCCGCACAAACACTGATCGTGATTCATCAGGGACTTAGAGGAAATATGGAGAATAACTAAACACGAGAACCGAAAGGGGAAGAACAATGAATACAAGGAAAGCTAAAGATAGATACATAAGCAATTGCCTCATGGTAATTGCTCTCATTCTCGGCGTGTCAGTGGCGGTGGTGGTTTCTACCACCGGGGCGCGCGCTCAGAATCAAGCCAGCTCGCAGATGGGCAACATGCCCTACGACCTGCATTTCATTGACATGATGATCATGCATCACCGGGAGGGCACCGCCACGGCCCGTCTAGCGGAAAGGAAAGGAAGTACGGCGGCGCTGAGAGCTTTCGCAAAGAAGACCGCTGACGACCAGGAGAAAGAGCTTCTCGAACTAAGGAAATGATCAGCAAGGCAAGCGTTTCGAACAAGGTGGGGTGACCTTGTCCGAGGGGAATAAGAAGGCGCAGGTCGAACTGATGCCCCTCGGCGCGGGCACTTACACCGTTGTCTGGAAAGCCCTATCGATGGACCAGCACACGTTGCGCAGGTTAGAAACGCGACCGCGCACTGCATAGTTAAGTGGTCATGGATTAGCGTCGTGGCGCTGTTGTTAACATCTTCGGTGTCACTCCTCTTTCAAGCCTCGGGAGTTTTCGACAAGTCTTTAGCGGAGTCTTTATCGCCTTCAGTGCTGGGCCAGGTGATTTTCAACACGGGCTATGGGGGGCACTGGTTTTTGGAAATCCTTTCCATAGCTCTGCTCATCGTGATCCTGGCCATCCTTTCACGCAAGCTCAGCCGTGCGCCGGACCAAGCCCATAGGGCGCTGTGGTTGGTAGGGCTTTTCGCAGGCGCGGTGTTGCTCATAGCACCAAGCTGGACCGGGCACGCGGTTGCAGCCGTTAGAGACTTTCGCCTGGCTGTAGTTACTGATTGGTTGCATCTGCTCGCGGGAGGATTTTGGGTTGGCGGGTTGTTTCATCTCGCCATGACGCTGCCCACGGCTCTCGCAGGCGTTGACCGGGCGCACCGCATCAGCTTGCTGGCTCAAGTTATCAAGCGGTTCACCAGAGTCGCGGGTCGATCCAATAGTTTAGAACTGTAGCCTCAAAACCATTTGGATGGAGCGCGGGCCTCCGATCTGGTAGAGGGGATTGAAACCGGCCCCTCCTCCCGAACTCAGGCTATTCGCTAGCATTCGGTCCGACTCGCCAAAGAGGCTACTGCTCAATGTTCTGACTGGATCTCCGAAGTTCGGGTGATTGAAGATATTGAACATCTCGACTCGGAACTGAAGGTTGAAGCGCTCGTTGAAGTTGAATTGGCGGCGCATGGTTAGGTCAAGCTGCCAGGCCGGAAAACTTCGAAGCGCATTACGCGACAAGCTCCCTTGCTGACCCGCTGTCGGCGGACAGAAGGGACCCTTACACCCTGCCGGACGGCCTGGGATGATCGTATTGTTGATGCGCTTGCCTCCTGGAAACGTCGGATCGTACAGGTACAAGGGAATAGATGGATCAACATTCGGTCGAGGTTGCACGCCGAACAGGTTGGCGACCCCCGTCGTTACGGTCACCGGCGTCGCCGAGCGGGCGACGAAGATGCCGTCAATGGACCAGTCGCGCAGTACTGCCTCTGCCACTGTCCCAAAGTTTGCCGTCGGGAGGTTGTACGTGATGGCTCCGGAAAAGTTGTGACGCACGTCGAAATCAGAATCCGCTCGGTCAGTTTGCGGGTCAACTCTGTCGCTCCGTACAAAGTTAGAAGAATCGCTTGACGCGTTGTCAATGGAGTGCGACCAGGTGTAGGAAGCCAAAGCCTGGAGGCCCCGCGAAAAGCGGCGCTGAAATTGGAGTTGCATCGCGTGGTAATCGGACCTGGCGGTGTTTCTGGTGACGGTGAGATTGCCCCCGAAAAGCGCGGGGAGGGTGGTTGCTTGGATGAGATCAGCGCGCAGGAGGCGACGGCCCTGGGCGCCCAAATAAGTGGCGGAAAGAGTTTGCTTCGCGCCGAGGGATTGCTCGAAGGCTAGGTTCCACTGGTAAACCCGAGGGAGCTTGAGGTTCGGATCGAAAGCTCTAAAGCCGAAGGCTCCCATGGGAAAGGTGGCGCTTAGCACTGGCGGCGCGACATTGATCGCACTTAGAGGGTATGTTAATGGAGCGGTGAAATTTCTCCTCCTATTGTATGGGAAATTCGAAGGGGCATTGCCCGCCGTACCATTTCCCATGTCGTAAAAGATGCCGAAGCCGCCACGCACCACAGTCTCCCATCCCGCGCGCTGGAATAGCGTGAAGGCCGCCCCGACTCGCGGTGCGAAGTTCGTATATTGAGTCTCGTAGAGACGTCCAGGCGCCACGGTCGCCGTCGCTAGATTCTCTAACCCCTGAATCGCGTACAACTGCTTACCGTGCCTGCCGGTGGGAGCGGGGTTGACTTCCCAACGCAGGCCGTAGGTGAGAATCAAGCGACGATTCACCTTCCAGTTGTCTTGCGCGTAGACGGACACATTCGTAAAGGATAAGGGGGCCGGATCGACGGTTTCAACGAAGCCAGGGTTAGACGGATTGGGCGTGCCGTTAGCCAGGTTTGAGGCTGAAGTGAAATTAACGAACTGACTATAGATCCGATAGCCAAGCACTGGCAAAGTCAGACGGTAATCTGCTCCAAACTTCAGTTGATGGGAACCCGTCGAGTAAGAGATGTTATCAACGAGATTGACTTGATTAAGATAGTTGTCGACATTCTTTCCCACATAGAACGAGGACCGATTTCCACCGATGTTGAAAACCAGGAGGGAGAGTGTCGGGTCAACAACAGTGGGGAACCATGCCGTTTCAGGTGGTGGAACCGCACCACCAAAATCGTCAAGGTGGGAAATCCAACTGGCCCTGTTTCGGCTCCAGTTCGCGCGGAACTCGTTATTGAGATTTGGCGTGAAAAGCATCGTCGCGCCGAGGGTAGCCGTCTCCGTTTTAAACGCCTGGACGGTGATAGTGTTGACCGTAGTGTTATCAATGGCACGCGTCTGAAGGTCCGACGGGGCATAGTTATACCTGCCGAACAGCGCGATTTTATTTCCGACAATGTGATCCAGACGAATACTGGTGGCGTTTGACGACGACGGGTCAGAATAGGAGGCGTCGAGACGCGCGAAGCCATTCGCAAGATTGGGGCCGTTGGGAAGCGGGTAAGCGTTTAGATACGGTTGAAGTTGTGGGCTCGTGGTCCTTGTCCTTTGCCGCTCCGACAGTGAGGGCACTTCGGTAAGCCGAGTCTTTGGTTGGACGAGTCGCAGCCCCTCGTAGGAGGCGAAGAAGAAGGTGCGATTGTGGCCGTTATACCACGGCTGACTTCCGCCCTCGCCGAAGCGCGGTAGAAGGACTGGTCCCCCTAGAACGAAGCCAAAATTATTCTGGCGCAGAGGCGGCTTCCTTAGTCCAGACCTATTAGCGAACCAGTCTTTGGCGTCCAGCACGTCGTTGCGGAAGTATTCGTACAAACTGCCGTGAAAATCGTTGGTTCCGGCGCGGGAGACAAGCGAGACCTGCGCGCCGGGGGAGCGCCCGTACTCCGGTGCATACGTAGAAGTTTGAATGCGAAACTCTTGCAAGGCATCTACCGAGACGAGGCTGCTCGTGCTACCGTTCGCGGCCGCTCCTGGGATTGATCCACCAGCGGTCTGATTGAGCGTAGCGGAGCCACTAACCTGAATGTTGGCGCTGACGCCGTCCAGCGTGAAGTAGTTGGCGTTGCTCCGCTGGCCATTAACACTGAACTGGCCTTGTTGGCCAAAAAATGTTGGAGTCAGGACCACACCGGGAGTTAATATGATCAACGATTGAAAGCTTCTGCCGTTCATGGGCAGGTTCTCGATGAATTGACGATTAATTAATGTGCTCACTGCCGGAGAAGTTTGAATCGGAGATGTCTCGTCAACAACGTTGACGGATTCGGCTGGCCCGGCTGGATTCAAAGGAATTCTAATGGAGCGTTGATCGCCAACCTGCAATACGAGGTCTTTGATTTCTGCCGGAGTGAATCCCTGTCGTTTGACTTTGACGATGTAGTGTCCGGGCGGTAAGAGCGAGACCGTGAAATAGCCCTCGCTGCTAGACGTCGCCTCGCGTTGCAGGCCCGTGCTGTCATTCAGGACGGTTACGCTGGCATCAGGCAGGACGGCTCCTTTTTCATCCACAACCGCCCCGCTTAGAGTGGCTGTGGTCCCTTGGGCGTAAATAGACGGGGACCCAAACAGTAAGAGCAACATCAAACTGACGAAAATGCGTCTCATCGTCGTTTTCCTTTTGTAGGCGAATGTAAGTCTCGGCAATTATTGGACGTAGCTTCCGAACAAGTTCTCCCACTCCCCGTAGATTGTCGAATGAAGGTCTCTTGAAAGGCTTACCTGCGGATAGAGCAATAAGACTTTCGAGACATCCTCGAGAGAACCTAGTTCGAAAAATCGAAGTTACCCCTTATATACCTGCTAGCATTCGTTGGTCAATAGTTTTGGCATAGCTTTGGCGAGACGTAAATTTGAGCTTGAAGTCGTGAAAAAAGCTTAGAGTTTGCTTGAAAAGTTTAGTGAGGGATGCGTATGTTATGGCTGGTAGCAAATTTTAATCTTTCCCTGGCCTGCCAGGTGCGAGCTCCGCACATGCCGCTCATCGCGGAGCTTAATTGATCGCGACCTTCATGGGCCACGAACATTAGGCCCCTGGCGAAAGTCGCTCATACACCCAGCGGAGCGATGATTTCTGAAACGTCGTAAGTGTGATAGCTTTTCGCGCAACCAGCCTGACGGAGATGCTTGCCATGCGACGATTACCATTCGAACTTACCTTGTGCCTTCTCATTTTCGTGCTCTGCGGTTCCGGGTTCCGATCAGCCGCAAGGGAAGAGCGAGGAAAGATGACGTTCACCACCCAGTCTGAAAAGGCGCGCAGTTTCTTTGAGCAAGGGCTCGCGAAATATGATCGTGCGCGCCCGAAGGAGGCGACCGCCCTCTTCCAGCAAGCCATTGAAGCCGATCCGAATTTCGCGCTAGCACATCTATTTCGCGGGCTGGCGGGTGATTCCGTTCCTCACATGCGGAAGGCGGCAGAGATGGTCGACAAGGTTACCGAACCGGAGCGGCTCTTTATCCTAAGCTGGAAGGAGCAGCTTGATAGTCAACTCTTAAAGGCCGTAGAGCACATGGAACTAGCGGTCAAACTTCTGCCGGCGGAAGCCCGATTGCGTATGCGGCTGGCGCAACTCTACAACGCGACCAACCGACGGGACGAGGCGATTACGGAACTTAAGCGCGCAATCGAGAGCGATCCGAAGTTTGCGCCTGCTTATAATGTGCTCGGCCAAATTCACATCACGCGCGGCGACTTTGTCCAAGCCATCGAAGCGAGAGAAACTTACGCGCGGCTCCTTCCCGATGAGGCTGAGCCCTTTCAGGCGCTTGCGCATACCTATCAACAGAGGCAGCAGTTCGATAAGGCGGTTGAATATTACACGCGGGCTCTCAAGATCGACCCTGATTATATTAATGTCTATCGTCGTCGTGGCGACGCAAAGTTTTTCGCGGGAGACATTGCGGGCGCGCGTGCAGACTACCGTGTGGGCTTGGAACGCGCGAAGGGCGCGGATCGTCCCGGACTTCTTTTTGCGGCGGCTTTCACCTATGTGCATCAAGGCGAAATTGATGAAGCGGCGAAATATTACAGCCGGGCCATCGCCATAGCCGAGGCTGAGAAAGAACACGTGATGATCTCTTCTGGTTGGGATGCGCTGGGACGTTCATACCTCGAAGCGGGCCGCCTGATCGAAGCGGCGAACGCTTATCGCAAAGGCCACGAGGCATCCAGACGCGCGCCCGATTATTCCGAGACCGATAAGCTGCTTTGGGAGGGCCGCTACCGCCACGCGCGCGCGCGGATACTGGCGAAGATAGGCGAGTTCGACGCCGCGATGCAGCACGCTGAATGGATTAGCTTGCAGCTAGAAAAAGCCGGAAATCCAAATCCCGCTTACACGAAAAGCTATCATTATCTGGTCGGCTACATTCTTATGGAAAAGCGCGACTTCAAGGGCGCCCTCGATCGCCTCAGGCAAGCGAATACGGACGACGTATTTATCAAACTGATGATGGCTCGGGCACTTGCGGGGCTTAATGAGCGCGCGAGCGCCGAAAAGTTGATGAAGGAGATAGCGGGCTACACGCTCGGCTCAGTTCCTTCCTCAATAGCGCGACCAGAGGCGCTTCGTTGGCTCAGTCAGAACAAGACGGCACCGTAAGAGTGGGCACCGAACGGCAAGGCTTTGAAGGGACAAACGAGCTAAGCAAAAGACGGCGTGGGCGAGCCGTAACAGGGGTGCTCTTCTTGCTCTTCTTTCTCGGCGTCAGCGACGCGCAGATGATCTCACCCTTGCTGCCGCTCATGGCGAAAGAGTTTGGAGGCCCGATTGGCGCGGTCGGAAAGCTCATTGGCTCCGTTTATGCGGTTGCAGCAGCCGCGGCTGCGCTTTTAGTAGGTCCCCTCTCGGATAGATATGGCAGACGTCGCTTTCTGGAAATAGCGGCTGTCATTTTCACTTTGTCCCTTCTTCTTGTCGGGTTCACTTCAAATCTTCGTTGGCTTTCAATTTTGCGTATCTTTACCGGGTTCGCCGCAGGCATATTCTCGACTTGCGCGATAGCTTATGTTGGCGATTCCTTCTCCTATGAAAAACGCGGAGCGGCGATGAGCGCAGTCCAGTCCGGATACTTTGCGGCTTTTGTCGTTGGAGTTCCGCTCAGCGCAGTGGTAGCGGATAAGTTTGGCTGGCGCGCGGCCTTTGTCGGATTCGGCGTTCTCGCGGCTCCGGTCATTTTTTTCACAAGACTCCTTCTCCCTGATGATCGTCTGCGAGAGGTGAACCCGAGAGTTTCGAACCAATTCACCAGGGCGGGCGCATTGTTGACTAATAGAGCGACCGTTGCGGCCGTCTTCGCGGCGTCCTTCGTGTCGCTCGGCTTTGTTGGCTTCATTCAATATCTCGGCTCATGGCTGGCGGAACCGAATGGGTTTGGATTAAAAGTCAGCGAGGTCGGATTGGTATTTATCGGCGTCGGAATGGCAGCGCTGTTTGGCTCGGCCGCGGCGATTTACCTGTCTGACAAGGTCGGCAAACGGAGGCTCTCCCTCGCCAGCACGGTACTGCTGGCTTCGATGTTGCTTGCGATCCCGAAATTCGAATTCGGCATTTTGCTATTTGTGTTGTTCGGTGCAGCGAGCTTCACCTTCGCATTTAGACAGGGGCCTCTCCATGCGCTCGCGACAGAACTCGTTTCGAACAAAAGGCGCGGTGCTCTGGTTGCCATGAGAAACACCGCATCGCAGGCGGGTATCGCTCTCGCAGCAATCATCTGCGGGCAGCTTTACGATGTTTACGGTTACACCGCAGTCGGCCTCTTTAGTGCGATCACAACCCTTATTGCAGCTTTCTGCATAATGATGATGCCGGAACCGGTAAATGAATCTCTACTAAAGAAACAGAGTCATTTATGAACACACGCAGAGCGCGGCAATTGGTGTTCCGTATTGAGCGTACGTCGGTAATGTGACGCGTTTGTTTTCGAACGAACGGACTCGAAGGGATGTTTATGAAAACAGAAACAATCAAGCCGCAAACGGACGATCAACCCGACGGGGCTGATGTAGAGTCGCCCACCCCGAGGAAACCTCCCTCATATTCGATGGTAGATCCACGCATGATGCGCATCTACCTTGAGTTCTACCGTGAGACTTACTCAGCACAACATGCGTGCCTTGATCGGAGGACGCAAGAGTTGATCGCTATCGCGGCATCCCTTGCTGCGAAGTGTCAGGGTTGTCTTGAAGGGCATATTAAAAAGGCGCTAAAAGAGGGCGCGACTAAAGATGAAATCGCAGAGTCAATTGCCATCGCGATGGGCGTTAATGCTGCCGCCGTCGTTGATCTGACAGATATTGCAGCAGCTCGTCTTGATCTGGAAGACTTGAGATGATTAGATGGAGACGTACGCTGTGCCAGAACAACGAGGTAAGAGATGGGACTGAACATCTTAACGGTACCAGAAGAGAATTCCTGTGGCTGTGTTAACCGCCGCGAGCCCGACGAACATGGTTGTCTCTGTTCAACGACTGGCCTGGTGCGCATCATCGGGCGCAAGTACGCCTTAAGGCTGCTCTTCTTGATTGGTGCAAGAGAGGGCGTGCGGTTCACCGAGATAATGAGTGCGATTGGTGAGCCAAGCACATCAACGCTCACGATTAGACTTACGGAATTGGAACAAACAGGTTTGCTACGCCGCAAAGAATTCCCGGAAATGCCGCCCCGTGTCGAATACAGTTTGACGAAAAAAGGCCACGAACTCCGGAAGTCATTATTCCATCTTTCAAAGTTCGCGACGCGCAAGTAGTTTTGTCGGAAGCAGAGTCTTGCGCTGGCACGGTCACAAACACTCCCCGAAGCAGAACCCCATCATGAGGAAGACTTAGTGCGGAGCCGAGAAGCTCGGCGAGTTACGAGCAGTCTTTTAGAATGGTTTGACAGTCCGCAGCAGGTTATTCGTAATGTGGATGCCCAATGCATGCGGATTAATCCGAGGGCCTGAAGCTGAAGAAAGAGGCGGGAAATTACTGGCGGGCGTCTCCTGGTTGGCTCGCAGAGCCTTTGATGAGTGAATCAATTTTTTCAAGGGCTACTAGTACCGCCCGCTTTACAGCGGGGCTTAGGTCAGCGCCCAGTTCGTCGTAGTCTGCAGGCTCGCAGCCGATTAGAAATATTTTGCGAGGAAGGACGCCTAATGCCTTTGCCAGAATAAGCACGCAACAGTGGCCGGCAACACGGATGTGTATCTCATGCCGACCGCCGGGGGGTGATCCGAAAAGAGTAACCTATCACCCGGGAGTTGATCGCGTGAGAGGCTGGACGCCCGACGGCCGCCGTGTGGTCCTGGGATCAGCACGAACCAGTGCGCCTCAACAAGCCTACCTCCGCCTCTGGACAATGGGGATGGAAGGGGGACTCCCCGAGCCGCTCCCCATTGCCCAGGGCCGAAGGGGGAATCCAGACAATAGAGATTGCTAAGCTTCGCCAGGCCAATCGCCTGGTCCGGAGCGGAGGCAGCATTCCCAGGGAGGGGCTGGCTCGCACTGACGCAGCGGACATTCGTCAGAGTCGAGTTTTTCAAGGGGGGCTTGATGGAGAGTCCAAATTTTGGTTTGACGGTGGCCCCGAGCAGCGGGCGTCCAAATTTTTCCAGGCGCTCGCGTTCGACGACGATGCCGGTTGCCGGGCCTTGAAATGTTTTGAGATAGGCCACCGGGAAACGCATGTCTTCAACGCGATCGAGCCTTCTTCAAAGAGCTCCGCCGAAAATATTTCAGCGAGCCTTATCCGGCAGACAGCATTGTTGAGGTGTCCAGCCTCTACACGGCCGAAGCGATGATCGAAATCGAAGCAGTCGCGACCGTGACCGAGGCTCGTCGTGGCGCTGGTGTATTGATCGATCGACCCTGAGTTCAGGGTGATTTTCGTTGACCCAGGGTTGCACTTACGACAGAGTCAAAAACTCATTCCGAGCGCTCCCTAACGTCGGGCTACTTCCCGGCGCAGATGACCGGACAATCGAGTACTTGCGATCGTCGTGGTGGAGGATATAGTTTCGCTCACCGCTTCCCTCCCGGGATCAGGCAAATCGTTTACCTCTCAGCGGATAGCCGTAGCGATCGTGGAGCAGACAAAATGAATAGGTTTGCGCAGTTATATTGCCGCCTTAGTTAGCTACGACCGTTAACCTTCTTGTTCTTAACAGCTTTGTGATGTTTACGCACCGAAGCACCAACCCCCGCCAGTCCTGTGCCGAGCAACAATATGGTGGCCGGCTCCGGCACCGGCACTGGCTCAAACGTCAAGTTGTCTAACGCAAACCGGTGCACGCCCGGTACAATTGGCGGGAAACTCTCATTAAAGTTAATCACTGCTCGGCTGACGGGCGCGGCCGAATAGGTGAACCGCCCTTCCGAAATTCCACCTGCCACTTGCGGAGAAGCGTTGGTTGTAAACACTCCTAACGACTCCATTGAGGCGCCAAAAAGCTCTACAGTGAACCCCGGCATCACACTCGCGAAGCTACTCAGCCCAACGCCAAATGCGAGTCCCGGAGTTGGATTAGAGAAATTCAGCGTTAGCAGACCCGCGGCATCACCCTCCAAGACCCGACCGTTGATAAAGGTGAAATTCCCCGGTCCCTGGGCGCCGTAACGCGCATCCATCGAAGCCATTCCTCCGACCGTAAAACCGAAGGTGACGCCCATCACGCTTAGTCCATTGACCGGCGTTGGCGATGGTGGTGTCGTCACTTCATCGAAGGTGAGCATAACGGGCGCTGCGGATGTTGCGCCGGCTGTTGCCAGCAGCAAGAATAGACCAGCAACTAAACATAGTTTTCTCATTTGTCCTCCTTACTCGCTGTGCCGCCACGCTCCGTGTCCAAATCTTAATGCACCGAGTCTCCGACAATCAATGGCTTTCGACCATTACCGGCTAACGACGAAAGATCTCATAGATCGCGCCGTTGGAGAGCGAGACCACGAATAAGTTGCCGTTTGGTCCGGTCTGGATATCCGTCGCTACTCCAAAGCTTCTCCCGAAGAGAAGACTACTGCTCTCCGTGATGTCATATTTCGCCGTGTTATCTGCGACTCGATCTGCTAAGAGCGGATCCGTGGGAGCGATATTTCGTCGATCATCAGTCAATTTGAAGCGAAACAGGTATCCGTTCGCCAGGAATGTCCGGGCCTCGCCGACGAACAGATCACCCATGTACTCGGCTCCCAGGGCGTTGCTGTTTAAGAATCCGATTCCTGCCGGCGAGACAGCAAACTTCCAGCTAAATTCCGGATCGGTGTAGAGCGAGCCGGGCAGCATGAACAGTCTTGACAATGCCTCGTCAGGTGTGTCCGCAAGGTTTGTCGGCGGCCACCTGATCTGTTGCAAGCCGAAGAACGCCGCGCTGGTCTCAATCTGTTTGAACTGCGCGATGCGATCAATGGGTCCGGCCACCTGCATCCATCCGCCATTGAACCCTGCCTCGACGCGATTGATCTCGTCGAAGCTATCATCGCCGTTTTCCTGCTCCCAGAGATTGCCCGATAAAGGATCAAAGGCCATTCCGAAGCTGTTGCGAATGCCGTAGCCGTAGAGCTTCTGAATGTTCGTACCGTACTCACCCCCGATCGACCCGCCGACGGTAAAGAACGGGTTGTCGCTCGGTGTCGTGCCATCGTCGTTGAGCCTGAGAATCACTCCGCTCAAATGAGCATTGTCCGGCTCTGGTCCGCCAAATTGATCGTCGGGAATCGTCTCCCCTGAACCGGTTGGCGTCGGTCCCGATGGCAGGTTCTGCATCTGACCGCGGCGCCCGAGGTCTCCTACGATTATGTAAAGCTTGCCGTCCGGACCAAAGCGAATCACGCCGCCGTTGTGATTGCCGCGCAACGGCTGTCCTGGATCTGCCTGATAGGAGCGCAGCCTAATCAGGTTACGATCGAAGGTCAACGTCTCTCCGTTCCACACAAAGCGGTCTACGCGGTTGGTCAAAAGCGGCGTCGGGTTGAACCAAATTGAACCAAGTTCGGCCAAATTGTTGCTATCTGCTCCGAGCAAACCACTTGGCTCGGCACTCGTTCCTCGCCCGGTCCAGTACAGGTAGACCAAGTTGTTGGTCGAAAAGTCCGGATGCAGGGCGATGCCGAGCAGTCCCCGTTCGGAGCCAAAGTTGACTGCCAGATCGATGACGGGGTCGGGCAGGAGCGAGCCATCAAGTACGCGCCTCACTCTTCCGGTAGACTTCTCGAGCACAAGAAAATCATTTGCAGCGAGGAAGGCCATCGTCGTGGGTTCAGTTAAACCGGTAACTACTGTCCTCACGTCAAGGTTCGCATCCAGCACAACAGGAGTCTGCGATTCCACCACATCTGTCGTTTCGGAAGCAGTGTTATTACTCATATCAGGGTCCAGCTCGTTGCCGCTCACACTGGCAGTATTGGTGAGCTGTCCCGGTGCTTGAGGCGTCACGACGATGATCACGGTCGCGCTCCCCCCGTTGGTGATGCCGCCTAAATCGCAGGTGAGGGAACTCGTCCCACTGCATGTTCCCTGGCTAGTCTCGACCGAGTTAAAGACCACTCCCGAAGGTGGCGTGTCAGTCAACACCACGCCTGTGGCCGCAGCGGGGCCGCCGTTGGTAACTGTGATCGTATACGTGAGGGTACTCCCGACCACCACCGGATCCTCGGAATCGACCTTACTAACAGAAAGATTGGCAGTCATGGCGCTCGCAGCGACGAACGTTACAGAGGTGGTACGCACCAGGCTGCCGCTGGTGCCAGTGATGATTAACGTCTGAGTGCCTGTGGGTGTGCTCGCGCTGGTCGTCACGGTCATGGTAGAGGACTGCGGAGAGGCGTCAGTGATAATCACCGACGGCGGATCGAAGCTGGCGCTCGTGTCGCTCGGCAGTCCGTTCACGCTCAAGTCGACAGTTCCGGTGAAACCATTTGTTGGAGTAACAGTGACAGTGTAGCTGGCGCTCCCCCCCGGTATCACGGTTTGGGAAGATGGCTGGGCGGTGATCGTGAAATCCGATGAAACGGATGGAAGAATCGTAACCGAGCTGGTGTAAATGTGATCACCCGTGGGCACCTGGTCGCCATTGGCTCCGTTACCAGCATCGTAAAATGTGATGGCGCCTACGCTTGAACTCGGGGCTACCCACGTAAACGTCCACTGCCGCCGATCAAATTCTACGGGAATGGTGCCGTCGCGCGTGTGTTCGATATAGCGCCGGAGGTTGCCTTCAATATCGCCCGAAACTAACTGCGTATTGTCTGGGTCGGTGACGACGAGCGTGCCGGCCTCCCGGCCGCTCTGGTCCAGTGCCGTCAGCTGGAATCCATAACTAACGGCGTCGACCTGGTTCACGGTGACCGTGACCGGCACTTGTTGGCCCGGAGAGTAAGTCTCCGGCAAACCGGTAATTTGGACTGAGCCGGGGCCGCTATTGACCTCGAACGAAGTGTGGCAGATGGTACAGTTCGCCTCACCGGGAGCATTGGTGTGCGAAGCGGGCGGGCCGTCAATGAAGGCACGGACACGCCTGTCCGGAAGACCGAGAGTCACAAATAAAGTGACAACGATACCGATGAACACAATATTAAAGAATTTGATCGAGGACACTTGTCGAGAGCCGGTTGCGGGGGTGCTCATAAGATTTCCTTTCCGCGCGAAAGTTTTATCGTGACAGGAGGCAAGTGACATGTAGCGAGATCAAACATGTCTTCCCTGTCACCTGTCACGGCTTCTACTGTCATCTCTTACTTCTTCAGTAAGATTTCACTGCTTCCATCTTTTTTCGATTCTGTTCGCTCAGCTCCGTCATACGACTCTGAGCCGTAACAGCCTGCTTCGCATATTTGCGTTGCAGACTGGCATTGCCCTCAATCTCGGCCTGTTTGGCCATTTCGAGCAAAAGCTTGTGCTTAACTGACCACGCCGGCTCGCTTTCGGGATGCAGACTGATGGCTTTCCCGACCAATTCCAGGCCACGCGTCGCGCACTCCCTGGCGGAGCCAAAATCTCTTTGCTCTTTCGACTTCTTGAATTGAACGACCGTTTGGCCGCACCTCATGGTAGTCTGCTTATTATCCGGCTGTTCGGTAATCTTGCGCGCGCAATTCCAATCCATATTGGCAAGCACGGTGTAAGCTGCGGAGCGTTTCTCTTTGGGGACGGTCGGGTTGTTGGCGCGCCTCAAGATCCACGCGCGTTGCTCGCCCTCATCCCCGAGCGAGCCGTAAATGGACGCCACCGCGTTGTAAGCCTCGTCGTGGTCCGGCTGCCTGATCAGAACTTTCTGATAAGCGGCGATAGCCTCACGAGCGCGCGCGTTGTTTTCCGGAGTATCCACGCCCAAACGGTATTGCGCGTGGATCGCACGCGCGATTAGAAAGGGAACGTTCTTCTGCATCGGGTTCAACGCGAGAGATTTTTCAAAGTGCCTTTGCGCTTCACGATAGTTTTCGTTCTTGAAGGCACTCAGACCTTCTCTCAACTCGCTCTTGGCGGTGGTTTGGCCGGGTTCGGAGGTCTGCGACTCGCTCTCGCCCGACTGCGTTGCTTGGACCGCAAGACAGCTTGACCCGAGCCCAAGCGCAAGCCCCAGACTAATAGCGAGACTCATCAAGCGCATAACTTTTGACGTAAGGTAACTATTCAAGAATCCATCCTCTTTCATAGTAATAACAAGTAACACAGACACTAGCTGGCTCCTGCTTATCCGGTTGTTTCAGCAAATCGCTACGGACAGACACGCGATGAGCCTGAAACCGCAACATATGGGCCTATGCTGAAACAAGCGGATAAGCATAAGCTGGCTATCCGAAGAGAGCAAAATTTGGAGTGCGCCAGCAAAGCGAAGCGACGACGGCGCTTTGGATTCTTTGGGGCACCTTAAGGCTCGCCAATCCAAAGCGGAGTCGCGCTACGCTTGCCTCCGCACTCCAAATTGTGAATTTCAGCAACCTGCTAGGATTCATGGAGGCGATCGATCTAACTTTCTCGTCGCCATGAATCCCAGTTAGGTATTGCCTGGTCTTTAAGAGTTCAACAGGAGTTCAAGAACTCTAAGAGTTTAAGAACCCGAGGTCTTGCGGTCCGCCGCCGGATGAGCGGTTGATATTCGGGAAGACCAGGGGAATGTCCGCAGGGGGCACCCCGTACCATTTAGCGAGTGTGGCGCCGTACTGGTCCACGGAGGTCGTTGGTAGCCAACGCCCTCGGCCTAATCCACCGGGTCCTCCTCCTCCGGGCGTATCGTAGGGGCCGCCGAGCGCCAATACCGGATACACGCTTTGGCCTATTCCCGGATTCGCGGTGCCGTAGAAGTCGCCGCCGCGAACAGCGCCGCCCAGGATGAGGTGATGACTGGCCCATCCGTGATCCGATCCGATCCCCGTCGAAGGATGACAGGTGCGTCCGAAGTCGGAGAGCGTGAACTGTGTGACCTGGTCTGCGAGCTGCTCATCGACGGTGAAGTTATAAAACGCAGTTATCGCTGCGCTCACCTGCCCAAGCAGGTTTCCTTGTCCGGCGAGTTGACCGGAATGCGTATCGAAGCCGCCGAGCGAGGCAAAGAAGATTTGCCGATTGATCCCAAACGACGTTCGCAATTGAATGAGCTTGGCGATCTGATAAAGCTGATTGCCAAGCGACGTTGCCGGAAATCCCGCAATCACCGGATTCATACTGAGCAACTGGCTAACATCCAGCGCCCGCTGTGTTACGTTGCTGGAAGCTTGCACGAGTAAGTTGTCGTTGTCTATTGTTCGCAAATAGTCCATGGCGCCACGGCGCTCTGTTGACGCGGCCGAGGCGTCGAAACCGCGCCGGTTGAGCGTTTGATTGAGCGGTGTCGGATGAGCTGCGATCACCAGCGGACTTGTCTGGTTTCCTCGATTGAAGATGTTGACGCCCGCCACCGAAGTTATCTGCGGGAAGGGGCCGGTGCTTCCCAGGCGGTCGGCTGTGCGTCCGCCCCACCCTGTGGAGCTCGGTCCATCCGACCTGGTTGTCTGCCACTGGGTCACCTGATCCGAGTGGGAGAAAAGTTGCAAAGGGCGTTCTGCCGGGAAGGACGTGTACTCCGCTCTGGTCATCGGCCGAACCATTGTGCCGGCGTTGATCAGAATGGCCAGTTTTCCCGCTCCCCACAAATTATGCAACCCCGTCAAATTCGGGTGCAGCCCGAACCTGCGACCATCACTCGGGGGAGTGATTTGCAGCAGGCTATCCTGCGGGATCCTGATGTCGGTCGGCGTGCTGCGAATCGCGTCGTAAGACGCATAATCGTCATATGGGATGACCATGTTGTTGGCGTCGTTCCCGCCAGAAAGAAAGATGCAGACCAGCGCTTTATAGCTCTCCCCTTGGGCGTACGAATTGACCATGCCGAAACGCTGAAGTCCGGAAGCGAAGGCGGCTGCGCTCAAAGCGCCGCACGCCGATTGACGTAAGAAATCTCTTCGTGTTTGTGCCATTGTTTCACCTTTCCACTTGATATTGAGACGAGGTTGCGACGAGATAAAGGGCCTGCCTTACGCGCAACAACCGGTTCGCTTGTGTATCTGCGGGAATGACGTTGACAGCGTTAATAATTCGGCTGCGCATGTCATTCGATATGGTGCCGTGCAGCAGAAGCTCATCGAGCCGCGAAACTAACACCTGCGGATCATCGACAAGCGGCAGCCAGGCGTTCAGGTCGAGCTGAGTGCCGTTTGGTCTATCCGGAGGGGCCGCCGGGATACCCGAAAAGACGAGCTGATGGACGAAGTTGGCTCGCGTCAGGGTAGTCACCGTCGACGAAATCCCGAATTCAGGGCCGATCAAACTGGTGTCTGGCACTTCGTAGTCGGGCGGGAAGTAACTGAACACCGTTTGCGGCCTCAGCACATCCTGTTCCATCGCCGCTGAACCGATGGCCACGTTAATGTTCGGCGCCGGTCCCATGCTTACGGTGACGTTATTGAGCACACCGTCGCTGTTCCCGTTAAACGCGCGGATAAGGTTGGTGATAAACAGCACCGGCTCGCGCAGCTTGCCGTAGTTGGGATCGGACTTGACAGCGCCGCGCGCTTCCGTGTCGAGCAAGATCGCCTTCACCACTTCGAACAACTGCCTGTCGGAGGTGCGGTTGCTATTGAAGACGGCGGAGATGCGCCCGACATAAGCCGGACTCGGGTTGCTCGTCACGAGTTGCTGGATGAGCTGTTTGCAAATAAACGGGGCCACGCTCGGATGGTTATAGATGTTGTCGAGCGATCGATTAAGGTCCGTTACTGTCGACTGATTGGGAGGCAGCACGCCCGGGCCCAACCCATAATCGATAGCACCCGGGTAGTTCAACAACCGTTTCTGGCCCGGATGGTGGTAGGTGGCTTCGGGCGTCCAAACGCGCATCGGGGTGATGTAGTTCGGAACAACTGCAGTCGTGGGGGGGACAAAGCCATCGTAGCTGTAGGTGACCGAGACATTTGCCGGCTCAAACCAGCCAGTGAAGGCTTTCGAGAATTCATTGACGATCTCCTGATCATAGACCGGAATCGGGTTACCCTGACCATCAAGTCTCGGCGTGCCGTCTTCGTTCAACTCATTGAGGCCGGTGGAAAAGAGTTGCAGAATTTCGCGCGCGTAGTTTTCATTCGGACTCGTCCTCGTGCTGCGGCGCATGTCCAGGTAGTAACCCATGGCCGTATTAAGCGTGATCTCTTCGAGCAGCGTGCGAAAGTTGCCGAAGGCATTCCGATCGATCACACGTAGGTAGGGCGCCACGTGACTCGGCTGCCCAAAGTCTCGACCGGATACGACGAAGATCTTATGGAGCGCGAAGGCTACGCGTTGTCGTACCTGGTCGGACCCGTAGAGCGCGTTCGTGTAGAACTGCTTTTGCAGCGGGTACATCGTGTAGTTATCTCTTTGACACGCGCCCGTGCAGGCGTCAGGTCGGGTCGCCGGCCAGAGACCCAGCTCCGCGTAACCAGAGACGTTACCGTTGAATTGTTCATTCAGGTAAGCTTCGAATCCGATGTTCTGAACACTTTCTACCAGCTGGGATGTCGGACCGAAGGTGGCTTGTTCGAGGAAGCGCACGGTGTCGGCCGCCGAAGGCCCGCTGCCCGTCACCGTCACAGTGTTGCTGGTCGCTACTCTGTTATAGCTGTCATCGGTGAAGTACCGAACCTCGTATTGCCCAGCCTGGCCTGGCGCGGTGAAAGAGGCGTTGCCTGAGGCTGCGCCTGCGGTGTACTGGTACGAAAGGTAGCTCGTCTCTGGATCCCCAACCTTGTAGAGGCCGACCCAATCATTTGCAGGCCGACCGGCCGGAGCGGTCCAGGTCACGGTAATCGTTTGTCCCGGATTGACTGTGCTCGGACTAGCCATCACGCTAAAGCTCGGTATCGGCGTCGGTGTCGGGACTGGTGTCGGTGTCGGCGTTGGGGCACCACCAACCGTCACAGTGTTGCTGGTCGCTACTCTGTTATAGCTGTCATCTGTGAAGTACCGAAACTCGTATTGCCCAGCCTGGGCGGGTGCTGCAAATGGCAGGCTACCCGACGGAGCGCCGGCCGTGTACTGGTAGGAAAGGTAGCCTGTATCAGGATCGCCCACCACGTAAAGACCGACCCAATCATTTGCCGGTCGACCCGCCGGAGCGGCCCAGCTGACCATGATGGCCTGTCCCGGATTGACTGTGGTCGGACTAGCACTGAGGCTAAACGTGGGAGTCCCGCCAGTAACTGTGATCGCGTTGCTGGTTGATACTCTGTTATAGGAGTCTTCCGTGAAGTAGCGAAACTCGTATTGCCCTGCCTGGGCGGGTGCTGCAAATGGCAGGCTACCCGACGGAGCGCCGGCCGTGTACTGGTAGGAAAGGTAGCTTGTATCAGGATCTCCAACCACGTAAAGACCGATCCAATCATTTGCCGGTCGACCCGCCGGAGCGGTCCAGCTGACGTTGATGGTCTGTCCCGGATTGACTGTAGTCGGACCTGCCGAGACGGTATAGACTTCTTGCCCCGCCAGGGAGTAACACGGCACAGCAGCCCAACTGATCGAAGCAGCCAGTACTAATACCATGTTGAGCAAACGCCTGGCGTGGTGTCTTGGATTGCGAATGGGAAACATTTGATTTCTCCTTCTGACAGAGAGCTGTGGTCCAATCTACGTTGGCGAAATTAGTTGTATGCAGACGAGGTAACAGGGCACAGAGATAGTAGGGCAGTTCAATGTGCGTTCGGCCCGTTAGGAATTAAGGCTTTAAGATCCGAAGGTTAGCAGCAGGACTCCCAGCCGCTTGGCAATACTTCACGCAGGAGCAGCAGGTCCCATCACTCTTCGGCGAAAGGCACGGAGCGCCTAGAGAGAAGCCACGCGGCTATCGTCCCATTTTTTAGCTTGGTAGAGCGCTTAATAAAGGCTGGCGCGAAACAACTTCGTCAGCTGATGTCGGGAACCGGGCGGAGAGTAGACTCATCCGCCTCAATCTGTCAAGCGATTTTCATGTATTCGCAATACGTTTAGAAGGCTCAACTCGAATCAGTAGTTCTATAACATTCAAGAAAATGTTTTGCTGTTCTTACGCCGGTTTAACCCGCCACACGGTTGAGTTCCCGGGCGCGCCGGCTAGCAATAACTTCCGAAAGTAAAGCACGAGTTAAAGAACCTGATGTCCGCTCCGGTCCAACGACAGTCGTTAGGCGGCTTTCTTTGTACCTCACAACGTCAGTTTCGCCGAGCGTCGGGTGACCTTTTCACAGCTCTTAGCGTCGCCCTTTCTTTGCGGGTTTGGCCTTCAACTCGACTAAGACTGCCTCAAAAGGTTGATCACTTAAGTTCTCCGGCAGGTGACTCACCGCTTCCGCCTGTAAGACTGAGCCAGCCTTTCCCTGACTCTCCTCAGTCTTCCCATCAGGGAAAGTAAACTTGTTGTTCCCCTCAGTCACAAAAATAACGACACCCGCAGAGTGCGAGTGCATCACCGACTTTTCATTTCACAGACATCAAGCGATCCTTCCATACGGCGTGTCGAATGGCGGGAATTGAAGGACTCAGGTGGCACGACCTGCGGGCCACGTTCTGTACGCGTCTAGCCTTAGCTGGATACGAGGCTTTAACAATAATGATGCTGATGGGCCACAAGGATCTGAAGACTACTATGCGCTACATTCGCGCCGTGCAGCTTCAGAGAAAAGTGGGTTCTGAGAATTTTGGTCACAAATTGGCCACACAAGAGGAACGGCCGCCAATGCTGGCGGCCGTAAGTAATTGATTCTACTGGTCGGGGCGAGAGGATTCGAACCTCCGACCTCTCGGTCCCAAACCGAGCGCACTACCAGGCTGTGCTACGCCCCGCAAACCTGCAGCTTGAACTGCCCGGTCGAGGCATTCTAAGAGCCAGCAAGACCGGCGGTCAAGCGTCGACGAAAAAGGATAGTGTCATTGTTTCAGTTCTGAAGTCTGTAATATGGTGTCCTAAAGAACGATCCACGAAATCACTAAATTGTACTAATAACAACTTTCGTGTTCGTTCGTGTAATTTCGTGGATCGTTTTTGCGGATCCGTTTCTCAAAATGTGACACTACCCGAAAAACGCTCCAGGAATTCTCGAGTTGCTGCCAGGGCTCTTAACTCATTGATCCGGGAATAGCAACGGCACCAGAGTGGCGAATTGCCCAAAAGATGATCGCGTGATTCTCTCGAGACCCTGATCACCAAGCGAAGTTTCAGTTGCGGAGTAAGGTAGTTGTTCAGTCTTGCGTGACAGCTCAATTGAATCGCGGCCTCCTGTCGTTCCGCCGCTGGCTCGAGAAACGGCCTGAACGAATTTGACTACTCGGTCGCTTTCGCGCGTGTAAGTCACAACGCTAGCCGAGTTGGAACGATCCAGGAAGTATTCTAGTTTCTTGATCCGCTCAGGGGTGGCGCGGTTACCCGTGGCAGCCTGCAAGTGCAGATTCAGGTCCGCTGGCGGACCGATCAGAACCGTCGTCTTGAGAAAACCCACGGCCATCATCTTGCCGGGAATCTCAATCAGTTTAGCCTCGCCGATAGAGTTGTGCTTTAGATCTCTACCGCTTGACCCCAGGAGTAGCTGCCGAAGTGACGCCTCGTCACGAACCTGAGCAACAAGGGTTGACTGCTCCGTCTCAGGCGACAAACGCACAGTGCTCAATTCTGGACCGATGAGGTTGAGAAATGTTTCGGGATCCTCGATTCCGTAGGGAGTCAGGGCGGACTTCAGAATGGAAGTCACCAACATCGCTGACAGAGTATCAAGTTGAGACGAAAGTGTTGTTGTAAGCAACTGCCACGTGGCAACCGGGTTCTCGAACCTATAAACCGACACGGAGTGAACCTCGTCGGACAACATATCCAAAACTTGAATCGGCGTATTTGTTGGTCGGAAGTGTGATTGCAGACGAGAGACCAGTGGCGATTGAAGTGAAAACAGGTAGTGATCTTCGATCCCTCCCGTAGATACGCGCGCACTCCAGCCTACTCCCGCCAACACCTTCGATGCGCTGGTCCCGATAATTCGATCGAACCACGCGTCTCCTGGTACCCTGCCGAAAAGCAGCGGTGCTCCTAATGAGAAGAGTCGCGCGGCATTCGACGAGGAGATGAATCCAAAGGCGAGGGTGTCGGTTGCCACCAGGTGGCGGCGCATTTGTTGCATCTCTGGGTGACTTTTGAGGCTTGGTCGTTGGCCTCGGCGAACCTCCAAACACGTCTTCACGGCACGTTCGCTGTTTCCGATAATTACCAGCGTCCCATCAATAGTGGCGACGATTTGGCGTTCGCTGGTGGGTGCGCTCCACACCAAAAATTCAGAACCCGCAACCTCAGTTCTCTTCAAGACCGGCTGGCGATATGACTTTTCAGCAAACAGCCTGAGAGCTTCTTCGACCGCCGGTCGCATCCGGCGTTCCGCGGTATGCGTTTCAATAAGTATTGCGGCCTCGGGCTTAATGGTCAGGGTTTCGCCCTCTTCTTTTGCGCCAAGATCAAGCATCACCGTGGCCACCTGAGCGCGCGCGAGAATAACAGTCCTGGCTGGGCTGAAACCTGTCCACGAAATAACGCGAGATAGCCAGCGACCCGGAGGTTGGCTCCCACTTGTTCCCAATAAGGGGCTTAACACCTTCCAGGCGTCAGTGCTCGCGATGGCGTCGACAACGTCAAGTAGGCTCTTGCATTCGAGGTAAACGAGAGATTCAGCGGGGGCGTAATCTGCCATATCGCTGTTTGACGGGCGATTCCACCACAACCAGGCCGCGGAGACTAAAATGACTGTGAAAGCGATAGCTGGGAACCAACGGATCAGTTTCATTATTGCGCATCCTAACAGACAATTACTGTGAAAAGGGCCTTTAGAAACACCAAACATGGTGATCCCTGACTAAGGCCGGGCCTTCTTGTGGAACCAGAAGTTGGGCTCATTCGAAGTATGGCGTTTCCGTTCCAGAACGGGCAAATCAAGACCACCGAGACTCCTCTTGCACAGGCCCTTACTCCTGTTGCTGCTTAGGTTAAACGCGTTAAATTAGAGATTGACATTGTTGGACGCCTAAGGTAATCTCCCTCCTGACGGTAAATAGGCGTACAGCCGTCAGAAGTGCCCGCCAGTGATTCCTCTGTAGCGGAGAATGTCCCAATTAACTCCGCTTCCTCCTTGAAGGTACGAGACAGGCACACTTCGCGTGGGCGAAGGTCGCAAAGCCACGGAGGATATGCCCAGAGGGCTTTTCAACGTGGCTGGGTTTCCGAAGCCCAGGCTTCTTTTCTACTCCGGGCTCGCCAAACTGAGCCGCTTCCCATCCGAAATCTGCCTATTTGTAAGACCCTCTAAATTACTTTGTCGATTCTCCTGAGTTCGTTAAGGACACTTGAAAACCGCTATCACCTTTAGAAGCTCGAAACCTGTGAATACCCGCCTACCAAGAGCGCGAAAAGCTCGTGCTCGCTTGCGCCGACGGAACAGGATGCGTGCTCTCTCAGTTGTGAGGAATAAATAGTTATGTTCAAACAAGTCAAAAAGAGCCTCGTGGGACTCGACATTGGTTCCAGTTCCATTAAGGCAGTTGAACTGCAAAAGAAGGGCAACAGCCTTCACTTGCTGAATCTGGGTTTCGAGAACCTCCAGCCAGACACGATCGTAGACGGCCAGATTATGGAGCTCAATAATGTCTCGAACGTGATAGTTAGCATCTTTAATGAGCATCAGATTAAGACTCCGAGAGTTGCCGCGGGTGTGAGCGGTCACTCCGTGATCGTGAAGAACATCGTTCTCCCGCAAATGAGCGAAGAGGAGCTGCGCGAGTCTTTCAGTTGGCATGCCGAAGAGCACATTCCTTTCGACATAGCGGACGTTAACCTCGACTACCAGCTCACAGGTAATACCTCTGACTCCATCCAAATTCTCATGGCGGCGTGCAAGAGCGACAAAATCGCCAACGTCAAACAGGCTATTCAGCTCGCCGGCAAGCTACCCGTCATAATCGATGTTGACACTTTTGCCCTGCAGAATTGTTACGAACTCAATTATCAGCCGCAGGCTGGCGAGATAGTTGCGCTTTTGAACATCGGCGCGGCCACCATGAATATCAACATCCTCAATGGGGCTCGTTCCGTATATGCGCGCGACGCATCCGTCGGAGGCGGTCAGTACACGAGCCTATTACAGAAGGAACTGGGTCTCACGTTTGAACAAGCAGAAGCCGTCAAGC
Source organism: Acidobacteriota bacterium (assembly GCA_030859905.1). Lineage (GTDB taxonomy): Bacteria > Acidobacteriota > Blastocatellia > Pyrinomonadales > Pyrinomonadaceae > PSRF01. The sequence goes on from JALZJF010000247.1 coordinate 24,764, forward strand.
GCGGTTACCCGCTGCCGGAAGACATCGAGGCACGTCCCATCAAGCCCATCATTGAAACGGTCTCAGACATTCTGGCGCTAGAAGTGCGGAAAACCATGGACTTCTACCGAGCAACCGCAGAGCAGAATAGCGAAGCCATTAAGAAAATCCTGATTGCGGGCGGCGGCTCGAAGCTTCCCGGTCTTACCGAATACCTGGCCGAGCGTTTCGATATTCCGGTCGAAGTATTTGATCCTTTCCGGCAGATACAGGTGGATTCAAGGAAGTTCGATCCTGACTATATGCGAGAGATTATTCCGGAAATGGCTGTCGCCGTTGGTCTCGCTCTCAGAGGAGTTGATGCAGCATGATAAAAATTAATCTACTAGAGTCAGAAACGGATCGGCCCACGGGGGTCGCCAGGGTCGAGGACAGAGTAGCGAGTCCGCGCGTACAGACGTTTCTTTTGGCGCTGACTGTCTTTTGTCTCCTGGTACTCGGCGTCAGCTACGACTATGTCAGTGCAAACTCAGCTCATCAGGCTGCGGAACAAGAGCTTGAGAATCAGCGCCGCATAAATCAACAGATGCTTGCCGTCAACAAGGAGCAGGCTGAACTGGAGAAGAAGGGTCAGGACATCCAGGGTCGTATCGACGCCATTAAAAAGCTGCGTGAGTCTCAACAGGGGCCCGGCGCAGTTCTCCGCGACATAAAGGCTCGCTTCGATAGCATTCCGGGACTTTACCTCCAGAGTATCGAACAACAAGACGGTGAACTGACGATCAAGGGTGAATCACCCAATGAGTATTCAGTGACTCGGTTTGGTCAGAGTCTCGAATTCTCCGCCGGATTGTTTACCAACCTTAATATCGAAACAGAGCGTCAGGCAGGAAAAGCAGGTGCGGCGGTCCCCGGCGAAGTAGCTGTCGCTGTCCCTGAGGTTGTGGCCTTCACGGTCAAGTGCAACTACGGAGCTCCGAAGACTTCCGCAGAAGGAGCCTCCGCAAAAGCACCCGCCAACGGCGCTCCGAATCAGGTTGCTTTGAAGAAGTAGCGGCCAGCAAAAATCGACCAATACCCCAACCCTCAAGCTTTGAGGAAGGAAATAAAATGATGAGAATCGATAACCTTCAAACAATGCCCTGGTATCTGCGCCTAACGGTCTTTGCCGCGATTGCGGTGCTTGTGTACGGCGCCTTCTGGTACTTCGTTACCCGCGGGATGCGAAATGAAACGGCCACTCTAAACGCGGAAATCCAGCAACTGCTACCGCGCAACGCCCAGGCTCAGATCGCTTCCCAGCGACTCAATGAATTTAAGGCTATCCTCACGGCCAGACAAGAAGAATATGACGAACTCAAAGCGCTCCTCCCCGAACAACGAGAACTAACCATGGTGTTGCAGGGCCTCCAGGATCGAGCCCGCAGAAATGGACTCGTGCTCAGAAGATTCCAACCGAAGGAAGATATTCAGCAGGACAACTACAGCGGCAAGAAGATCGAAGTCAACGTTACCAGCTCTTTTGCTTCGCTGCGCGCGTTCTTTGAGCAGCTTGCTCACTATCAGCGCATCGTTTCGATCACCAACTTCGACCTCAAGCAGCTCGACAAGCAATCGAGAAATCAGACTGTAAATGCGAAGTTTGATTTGACAGCTTATTACGTGTCGGCAGAGAAGCTGCAAAAGCAGAATAATCTGAAACCGCCGCCGGCTGCCAAATAGAACTCTTGGCTACCATCCGAACTTAAACGGAAAATAACTATGATGCACTTTACAAAAATAATCAGATACGGCCTCGCAGGTGTGGTACTTGGGGTCTCGGCTGCCAACGGGGGCTTTGTAGTAACTAGTCAAGCTCAGGAGACGAACAGTGCCAAACCAGCCGCCACTAAGCGCGTTCGCGAGGGTAGTCGCGACCCCTTCAGAAGGTATGAGCCTCGCCGTCCGGGTGTGAAGAAAGTGGTCCTGCAGGTTTCGACACCTTCAATTGAGGAGCGCATAACTCAATACAAAGCTCAAAAAGTGGCCGCGATGAAGGCTCGCATGGTCGCCCCGAAACCGACCACGGCATTGCTGCTTAGCGAAATGGAAATAGTTGGAATTTCGCGCACGCCCCGTGGTTACGCCGCAATAGTGGAGGCAACACCGATCAAGTTGTCTTACGTCATCTATCCGGGCGAACGTTTTTATGATGGCCAGTTAGTGGCCATAGAAGACAACCGCCTGATCTTTCGTCGCGAAATTGTTCTGAGCAACGGACGACGTGATCGCTCAGTCGAGATCAAGCCCTTGCGGCAACCCAGCGCGTTGAATTTGATGTCAGCCGCGAAAACCGCCCCTGCTGGTTCCCCGGTTGCGGACTTTGAAAAAACTTCAGTGCTGCCGTCCGCCGCTGCGAAGCCCGAATAGAGTTCCTGGTTGGGACAGTTGTACTCCAACTACTCCAACCTTTTTCCACCACGCATCAGGCTCTCACAAGCATTATCTGATTGCCCAAGGCGCGGAGTTTTGACAATTAACCCAGGACGCTGCCGCTTGTGCGGCGCGCGTTTAGATTGCGACAGCAAATGAGCGTAGCGCGTGGCGGTATCGTCCAGAATTCCCTTAAGGAGGGAAGATGTCCTATCAGCCTCGATTTATTACAGCCATACCACGGACTGCGCTCGTCCTGCTGGTTTTGTGCCTCTTCGGCACAAACGGTATGGCTGAAACGAAAACACTATTCGCAGTCGCGGGTATCAGTGCGACAGGGATAGATCTGAAAGAGACCGCAGGAGTGGAAACCACTGGCCCTGAAGCGGCCATGCCGCAGCAGTCTCAAGCTTCGCCTTCACCGACCCCTCGAGTGTCCGTCGCTCCTCCAGCAGACCAGATGACCCAGTCGGAACAAGGGCGGCAGTATGGCCAGCCAGGCTTCGTCGGAGAACCTATCAATCTTAACGTCGTCAACGCAGACATTCGCGACATACTCAACTACATTACCGAACAGTATAGCGTTAATTTTGTGATCGATTCTTCCGTGGCCGCAGTGCCGGTAACGGTTAACGTGCAAGACGTCCCGTGGAATATTGCTCTTGACGCCGTCCTTAAGGCGAATCGCCTCGGTGTCGAAACCAGCGGCAATATTCTGCGTGTGGCCACCACCCAAGTGCTCGCTAACGAGGCTCAAACGCAGAGGGTCATTGACGACTCCCGACTTGATGCCTCCCCGTTGGTCACGGAATTCATACGGTTAAATTACGCACGCGCCTCGGGAACGCTGGCACAAGCTGCCGGCTCTACTGGAGCATTTTCGGGTGGTTCCACGAACTTGAGTTTCAGTGGTGGCGCCGGCGGCGATGCTACGGGCGGTAGCGGAGATCAAGGGTTGTTGCCGATCATTTCGCGCCGGCTCTCTCGTCGGGGCTCGATCGAAGTCGATGGCCGCAGCAACACACTGATCATCACCGACGTCCGGGAGAATATCGGAGCCATCCGGCAACTGGTTGCAATTCTGGACCAGCCTGAACCGCAGGTTGAAATCGAGACTCGCATCGTAATCGCCACGCGCAACTTCAGCCGCGACCTGGGCGCGCAGCTTTCCGCGGGCGTCCTGAACCTTAGCCGCGGAGGGTTAGGTAACATCTCGACGCTGCCCTCGGTTCCTCCGGCCTCCGGAACAGTTCCCCAGGGAGTCTTCGGGGGACTCGTTGGCACACCCCAGCCGACTAGTTCACTTGCGGCCACGGCAGCAAGCACGGTGATTGGTTTAACGACCGGAATTTTTGGCACCGCTCAGATCAGCGCCCTCATTACTCTGGCCGAGACAAGAGGTACGGCCAAGACAGTTGCCACACCTCGGGTGACTGCTTTAAACAATCGGCCCGCGCAAATCGAGAGCGGTTCGCAGATTCCTGTGCAAACTACTCAAGCTGCGAGCGGCACCGCGGTGGTAACTACTACTTTCGTCTCCGTTCCTTTGCGCTTGTCCATCACGCCGCAGATTACAGACGTTGGCACTGTGATTCTTCGCGTAACTATTGAAAACAACACCATCAATACCGGTATCGCTGTCGGTGGCGTTCCCGGCATCGACACCCAGCGCATGCAGTCTGAAGTGCTGGTTCCCGATGGCGGTACGACCGTTATGGGTGGAGTGCTAGCTGACTCGGAAGGCCAGACCCAGCAACGCACGCCTGGCCTTGCTTCAATCCCCGTGATTGGTAATCTTTTCAAACGCAAGTTAACGACACGGTCCAACAGCGAAATCCTTTTCTTCATCACCCCACGCATCTATCGACCTGACTACCAGGGCCGACCGCTGCCGGGCGCTGCCAGCACAGGACCACGCATCACCACCATTCCGCAGCCCGTTCCGTTGGGCAATCCACAAAGCAATACTCCGACTCCCACGCAGTTACAGCAGGAGCAGAACCGGCTTCAGTCTCCGACACCACAGGGGTTGAGTGCTCCAACGCCCGATATTCCATCTCAAAGTGCCCCTACGGCGCGACCGGGCGCCTTAGGTGGCACACGACCGTAAGGAAGGTTTGGAATGTTTAAAGAACTGCTTGAAAGCATCATCGAACGCACCGAGGGAAGCCTCGGCGCGCTCATAATGGGTCTGGATGGTATCCCCGTTGAGAAGGTCATCGGTGAGGCCGGCAACGAAGCTAATCTCGATATCGCAGCCGCTGAGTTTACTACTTTGGTACGCAATGCTCAGCGATCTGGAAACGAGGTTGGCCTGGGAAAACTCAGGGAGCTCGTGGTTTCGCTCGACAGCGCAATCGTCATGATGCGATTGCTGGGTCAGGACTACTTCGTTGTTTTGGCCCTAAGTCCCGAGGGAAATCTAGGCCGCGGTCGTTATGAACTGCGCAAGGCAGAACTTCAGCTAGCCAAAGAGTTCGCTCTGTAGTTTTTACAGAAAAAACTCTAGGGTAATTTAACGTAAGGGATACCGCGCAAGATGATTCGTTGTCGTCGCGCAACGCGCCGCGGGTTCACTTTCGGGTTGAAAACGGTGCGCGGGTTAGGGACCATCGCCGATAGATAAGCCGCTTCGCTAGCGCTTAGACTCACTGCCGACTTGCGAAAGTAGTGTTGCGCCGCCGCCTCTGCGCCATAGATACCGTCGCCCCATTCGATCACGTTCAAGTAGATCTCAAGAATGCGTCGTTTTGTGAGCAGGCGCTCCAGGAAGATTGTAATAATGGCTTCCCGACCTTTGCGAATCAAAGTTTTATCAGCGGACAGATAGAGATTCTTGGCGAGCTGCTGTGTGATTGTTGAGGCGCCGCGTTTGAAGTCGGGAAGGTACAGGAGCCAGTCTGACTCGTGGTCGCCTTCTGTCTTCGCTTCCTTAGCTGCGGCGCGTTGTGCCTCGTCCCAGGCTTTCTGAATTGCCTGATAGTCAAAACCATTGTGGGTCACGAAGTTTGTGTCTTCGCCCGCCAGGACCGCCCGCCGTAGGTTTGGTGAAATCCGATCGAGAGGAAGCCATACCTGCGTTCGTCGAGGTTCTTGACCACGGGCGCGTATTTCGTCTGCCCGCGCATCAATTAACGATGTGGTCGCGGGGTTTTCGGAACGCAGCCGTGCAACACGGGCCAGCACAATCATCTGGTACCCAAGAAAGCCGATGACCAGGCCCAGACCGACTAATATGAGCAGCCGGCTTATCCTGCGGATAGGGCTCTTTCGCCTAACCCGGGCGTTTCTCATCTACGTTCCGTCCCCGACATTCCCTGACCTAAAACTGGTTCCCGACTCTCGAAGAATTTTTTCGCGGTTCGAATGGTGTTGCAGTGGATCTCACTCAACCCTTAAGTTGACAATTCAAGCCGAGCTAATTCGCAGGTTGGGAAGGGGGCAAAGCGGAGCGCGCCCCCGCTCAAGATCGCCTTATCGTCTCTTCCAGCGCACCCCGTCCTGGGTGTCTTCCAGAACGATGCCGCGTTGAACCAGTTCATTTCGAAGTACGTCTGCGCGACCAAAGTCGCGGCGGCGGCGAGCCTCCTGGCGTTCGTTTATCAACGACTGAATCTCGTTGTCGAGCATTGCCGCCGGATCTTTCCCAAAGATGTTCAGCACCAGGTCGAAGCGACTAATCAGCTCGAGCACTTCGCGCTTATTCTCTGCTCTCAACTTTTTGCGGGCCAGGGCAGTGTTCACATCGCGGGTGAGGTTGTGGATCGCCGCCAGCGCGACGGACGTGTTGAGGTTGTCGTCCATCCCCTCCTCAAACTCTTGCAAGGCGCGCTCGGTAACTTCGTGAAGATTATCGTTTGCTCCAGGTTCAGCGCGAGCCTCGCTCAGCCGCGCATGAAAGTCGCGCAGACTCTCCACCGTCTTCTCCGCGCCGCGCAAGGCGTCGAATGTGAGGTTGAGCTGCTTGCTGTAGGGCACGCTCAGGAGGAAGTAGCGAATGCCGCGAGGAGAATGCCCCTTGGCAGCAAGATCTCGAAGCGTATAGTAATTGCCCTTCGACTTTGACATCGTCTCACCCTCGACCTTGAGATGCTCGAAGTGAAGCCAGTAATTAACGAACTGCCTGTTAGTGGCGCCTTCACTCTGCGCAATCTCGTTTTCGTGGTGGGGAAAAACCAGATCGATGCCGCCGGCATGGATGTCGAACGTTTCACCCAGATACTTCATCGACATCGCCGAGCACTCGACATGCCAGCCTGGTCGCCCGCGTCCGATCGGCGCATCCCAGCTCGGCTCAGACTCGTTAGCTGGCTCTTTCCACAAGGCGAAATCGCGCGCGTCCTCTTTTTCATATTTGTCTGTGTCAACGCGCTCGCTGCCGCCGGCGATGTTACCCGCAAAGTTGATCTTCGAAAGCTTTCCATATTCGGGAAATGAACTGATGCGGTAGTAAATAGATCCGTCAGACCTATAGGCATGATCGCTAGCGAGCAGTCTCTCAATCAGGTCAACCATCTCCGGAATGTGGCGCGTAGCGCGAGGTACTATGTCGGGTCTTTTACACCCCAGCGCGTCGGCGTCTTCCCACAAGGCCTCGATATATTTCGCGGTGTAGTCGTCAATGCTCAGTCCCGCTTCCTGCGACTTAGCGATGATCCGGTCCTCGACATCCGTGATGTTCATCACGTGAGTGACTTTGTACCCTTTAAACTCCAAATAACGGCGCACGATGTCGGCGGCAACTGCCGAGCGGAAGTTACCGACGTGTCCGTAATCCCAAACGGTTGGTCCGCAGTAGTAGAAGCGCACTTCGCCCCGACGAATGGGTCGAAACTCTTCGATCTTTCCGGAAAGCGTGTTCTGAAACTTCAGCATCGGTGTCGATTAGAAAATGCGCGGTGTAACCTCATTGCGGAAAACCACAAACTTTACGCATGATTTGCAGTCTAGGTAAGGAACGGCGTGTGAGTCAAACGGACAACCCGTTGCGATACAGTCGTCTCACCACCATAGTGGTATCACGCTGGTAGCTACGAAAGACGTGACGAAACAGTTGAGATGCCACCCGGCTCGTCCGGTGGAGTTTCACGCTTTTTAGCTTTCCCGTTGACAGCGTAGCAGTTAGCAGCAAACGTGAACCTCCACGGGACAAGCCCGTGGCATCCAAAGAGTCTTCGTTAGACCTCTTTGTAGCTGCCAGCGTGAGACTCCACCGGACAAGTCGGGTGGCATCTCTTTTGCTTTTCACAGTAAGTCATGAATCCCGATTCGCCACCGCAAATGAAAATAGAACGTGAGCGGTCAGGTTGATTCGACTAACTTCTATTTTCGCACAGTCTCGGTAGCGGGTGGGTCCATAAGTCCAGAGATTGCGCATCGCTTACCCACCCGCTTACCGCGCGGTGGTATGACCACGCTGTCCTACGTTCAGCCTTCACCCTTTCTTAAAATGCTCCCAGCCACCGGGCTCCAGATCCCAGACGCGCGTGCCCTCCGCCACGCGAACGCCTACGGAAGATTCCGTAATCTCTCCGATGCGGGTAATGGAAACTCCGTCAACTTTCGCCGGCAGCCTTTTAAGATTTTCACTGCGGACGGTGAATAGAAGTTCAAAATCTTCACCTCCGTGCAGGGCCAGGATGAGCGGATCCAACGCCCGGCGTCCGCAAAGCTCTGTAACCTGGGAATCAATGGGTAGGAGTGCGGACTCGATGGTTGCCCCGACGCCGCCGCTAGCACGGCTGAGATGATGAACGTCTGAGGACAGACCGTCACTAATATCGATCATCGCCGAGGCAAGTCCTTCCTGCCCTAGCACGAGACCCCAACCCACCCGAGGCTCGGGACAAAGGTGGCGGAAGAGGAGGTGTGTAATCCAACGAGCGTCCTGGTGTTCTAATTCTTGCGCATCACTCTTCTTGAAGCGCGCGCCTCGTTCGCTGAGTCGCAGGCCCGCCGCCGAGCCGCCCAGTGAGCCGGTGACGAAGAGTTGATCGCCAGGCTTTGCTCCAGAGCGAAGCACTGAGTGCCCGCCGGTGCATTCGCCCATCACGATTGAATCAATCACAATCTTTTCCGCTGTACGAGAGACGTCTCCGCCAATCAGTCGGACACAGTAGCGATCAGCCAGGGCAAAGAACCCCTCATAAAACTCATCGACGAAATCAGAATTCCAGACGTCTTGCGGAATACCCAGCGAGAGCAGCGCCCAACGCGGACGAGCCCCCATCGCGGCTATGTCCGAAAGGGAAACAGCCAGTGCCTTGTGGCCCAGCAACCGTGCTTGGGTGGTTTCTCGACGGAAGTCGATGTCTTCTACCAGCAGGTCGGCGGTAACAACAGTCTCGCGACCAGTCAACTGCTTAAGCACCGCTGCGTCATCGCCGATGCCGGTTATTAGGTCCGAGTGCTGACTACTGGATTCCGAGGAAGGAAGCGGGGCAGCGCGACGCTGAATGTAGTTGATTAGATCGAACTCGCTGCGCCATGAAAGGCCGGCGGCTGATGATCTGTTAGAACCCGGTTCGTATTTCTGTTCTTGTTCATCGTTCATTCCTCATCCTTCATCCCCTCAGAGGTTGCGGCGCAGCGATGCGAGCCCCGCCTCGATCGTTTCAATCGACGTCGAAAAGGAAAAACGCAAATGGCCTTCTCCATGTTCACCAAACACGACGCCCGGGACAGTCGCCACCTGAGCACGGTCGAGCAGGATTTCAGCAGCTTCTCGACTGTCGTTGCTGATACGCGTCACATCGGGAAAGGCGTAGAACGCGCCGGCAGGCGTTTCACACCTTAATCCCAGCTCATTCAAACCCGCTAAAAGCAAATCACGGCGTTGACGATATGCAGCGCGATGCTCTTCGAGGATGTTCGACTTGGTATTGAAGGCGGCCATACCGGCCCATTGTGTTGGCGTGGAGACCCCGTTGGACGAATAGAGAGTTGTCTTGCGCAAGCCAGTCATCCAGGGCTCGCAGGCCACGGTGTAGCCGAGACGCCATCCGGTCATCGCGTACGACTTTGAGAAAGTGAAGCAGGTGATTGTTCGCTCAAACATTCCTTCCATCGAGGCCATGGAAAAATGCTCACCGTCGTAAACAAGATCCTCATAGGCCTCATCGGCGATCACGATCAGGTCGCGAGCTTGCGCGAAACGCGCGACGGCTTTGGCTTCCTCGCGGGTGAAAACTACGCCGGTAGGATTCTGCGGGGTGTTGTAGTAAATAGCCCTGGTGCGATCGCTGGCAAAGCGCTTCAGCGTCTCTTCAAAGCCTTCCGCTCGAGCAACTCCGGTGGGCACCAGAATCGGTTTTCCCTGACAGTGAGAGATCAGATCCCTTATTGGTGTCCAGTAAGGCGAGAAGACAAGAACTTCTTCGCCAGGATTGACGACTGACTGAAAGGCACTAAACAATCCCTGCATGCCGCCATTTAAGAGGATCACATCCGAGTCTCGCGCGGGAATATGATTTTTGTCACGCAGTTTTTCCGCGATAGCAGCGCGGAGCTCCGGAATTCCGGAGGACGGTGCGTAGCGAGTGCGGTTCTCCTCGAGGGCGCGCACCAAGGCTGTTTTTATGAAGTCGGGAGTGTTCATGTAAGGCTCTCCCCCTTCAAATTGATAAACCGTGGCGCCGGATGCGCGGAGTTTCATGATGCGATTGCGGATATTTACGATGTCGGAAAAACCAATTTCATCGAGCCGCGTGGCGAGACGAAAGGCGGTAGGCGACGTGGTCACTGTTTGCAATGATCCTCCACTGAACGGCTGCTTAAGCGCGGGTTGACGCGCGATTATAGCTTGCTGACCAAATACCGTCTAGCGAGAAAGCTTATCTGTTACCTTTAAGACTTAGTTTTAACTGAACACGGCTAAATATAAGTGTTGACACGCGAAATACGGCCCTTGTAACATGCCTTCGTCCCGGCCGGCAGCCAAGCTTGCAGCATTCTTCTTTAACTTCCTGGAAGCCAGCGATTAAAGGAGATTTCGTGCTGCGACCCCACCGAGGTGGGAACCGGCGAACGGGACATCCCTTAATGGTTCGCACGACTGAGAGAATTATGCAGCCCATTTTTTCCACAATGGCCGTCGCCCTTACGGTTTTGGCGCCGGTTACGGCCGCCGCCCAGCAGCCCGCAACGGGACGGCCTGCCGTACCCTCTGCTCAGAGACCACCTGCTGTGAGTCCCACAGCACCGCAGAACACCGGGGTAATTGCGGACGGAAAAGTCGCCATCATTGATACCGAGGCTTTTGCCGATCCAAAAACGGGGATTATTCGGCTCGTCAGCGTCTTGGAAGCATTGAACCGCGAATTTAAGCCGCGCAGCGATGAGCTTCAGAAATCGCGAGCCCAGTATGAGCAACTGGGCAAAGACATCGAGGCGACCAGAAGTTTGGAAGATCAAAGAGCACGGAGCGCAAAGATCGAGCAGGCAGAGGCATTAAAGAAAGATATCGAGCGAAAGACTCAAGATGCCCAGAGCGCTTACCAAAAACGGCTGCGCGAAGTGACTGAGCCGATCTACAAGGATATCAGTCCTGCGCTGCAGGCGTTTGCTCGACAGCGCGGTGTGAATGTGATCTTCGATGTAAGTAAGCTGGGCGAAGTGATGTTCATTATCAACGATAGCGTGGACCTGACGCGGCCCTTCATCACCGAATACAATCAACGCAACCCTGTGACCACTGCGCCAGCAAGGCAATAACATTGGAATGATTCGTGAGCGCTAGCCTCTGAGCAGAGAAGACTGCGAAGACGAATCCCCGCTTTAATTTATGAGTCATCCGGCTGTCGCCATACCTGAGAAACTCTTCTTCAAGATTGGTGAAGTTTGCGAACTCGCCGGTGTGCAAGCGCATGTGTTGCGCTATTGGGAGTCGGAGTTTCCGATGCTCGTCCCGCAAAAGAATCGCGCCGGACAAAGAGTTTATCGAAAACGTGACGTGGAGATGGCGCTGAGAATTAAGGAACTGCTCTATGAGGATCAGTACACGATAGCCGGAGCGAAAAAGAGACTCACGAATGACCTGCGCGGTGGCAAAATCAAACCGGCGCCAAGTGAAGGCGGGGAAGGATACGCGTCGGCGACTTTAGCCAACGAAAAGCCAGTGGCGCAAAGACTCTCCAGAGTTGCAAACGCGCGCCTCGGTTCGAGTGATGGAATAAAGACTGCTGAGGATCGCAACGCCCTGCGCCGGCTCGCCGCTGAGCTGAGAGAGCTACTCTCAATGCTTGAGAAAGAGAACCAAACTTCCTCCAAAAAATAGCGCTAGTTACTGCATTTGACAATTAAGCCTTTCCAGACATACTTAAATCCCTTCACGGGACGTGGCGCAGCCTGGTAGCGCGCACGCTTGGGGTGCGTGAGGTCCCGAGTTCGAATCTCGGCGTCCCGACCATTTCTATCAACCATTTACGGCTGCCAGCTTTGGCAGCCGTTCTTTCTTTGTGGCAGATTTGTGGCAGATACCCTCGCGCGATACACGCACGGCTTCCACAGCCGCTCGTTTAGCTCTGTCCGTTGCGTGTGTGTAACGACGCGTTGTCTGCGGATCAGAGGACCCGCATGGAATCTCTCGGCACGGATTCATTATCACCTGTACTACCACGTCACGTCGGAGCCGGCGATAGAAGTGCTTGCTTTGTGAAGTTTAGCCGGGCCGCTTGATTGGGGTGCGTGAGGTCCTGAGTTCGAATCTCGGCGTCCTGACCATTTTCAGGGCTTCCAATTGGCAAGATTGGAAGCCCTTATTGCTTCGATGGTTCTGTGGGTTGAGTGGCTGCCGCCGGGTTGAGTGCCGGGATCCATTGGCTACCGCAAATGGTTCTCTGCGTTGAGTCGTTCACATTTGAGCGCTAGCGCCTCGCGGTTCCGTTGTGAAGCAGCCTCGACGTCTGACGGAACCCGAACTCAGCATCCGGAAGTGTCATACGACAATACCCAGCTTCCTGTGGCTTGCAGCACCATGACGTGTGTCGCTACACTCCTCGCGCTTCAGAATAAAATTTTGTTGGGACGACCGGAGCCTGATGGTCGCCGCAAAAGATCTCCGATGAAGATACACGAGTATCAAGGCAAGGAGCTATTGCGAAAGTTTGGTGTAGCTGTGCCGCGGGGTTTGGTGGCCCGTTCACCGGAAGAGGCTTACCAGGCCACCAAGGAACTTGGTACTGAGGTGGTGGTAGTAAAAGCGCAAATTCATGCCGGCGGTCGCGGCAAGGGCGGGGGCGTAAAGTTGGCCCGAAGCGCAAACGAAGCACGTGAGATCGCTCGTCGGATGCTGGGAATGAAATTGATAACACATCAGACTGGGCCCGAGGGCAGGGAAGTGCGCGTCCTTTTAATAGAGGAAGGCTTGCCCATAGATAAGGAGTTTTATCTGGGCATCGTGTTGGATCGAGCGTCAGGCCGGCCGGTGTTCATGGCGTCGGCGGCTGGTGGAATGGACATCGAGGACGTGGCCGCCAAAACACCGGAGCAGATCATGAAAGAGACCGTCGATCCCGCCGTAGGCTTTCGTGCTTTCCAGGCAAGGAAGCTCGCTTTCGGACTCGGCATTCCAGGTGCCTTGATGAACCAGGCGGTGAAGTTTATGCAGTCCCTTTACACCGCTTACGAACAGATGGACGCCTCGCTCATGGAGATCAATCCGTTTCTTCTCACCAAAGACAATCGCCTCATAGCGTTGGACGCAAAAATCAGCTTTGATGATAACGCTTTGTTTCGTCACAAAGAGTTCCTCGATCTTCGGGATCTGAATGAAGAGGACCCGTCGGAGATCGAAGCCTCGAAGTTTGACTTAAACTACATCAAGCTCGACGGAAATATTGCCTGCATGGTAAACGGCGCGGGACTGGCCATGGCCACGATGGACATCATCAAACTTGCGGGCGGCGAACCGGCAAACTTTTTGGATGTCGGAGGTGGAGCGTCGCAGGAACGAGTCGAAGCGGCGTTTCGCATTCTACTTGCCGACGAACACGTGAAGGCAGTTCTGATAAACATCTTCGGCGGGATCGTGCGCTGCGACATGGTAGCGCGCGGGGTGGTTGAGGCCGCGAAAAAGCTGAATATCAAGGTGCCGGTCGTGGTGCGTCTCGAAGGCACGAACGT
>JALZJF010000009.1 GCA_030859905.1 Acidobacteriota bacterium
CGTGTGTGGCCCCTGCGCTCGAAATAGTTTAGAAAAGCTTCGCGAAGTTCGTTTCCAGTCATAATCGTTTGGTCGGTAGTTTGTTGCGGTCGCCGATTGCCATTTGCCCCAATTCACATTTGGATAACGGAGAACCGAATACCGATGGAAAAGAAAGTTTAGCACGCGCGTGTTGAGCCTGCGAAACAGGGGTTCTGCCTGAGTTGAGACGGATTGATTTTTACGCTTGCTGAAGTGAGCTATTGATGAAGCTTGACTTCCTTAATTCCGATGCGTATAAAGCGCCTTATTCAAAAGGCTCTTCTGCCGACATCAAGTGATGTCCTCGCAATCAGCTGAAAGTTTTACGGAGGTTGAGCCTCATGAATCCTCAACCAAAGAAATCAGACATGCGCAAGCGCCCACTCACTGCTGCGATTGCTCGCGGGTCGCGGGGTTGCGCGCCAACCTCTCATGGACAGAAGAATTCAGATCGTTAGTTCGGCTCTCGAAACAGACTTTCGACGCGCCTGGGACATCGAAGCATTGGCCCAGATGATGAATCTGTCAGCGTCACGCTTACGTCACCTGTTCACAGCCGAAATAGGTCAGACGCCTGCGCAGTATCTCAAAGCTGTTAGAATGCGAGAGGCTGAGATGCTGCTACGAACTACTCTTTTAAGTGTGAAGGAAATCATGAATCGCGTCGGTATTTCGAACGAGAGTCATTTCGTGCATGATTTTAAGAAAGCTCACGGCTTGGCGCCCTCAAAATATCGCAGCGCTGCAACGGTGACTGCCTCAGTTGAGTCAAGATCTTTGGGCGAGTAACCACTTTCGCCAAGAAATAGCCGACTGCGACAAGAGTTTTGCGTTGACAATATCCCACTTTTGAAGACAATCAGAAATCGCTGGATTGAGCCCTCATGTAATCAGCACACAGGAGACCATGCGAGAAAGAGTTAGCTTACTGGGCGGGTTTGCATTTCGAACTTCCAATCTCTGGAGGATTGCACTAGCTTATACGCTGCTCTGGTGGGCCTTATTGCTGTGGGCGAGTTTGGCCCCAGGCTCATTCTGGCCCACTGGCAGCGTAGCGGCTTCAGCCGCTTCACAGGTTATGTCCGCGTGCGCCATCCTTACACCTTTCTTCATCCCTTTCGTTGTTTATTTTCCAGTCACGCAAACCAAAGGGCAATTGAATTCTTCCACTTCCACACAATTGTTGTTTTCCAAATTAAACAGGTATTGGAAGCAGGTTGTGCCTTGTTGGTTACTCACGTTAATTCCATTGTTGAGCGTGTATGTGTTGTTTGCTTTGATGAGTTTGTTGGGGTTCTTAACGAAGGACCTCGTCACTCCCATTATATTAGGATTCTCCTTCTTGATTTTTGTCGTGGCCTTGACGCTGCTTACATCAACAACCTCAATTGGTTTCGCGATGAGCGACTCCCGCGCGCTCCATCTCATCGCCGTGGCAATTGCAGTTTCGGCAGTGATGCTGCCATTCCTTCTTTCGGAGTTGGTGACCGGCACAAGGTTTGAAAGCCATCTAGTTAGGTTCGTACAAGGGCTCGGAGAGTCAACAGCACTTTCTATTTTTCTGCTGCTCTCCTCGCTGCTAGTGGGGAGTTTTTTCTCCTGGCTATATCGACACAAACAATTGTAGGCAGGGGCACTGGTGAGGCTGATTTACTTAACGCCTGTTCGCTGAGTCAATAGCCTCAAGATCCTCACGCGTTTCTCTCCGAGCCCAGCCTTGCCGAGTAACTCTTTTTCACATTTGAACAGGGCCAGCAATTTTCGGTGGACTCGTAACTGCGAGCGCAGAACAATCCGCCCCCGTCCTCAACCTCACCCAAGGGAGAAAATCATGCGTAAACTCGCCGTAGTACTACTCTCACTATTCGTATTCACCGCTCAGCTCTCAGCCTTCGTAGTCAGCGCTCAGCGCGATGTTAACGTTGTCGATCAAAAGCGGTTTACTACCCTTTCGAAAGGCGAAAACAGACAGGAACAGCGACCCACTCTTCCGAGTTTGTCCCAACCCCAGCCCAAATTAGCCCTTCAGGAACTTGCCAGCGTTATCGTGGAGGCTCAGAACCTTCAGAACAAGACAGATGCTTTCAAAGTGCTGTCCAAGAGTGCGAACCTATTGTGGCTACAATCTCCGATAAAGTCCCAGTCTATGTTTCAGCAATTGTGGCGGCTAACGAACGAACAAATAGGAGAAAACGATGAACGCGAAGAAGCGCGTACCGACATTCTGAGGTATCTAACTCCCAGGGACTCGAAGTTAGCAGCCAAGTTATTGAAGGAGGCATCGGCGGATGCTACCAACCACCGGGAAGTACCTTTCAGTCAACAAATAAAAGGTACGGACCCCAACTCACAAAGACTCAATAATCTGGCCTCAAAGCTGGTTCAGCAGCAGGACAGCACTCAAGCTGCTAACATGCTGGAGCGTGCTCTCGCCATGGCTGTCACTCCGGCCACCCTTTCAACTCTCACAAAACTCAGACAAAGGAGCCCCGGCCTTGCCGACTCTGTCGTATCACGGACCCTTGAGAGACTTAAAACACGACCAACCGTGGTATCGCTGCCCAGTCTTTACTTACTGGTCGATTACGTTTTCCCCGCAAGTCATGTGGACGCGAATGCCGCTACGGTGGATGCTCCAAGTCAAATCCTTCGGGTTCAGTATTTCTCGAGGTCTTACGCTGTACTCAAGAAATCACTTAAAGAATCAGAAGCATTGTTATTGAAGGAGCAAGGCTATTCAAAAAATGACCTTCGCTTCCGATCGATATATCAGAATCAGCTTGCAGGTGTACTTGTGGAACTAGCGCCTAAATTTGCCCCTGAATTAATACCTGAGTTAAATACTCTAGCGACGGAGCAGTTTGCGGCACTTTCTCCTAATGCCACGGCACTATCTCGTTTTACCCGCTTGCGCCTAAGTGATAACGCAGAAAGTTCCGGAGATATCTTGACGGACATTTCCGTCAGACTGGCAAAGGGCGACATTTACGAAGCCGAACGATTGCTCGGCGAAGTCGAAGATGAAAAGTTCAGAAAGGCCGTGGCACAAACAATAGCCAAAATAGCATTCGGCCTGTACCTGGCTAAATCCGAGTTAGACGAAGCGCTTACAGAAGCTCGGAAGTTCGAAGATCCGACCACTAAAGCAATCGCATATGCGCAACTGGCACGAGTCGCCCGCGCAAAAGGTGATACAGATTTTACGAAGTTGATCGTAGCGGACGCATCAAGTTTATTTGTCGCGGGCAAGTCTACGGGGTTAAAAGCGAGAGCTTTGCTTATGCTGGCACCCGAAGCATTAGCCGTATCAGTGCCAGAGTCACTTGAGCTGCTTCATCGCGCGGTAACGGTTATCAACGATTTGCCTGAGGTGGGTGATGAGACAGGCGAGTCTGGCAGTCTCGACTCATATAATCTTGATGATCCCCTCAGTTTTAGAGACGCGCCGGAACTGCAACGGGCTTTCTCAACCATTGCTTCCGAGCACTTCGAGGGAACCCTCTCAATAGCTAGACAGATTGAACCAAAACTGATTGGATTGCTTGCCAGACTAGCTGCGCTGGAGACTGTCCTAGCGAAAACGAAAGACAAAACCAAGCTGCCGGCGACTTCCATGAATCATAGGGGAAATTCGTTCGAACTAACCACAGCCTTTTTGCAAAGTGGTATGCGAAAGCCTACCGGGGGCTCGACAATCAATTTTGCGAACCAGATGTCGCTAAAGCGAAAGCAGCTTTCCGACTGTTCTTGCAGCCCTTGCGTGGTTAAAACATCACTATCTGTAGCCACTCCCGGTCCGTGGTGGGACTGTACGAGTGATTGTTTAAGAACAGCAGGCGTAAGCCCAATAGCGATTACTCTTTGTGCGGCAACATGCGTAACGGGGAATATCCCGCTTTGTGCGATCTGTTTTGCGCTTCATGCCACAGCATTCAATTTTTGCGCGTTATACTGCGCCGTTTATGCGCAAACGCCACTTACCACTCAGGGCTGCTACGAGTGGGGTTGGTACTGGAACTATTCTGGTGACTATTGTTCTGAGACACCTGCCCCCTGCCCGGAACAACAATATTTATGCGCCGAGGGTTGGCAATTCTGGGACGAGTGGCAATGCGGGTGTTATGGAACGCCTCCTTCCCCGGTGCTTGTCGACGTGCTAGGCAATGGCTTTAATCTTACAGATGCACAAAGCGGAATTAACTTCGACATCAGTAACCGAGGCTCGAAGATGAGGATTTCTTGGACCGCAGCCGGTTCTGATGATGCTTGGCTCGCACTTGACCGTAACGGTAATGGCACAATCGACAATGGAGCAGAGCTTTTCGGCAACGTTACGCCACAGCCTCCGCCACCGGCAGGCGAAGAAAAAAATGGATTTCTAGCTCTTGCTGAGTTTGACAAGCCAGAGAACGGCGGTAACGGTGATGCTCTGATAACGGGGACAGATGCTATCTTTTCTTCGTTACGTCTATGGCAAGACACTAACCACAACGGCATCTCAGAGGCGTCCGAGCTACACACTTTGCCGGAACTTGGCCTCAAGACCCTACACTTGGACTACAAACGATCGAAGCGCACTGATAAATACGGTAACCAGTTCCGCTATCGAGCCAAAGTCAAAGACATTCATGGTGCTCAGGTCGGACGTTGGGCGTGGGATGTGTTTTTAGTCAGCACACCTAATGCGCGCTGATTCTGGCTCGACCTTCATCAAAACACCCGCGGTTCCGAGGGGGCTTGCGGGTGTTTTTCTGTCTCAAGGACACAGTCATATTAGTCGTCAAGACCCGTTTTACAAGCGGAGCGTACCTTGTCGGCCACCATCTCGTAGGGAAACCCCTGGCGCATCAGATGATCGAATAGGCTCTTGGCCTGGAGCCGGTTCTTGGGACGACCCCGTATCCGGGTGCGCTTTTCGATCGCCCGATCGATCTGTTCTTCTTCAGAGACTTCCGCGAAAACCAGATCCAGAGCCTCATCAATCACCCCCTTATCAACCTTCTTCATGGCGAGGTCGCGCCTCAATCGCTGCCGGCCCAGCGGTCTCTGTCGCAGCTTCACAGAAGCGTAGCCGAAAGCGAATCGCTCATCGTCGACATACCCGTATTCACTCAATCTAGCCAATACCTCGTCTACCACCGTAACGGTTGCGCCCGTCGTCTGCAGAAGTAGTTCACGCAATTCGGCCACAGACCGCGACCGAGATGCGAGCAGCTTTATTGCGCGCTGAAATGTGCGGTGGCGACGCTCCTCTGGCGTCAGAGGTGCACTGGGCGCTTCGCCGGTCTCAGTCTTCGTATGTTTACGTCTTAGTCTTCGCATCGCGGAATCAGTAACTAGTTTTTCATGCAGCACCAGCAAAGCGCAAACGAACAAGAGTGAGCGATTCCCAGCGCGCACAGGTGGCCAAGGGTAACGCGGCGAATCGCAAATCGGGAACTAAAACTCTAAAATGCCTTCATGGACGGTATCTTGATTGTCGACAAACCTGCGGGTTTAACCTCGCACGATGTAGTGGCACGCGTGCGGCGAATACTGCAGGAGCGTCGCGTGGGCCATACAGGAACTCTGGATCCATTCGCGACTGGTGTTCTCGTAGTGCTTGTGGGCCGGGCTACGCGGCTGGCGCAGTTTTTAAGCGGGGCCGAGAAGGAGTATCAAGCAGTCGTCCGGTTTGGTTACTCAACCGACACGGGAGACCTCACGGGAAAACCAATTTCAGAAATTAGCGAAGGTATAACGCACAGTTCTCCACTCACCTGGAGCGATCGGGAGATTGAAGCAGCACTTCACAGTTTACGCGGAGAGATTAATCAAACACCCCCAATGTATTCTGCCAAGAAGCGCGATGGCCGGAAGCTTTACGCACTGGCGCGACGTGGGGAGACAATTGAAAGGAAAGCTGTGCGCGTCAAGATAGCCGAATTCGAAGCGCTGAGATGCGGCGGGCGACTTTTAAAGGACAATGAGGACGGGACCGTCGACCTTGCGGTTCGGGTCGTTTGCTCGGCAGGAACGTATGTACGCACACTTGCCGAAACCTTGGGGGAGCGCCTGAGTATTGGCGCTCACCTGGCCGAATTGCGCCGAATACGGGCGGGGAACTTCTCACTTGCATCGGCGGTGACCCTTGACCAACTCGAAAGAAAAGTCGATACGGAGGCCCTGGCCACGATTCTTCTCCTGCCTGACGCGGCCTTGCGGAGCATGCCTTTTGTGGATCTTACCGAGCGTGAGGCACAGCGCGTCAGACAGGGTATCGCTATTTCTCTCGCACATCACTCTGAGGGCGCCGCTGCTCAAGGAGAGAACGTCAGAATGCGCGATGAAGCAGGAAACCTTGTGGCGGTTGGTTGTTATGATGTAGCAAAGAAGTCGCTACAACCGCGGGTTGTCATACGACTGGAATAGAATTCTACTGGAATGAGCGCATCGCGCTTTCTAACATGAAGAAACGTTACTTAATCGGAGTCTTATCTGGCATGGCCACGGCCGCAGTGGTTACCAAACTGCTCGCGCGTCCGCGCGACGTGGATTGGGAAAAGAATCGGGAAATCGTCTTTCATGCCGGCAACTCGCATTTTGCAGAAGTGGATGGTGTGCGAGTGCATTATCAGGAGGCGGGAGAGAATAGCGGGCCGCCAATAATTCTGATTCATGGTTTGGCTTCGTCCACGCTTGTCTGGAGCAAGGTATTTCTGGAGTTCGCAGCCGAGGGCTTTCGAGTTATTGCGCCAGATCTCCTCGGTTATGGCTATTCGGCCAAGCCGCGAGACTTTGATTACACAATCACCGCACAGGCCCGCATGGTCGAGCGCTTGCTTGATAAAATTGGACTGGACCGGGCCATCATTGTCGGCAGTTCCTATGGTGGCGCGGTAGCGGCCACGATTGCATTTGACTATCCGGAACGGGTTCAGAGGCTGGTTCTGGTCGGGGCGGTAATGAATAACGAGCCCACCAGGTACCTGCTAATGCGTCTGTTTGGTTCGCCGCTGATCGGCGACATCCTTTCGCCCCTGCTGCTTGGTTCGCGGCGACTACTAAAGCGACGCATGAAGCATGTCTATGATCGGCACTCGTGGGTGCTTGACGACCACCGGATTGAGGCGCGTCATCAGCCGCTGCGCACTGCGGCGACCCATAGAGCGATCATACGTACGGTTCGGCGCTGGGACGCCGATCGAATTCAGCGTGAAGCGCATCTGATCAAGAAACCAACACTCTTGCTCTGGGGTGAGAATGATCTTGAGGTGCCCCTGCGCTATGGGCAACAATTGTGCGATGCTATTGACGATGCAAGATTGATTGTATTTCGTAACTGTGGGCATCTTCCACATGAAGAATTTCCGCGTGCGTTTACCGAAGTGGTTGCCGATTTCTGTTCCTGCGAAACTGCTGCAGAACATTCGCGAGTGCCGATCGAGGCATAAACCATGAATGTAAGAGAGTCTGGGGTGTCCTCGGGCCTGTGTTGGGGATCTCTTCTTAACAGTCGGGCTACTGCCCCTGAGTTACGGTGCCCTCGGCGAACTCGAACTAACGCTCTCGTTCCGCTAGGGCTTTAGCGATTTCCAGCGCCGTCTCATCAGCAGTCTTGTTTCCCGTCGCTTCAACCTGCAAATCTGCGGCGGCGTAAAAGGATCGCCTCTCCGTGTAGAGCCTGAGCGCCTCCTGTTCGTTTGGGGCGAGGGGCCGCCGGCCATCGCTGGCTACGATCCTCTGCCAACAAAGAGCAAAGGGTGCGTCAAGCCAGACACTAATGCCGTCTGCCGATGTGATCAGATCGCGATTTCCGGGCAGCGTCCAGGCGCCGCCGCCGAGTGCGATAACTCTCGCCGCTTTATTTTGGAGCACGTCGCGTAGCACCCGGGTTTCGATCTCACGAAACGCGGGCTCGCCCTCTTCCTCGATAATCTGCTTTGCTGAGCGTTCTTCTTGTTTGAGAATCTCCTCATCCAAATCGAGCATGAGCGAATCGAGCCGGCGAGCGAGAGCCCGCGCGACGGTGCTTTTCCCAGAGCCCATGAAGCCGGTGATGACGATGGGAGCATTTTCCATGGTGACTTCTAGTTCCAGGTTGTCCAACCAACAGATAGCTCAGACGTGAATAATACCTTGCTTGAATGCGGTCGCTAGGCTCTCGGTTCTGTAGCAGACACGGTCGTTACGCTTCCCGCTCCAACTTCTATCGTTCTACGAGCGATTCAAGGACTGCAAAAAAATCAGGAAAGGAGACGCTCACACACTCCGCTCCTACGATCTCTGTATCACCAGTGGCGGTAAGCGCGGCCACCGCGAAAGCCATGGCGATGCGATGGTCGCCATAGGAATCGAGCACGGCCCCACGCAATTGCGTTCGACCGTGAACGGCCAGTCCGTCTTCAAACTCTTCAACTTCGGCCCCCAGGGCCCGCAGATTTTTCACCGTAGTCGAGATGCGGTCGCTCTCCTTGCGCCTTAGCTCGGCCGCGTCGCGAATCTCGATCCCTCCCGGCATCTGCGCTCCCACCACCGCGAGCAGCGGCAATTCGTCAATCAGTTGGGCGCTCAAATTACCACAAACCAGTGTCGCATCCACTGGAGACGGCAGCTCGGCGCTCAGCTTTCCTTTCACCCGCACGCGACCTGCGGGCTCGTGACCTTCCTCCCGCTCATGACTGACCTTAATCGCCACACCCAATGATCCAAGCATCGACAGAAACATCGTGCGAGTCGGGTTGAGTCCAACATTCTCGACCTCCAGATTCGAATCCGGCAGCAGGGCCGCAGCGGCGATCAGAAAGGCGGCGGATGAGATGTCGCCGGGAACACTGACGTCGCGGGCGGCAAAACTCCGTGGTCCATCGATCGAAATCGCACCCTCGATACCCCTTTCGATCGGTACGCCAAACCATTTCAGCATTCGTTCCGTGTGGTCGCGCGTTTTTTCTCGTTCAATTACTTCGGTGCGTCCTCGGGCATTGAGTCCTGCCAGCAGCACACAGGACTTCACCTGAGCACTGGCAACCGGCAACTCGTAGCGAATCGGTTTCAAAGGCTTGCTGCCCTTAACCGTGAGAGGTGGTTTCCCGCTTTTCGATCCGAGTTCGGCGCCCATCAACTGCAGAGGCTCGATGATCCTCTGCATCGGACGCGAATTTAAGGAATTATCTCCGATCAAGGTGGAAGAGAAGTCTTGCCCTGCAAGTACGCCCGCCAGCATACGCATCGTCGAGCCACTGTTGCCGCAGTAGAGCGATTCGTTCGCTGCGCGCAAGCCCGATTCGCCGTCGCCTTGCACAATCACACTGCTGCCTTCTGATTGAATTGAGACTCCGAGTTTTCGCAAACAGGAAAGTGTGGCGGCACAATCCTCGCTCGGAGAGAAGTTTGTGATCCGGGAGGTGCCGTTTGCCAGGGCGGCAATAATGGCTGCTCGATGTGAGATTGACTTGTCGCCGGGGAGTTTAACTCGTCCCTTTATCCGGCGAGCGGGGGTGATTTTCATCTGGGGTTGATCTTACACTGTGAGCCCTGACCCATGAAGGCAAACAGCTAGCCCATTGTCATCTTCGGAGTAGGTCCTACCAGGATTTTATTAACTGCCTGTCCCATGAGGTGGGCACGACAATCAAAAACGATCCACGAAATACCACGAAAGATCACTAACAACATTTTCGTGTTCGTTCGTGTCGTTTCGTGGATCGTCTGTTCCACCAAACCAACTCTCAAGTTAGGACACCACCACTTCTGGCCATTTCTTGACATCCGGGCAGCCAGCGTGTTAAACCCTCGAACTTCCGATAGCTTTTTTGGTGGTTCCAAAGCACAACCAGGGTCAGCGTCGAGTGGCTCTTGGACAGGCGATGCTCTCACCAGTGACTGCAGAGACGACAGAACTCACCTTGCCCAGCCGTATTGAGGCTATTGACGAAGCTGCCACCGCAGTTGCCGGAATCGTGACCCGCTCGGGCATTAGTGAGGAAGACGCGTTTGGAATCGATATGGCAGTCCGTGAGGCCCTGGCAAACGCGGTGATCCACGGAAACAAGCTCGACGAAACAAAACTGGTAGAGATCAATGTAAAAAGTTCCCTCGAATCTCTTGAAATCAGCGTGCACGACCAGGGACAAGGATTCAATCCAGACACCATTTCAGATCCGACCAAAGAAGAAAACATCCTAAAGAGTTCCGGGCGTGGTATCTTTTTCATGCGGAACTTCTTTGACGAAGTTGACTGGTCGATTTCCCCAGCAGGGGGCACTACGGTGCGAATGTTCAAGAGACGAGCTAACCGATAAAGGAGATCCCGTAACATGGCTGAGTTGAATATTGCCGAACGTCAAGCCGGAGATGTGACCGTTCTTGATATGAAGGGAAAGATAACCATAGGCGAAGGCAGCGTGGCTCTGCGAACGGCCATCCGTCGCATGCTTGAGGAAGGCAAGAAGAAGATCTTGTTGAACCTCGCCGGTGTTGGCTACATCGACTCGAGCGGCATCGGCGAACTGGTTTCCAGTTACACGGCCATAGAAAAAGATGGTGGCCAATTGAAGTTGCTCAACCTCACCCAGAAACTTCAGGACCTGCTGACTATTACGAAACTACTTACAGTCTTTGACGTATACGAGAGCGAACCAGAAGCCCTCAACGGATTCAAATAAGCGGGTTAAGTGATATCTCGATCAGTTTTCATAATCTACCGGCGGTTAATGGAGATTTGAGTTATGGCAGAGCTTGAGCTGAAGGAACGACAAGCAGGTGACGTCACCATCCTCGATCTGAACGGGCCCGTGAGAATGGGTGAAGGCAGCATAGCTTTGCGCGATACGACGCGCCGGCTGTCCGAGGAGGGCAAGAAAAAGGTTTTGCTTAATCTTGGGGGCGTTAAGTACATGGATTCCAGCGGCATCGGCGAATTGATTGCGAACTACACCACAATCAGCCGCCAGGGTGGCCAGGTTAAGTTGTTGAACCTTACCGATAAGATCCAGGATCTCCTTGTGATCACCAAACTCCTGACCGTGTTCGACGCCTACGACAATGAAGCTGAGGCGTTGAATAGCTTTAAATAGGTGACAGGTGTCGGGTGCCGGGTGTCAGTCGAAATCAAATTGTCCGACACCTGACACCCGGCACCTGACACCTGATCCAAATGTTTCGCGTCACGTTTCGCCGCCTGCTCGCTGTCGATGATCCACCCGAGCGGACGGCGCTCGCTTTTTCAATCGGTGTTTTCATCGCCTTCTCCCCTTTCCTCGGGCTGCACACGATTGCGGCTACTCTGGTAGCGTTCCTGTTCCGCTTCAATAAGATCGCGATCTACGCAGGGACGTTTCTCAATAACCCGTTCCTGACGCTGGTGCCGATCATTGTGGCGTCATACGCGCTCGGCGCCTTTGTGCTCGGGCGCCCTCTGAGCATCCCGGCCGAGGGAATTGAGCTAATAAAGAATCCCCGGCTGTTGAGCAGCGACTATTACCACCAGGTCTTCGTCCAAAGTTGGTACGTGGTTGAGCCCTTTGCCCTGGGCGCCACGCTGCTTTCGGTGATTTGTTCCCTTCTGGCATATCCATTAACATTGTGGCTGTTGCGCAAGCATCGTAAGCGAAGGCAAGAGTCGGCTTGATGGTAGACCATTCAAGTTGAGGAAATTTGCAAGTTGCCAAGGTTGGGTAGTCATAACAGTGTTGACGCCACCAGGCCTTCGCACGCGTGTTTGGGAATGGCCCTGGCATCTGTGGGATATGCAATCGCATCTCTAAGTCGCCTATTGTTTTCCGAGCTTTAAATTCCGGTGAGGTCGTTTTTGAAACACTGTGGTTATATGAAGAATGTGCGCTTAATTCTTACGGTCGGTATCACTGTTTCCACAATCTCATTGGCGAGCGGTATTGCCTATTCGCAGGCTACACCAACTCCCACCCCAGCTTCCCGTCCCTCTGGTGCACAGCCTCAGCAGCGCCCAGCCGCAGGCTTCGAACTAGCTGAGTATGGTGTGGAGTTTCAAGCTGACCCGAGACTGATCATCATGATGACAGCGCTGGAGGCCGCCGGCTTCGATCCGGTCCCGACGGGCAGGCAGCCGTCAGCTTTCCGCACTCAGGTAAGAAAGGACCTCGAGACCCTGGATCCGGATCTTCGCAGCCGGCTGCGTGCCTTTTATGAACGAACCAAACTCCCTGCGCCCGCCACCGCCGCCGATCAGGCGGCCCGTTATGTTTCCCTCGCCCTTGCCCTTGGTCCACCGCCCACGTTTGACGCACCCGAAAAATCCGATGACCTGCCCGGTGGGATATTGGAAGTGCTCGACTTCGCGCCGCTCGTGCGGGAGTTTTATCGCCGCTCGGGTATAGATGAACGACTCGTTTCCTACACCCGAGCCTACCAGGCCGAAGGCGACCGGCTGCGACCACCGGCAGCCGAGCTGATTCGCTCAGTACTCACGTATCTCCACACCCGGCCGATTACGACATCGACCGAGCGCGTACTCGCGAAGGCGCCGGCAAGCGGAAAAAAGAAGAACCCTGCCCGGACCTACACGATGCGCGAGCATGTGCGCCGATTCTTTATCGTGCCGGATCTTCTGGCAGCGCCGGGAACGATTAACTTTCGCGTGATCGGTGATGAGTATTACGCGATCGTTCCCGAGGGAACGGATCCGATCTCCTCAGAATTGAGGCGGGCATATCTTCAATATGTAATGGACCCGCTGATGTTGCGATTCAACCGGGAGATCGCCGGCCGGCGAGGTCAAATCAAACAAATCATCAGCGAGCGCGAGAAGACAGGCGCCATCGTCACACCCGACGTTTTTATCGTAGTTTCGCGGTCCCTTGTCGCTGCGGCGGACGCGCGGTTCGAGGAATCAAGAAAGCTTGAAGCCCTCTCACTCGAAACTCGCGGCAAACTGGACCGGGCCGGGGACGATGCGTCGCGCACAGCGATAATCCAGGAAACCCGCGCTCAGATGAGCGCCATTCAGGACGACGCAGTGGCCAAGCTCGCCGAGGACTATGAACGTGGCGCCCTGCTCGCTTTCTTTTTTGCCGATCAGTTTAAGGGTATCGAAAGCACCGGCTTTGATATGGCCAACTTTTTCGTGGACATGATCTCGTCTTTCGATCCGGTTCGAGAGAGTAAGCGCCTCGCAGAGAATGCCGAGGTTCGCCAGCGCGCGCGGGCCGCTCGGGAAGCGCGACTCGCAGCCAGAAGGGCGGAGGCCGAAGCTCCGCTGGCGTATTCCGAGGCCGGGGCCGCGAGAGCCGCGTCGCTCGTCAAAAAGCTTTCAGAGATAGAAGATATTCTTCGTCTGAAGGACTACCCCAACGCGGAGACGCGTCTGAAGGAGTTGTTGACGGACTATCCTCGCGAGCCGCGCATCTTTCTCGCCTTGGCCCAAACGGCCAGTCTGGGCGCGGCCGACGCAACGGACGAGAACGTTCAGGCAGAGCGCTTGAATCGTGCCCTCGGTAATTATCGCTTAGCGGTGCAAGCTGCCTCAGTGGAAACGGACCGTTCACTTCTCTGCCGTGCCCACGAAGCGATGGGCCGGATCCATTCTTTCCTGGACAACGCGGGCGAGGCTGCGAAAGAGTTTGACGAAGCCATCAAGATTTGCGACGCGCGCGGCACCACTTACAACGACGCGGTCGAAGGTAAGAAGAAGCTGAGCCAACCTTAGGTGCTTGTCAGAACGGGAAGCGGTAGCGACCCGGTCTCAACATGGAGTATACAACCCGGTCGCTACCGCTCGCGGTTCTGACAGATCGACTGCTGCGTTCGATCTAGATGGGTCGCGAGATCGTTTTTCCCCGACCTCTCGGCACTCCTTCGATATTGACGTTGATCTCTGGAATCGTAGGGAGATCAATGCGCGGAATCATTATGTTGATCGGCGGAATTGTCGGCAGGTTGATGCGCGGAATAATCACCTGGCGCCCAACCTGCGGGCCAGTTCCCGAAGGACCCATTGTCGGGTTGGCCGCCTTGGGAGTAACAGTGATGCTGCGCTGATTCTTGTCCCGAACGATGGTGAGCGTAACGTCGCCTTCCTTCTTCTTGCCGAGCGCGCGGGTAAGATCGCCGGCGGCTTCAATCTTCTCGCCATCGACGGCGGTGATTACATCTCCCGCTCTGATTCCTGCTTTGGCGGCCGGACTGTCATCTCCAACGGAAGTCACTAACACTCCTTTTCCATCCGCGACGCCAAAGAATTCAGCAAGTTGCTTCGTCAACTGCGTCGTGCTCACGCCGATGCGCCGGTTGTTGCCGAAGGCGAATACGAAACCGTCGTTGTTGGAGTCGGGTCCTTCCCACTTCCAGACCCTCGCTCCCGGGGTTCCCAAGCCCTCCAACTTGCCTCCCAGTCCCTGCAGCTTATGCAGCGCGTCCATCGAGTCTTTGCGTTTTCCGATGGTCACGGCAACTTCCTGCTCCGAGCCACTGCGACTGATACCGAGTCGGACCGTTTGGTCGGCGGCAACTTCTGATACCAGCCGATTCAATTTCCGCACACTGGTAACACTCTCGCCGTCGAATCGCAGAATCACATCGTCTTTCTTCAGGCCGGCTTTTTCGGCCGGGCTGTCTTTCACGATGCTGGTGACGCCGGCGCCGCGGGCTTCGCGCAGGCCGTAGCGACCCATGTTCTCTTTGTTAATGTCCTCGGCATAAACGCCGAGGAAGCTGCCGCCGTCAACGAACAGGGAAAACGATTGGCCAAAAGGTTCAGCGGGCGCGGGCGGCGCGACGGGCGCCAGCGGAGTCTGCTGAGCTAACCCGACAGAAGCTACTAAAAATAGGGAGATCAGGAGAGAAAAGACGGTTTTAGTTGTCATGAACGGGAATCCTCCGGAAAGATTTTACGCGCTTACACGCGGAAAATGGTGTTGAGTTCCAAAAATGAGGCGCGCAACGTTTATAAGATTGGCTGGAATCAAGCCCGTCTATAAACATCTCGTGGTTTCGTGGATCGTGTTGTTTGTCAGAAGGGCTGCTAATTCGCTGCGAGTGGCCGGTAAACTTCTCCCCCGCCGCTCATCTCGACCGCGAGCTTGCCTTCCGAATGAGCCAGATCGAGATGGGCTACTGCTTCCGAGACAGCGAGAAAACGATGTACGTCGTCGGTTTCCGGAAACATCGAACGCGACACGTCCCAGGCAGAGGCCCCGGCTTTGGGGACCAGCCGAATCACTTCCGCCTGACGATCGCGAATTGCGCGGAGGTAGCGATTGAAAAGCTCTTCGTAGTCGTTCACCGGCGCGCCGTGGCCGCCATGTACCAGAGTGGGAGCGAAGGCGCGCAAGCGCGCCAGACTTACGAGGTATTCGGCGAGCGAGGGAAAGCGTTTCGCAGGATCGATAGGATCTGGGGAAAGAACGGGGTTAGGAGTGATGCGCTTCAGCACGCAGTCGCCGGCGATAACAGTGCGATCCGCTTCGCGGACAAAAGAACAAGAACCCGGAGTGTGTCCTGGCGTGTGAATAATTCGCAATGCGCCATTGGTAAACTCCAGTTCCGCTTCGTCGCGCAACTCGCCGTATTCGTGATCTTCAAACGAGTCAGCATAGCGGCGCATTCTCTCGTACATCCTGCGCATCGCCTCAATCTCGTTATCGGGGACGCCGGCACGCACGAGTAGACCTCGCTGCATTCCATCTTCAAGGCGGCCGAGGCGATGACCCGTTTCCCAGTTATGTACCAACACTTCTGCATCTTTCGCTTCATCGCGCAGCCAGCGCGCCAAACCGCAGTGGTCTTCGTGCGCATGCGTCAGGACAATGCGGCGAATGTCGGAGACGCGAAAGCGTTCACGTCTGAGTCCTTCACGCAGCGCCTCAATTGCTTCCTGTGTTTTCGGCCCGGTATCGATCAGGGTCAGCGGGTCTTCGGCGATCAGATAAACGTTCACCGGACCGATGTAGAAGGGGGTGGGCAGCGAGATGGGGAGAATTTTCATTCTCCGTTCTCCAGGAGCGACTTTGCCTGAGATCCTCTCAGCATGTTGCGCAATTCTTCAAGAAACTCGTCGCGCTCGCGCGCTTCCCTGGTGGCACGCCGCCCTTTGTCCGTCAAGTAGCGTTGGCCTCTTATTTCTGAGTTTTGCGTTGAGTCGGCCCAGGCTCTCAGTTGGCGCGAAATGCTCTCGGCTCTGGATCTCAGATCTGAGATCTCAGATCTGAGATCCTCAAAGCCTGGTAAGCGATCACATAAGCACAACACCGATCTCGTCTCGCCACAAGAACCGCGCGAGATATACAGAAACGTCAACAACTCTGGCGTTGTACCACGTTCGAAGCCTTCCGCAATGTTGTTTGACACTGACACCGACGATCTCTCAATTTGGTCACGAATACCCCGGTACGGTCTGAAAACAGGTTTTGATGTCAGAGCAAAGACTCTAACAGCGAGAACGATCGCATCTTTCCACACCGGCAAATCTTCGAATCGTTTGTATTTCATGCGAGGATCTCCATTAGAGGAATGGATGAAGCCGCATCGGATTAATCCGGACCTGGTCCAAGTGAATCAGGAAGCATGGGAAGAAGGAATAAAAGGAGACGCCATGCTTCGTATTCCACTTACCATTTTACCGCGGCGCTGCATATTCACTCCAATCGGCAATTGGCAATTGGCAATCGGAAATGTTCCCCTTAGTACACGTACTTATTCGCCTCAATCACGACGTTCGCGATGCGCTGGCGCGCGGCCACTGTATTCATCGGCGTCAATTTGGTGAAGCGCCGCAAAGCAGCAAGCAGCGTGCGCAGCTCGTCGCCTTCAGACATCGCCGCCAGGGTGTTCTTGGCCCGCGCTTCGATACGTTCGACAGCGTCGTTGCAGAAAACACGCGTGATGTCGATGTATCTGGCCGCAGCCTCTTCACCCTCCGATGCGGCAAGCTTTTGCGTACGGAGAATGGCCGACTCCATCGCGTAGGTGTCCAGGATGATGTCGGCAATACCCATCAGAATTTCCTGCTGGTCCGCCAACTTCAACATATACTTTTGCGCTGCGGTGCCGAGCGTCATCAGCGCCACTTTTTTGGCGTTCTGAGCCAGTTTCTGTTCAGCCGCCAACACCTGCTCATCGTCGTCGAACTCAGCCAGATGAGGAGAAAGAATTTCGTCCATCAACGCCTGGGCCGCGGGCAGCAAGGGCAGATTGCCGCTCAGGGCGCTCTTCATCAGACGACCTGGAATCAACAGGCGGTTGATCTCATTCGTGCCTTCAAAGATGCGATTGATGCGCGAATCACGGTAAGCGCGCTCAGCCGGATAGTCGGCTGAGTATCCATAGCCACCGTAAATCTGGACCATCTCATCGGCGACAAAGTCGCAGTATTCCGAAAGGGCCACCTTGATGATCGAACACTCAGCCGCATACTCCTCAATGGCCCGCAGCCGTGCGTCCATGTCTTTGGTGTCCACCGCGCCAATCCCGGCCTCGATCATCCCGAGGGTGCGGTAGGTCATTGCTTCGCCTACCCAGGTGCGGATGCACTGCTCGGCAAGTTTGGCCTTGATGGCGCCGAACGAGGAAATGGATTTGCCAAACTGGTGTCGCTCATTGGCATAGCGGATCGACTCCTGCACCATGAGCTTCATGCCGCCAAGACACATGGCGCCGAGTTTGAAGCGGCCGATGTTCAAAATGTTGAATGCAATCTTGTGACCCTTGCCGACTTCGCCCAGAAGATTCTCCACCGGTGTCTTGACATCGGAAAGGACCAGGGCGGTTGTGCTCGAGCCTTTAATTCCCATCTTGTGCTCTTCCGCACCCGAAGTGAGTCCCGGCTGCCTCTCCACCATAAATGCGCTGAACTTGTCGCCATCGACTTTTGCGAAGACCACGAAGATATCGGCAAAGCCGCCGTTGGTAATCCACATCTTCTCGCCATTGATGACGTAGTGTGTGCCGTCTTCACTCAGGCGCGCCGTCGCTTTTGCGGCCATGGCGTCGGAACCCGACCCCGCCTCCGTGAGAGCGTAGGCTGTCACTAATTCGCCTGCGGCTATCTTCGCCAGATACTTTTCTTTGGCCGCGTCGGTGCCGAAGTAGACGAGCGGGAGGAGACCAATGCCGCTTTCAGCGCCCAGGGTGGTGGCAAACGAAGCCGAGCGGCCGATGTTTTCCCCGATCAGTGCGCCGCTGGTCTGATCGAGACCAAGCCCTCCATACTCTTCCGGAATGTTTGCGCCAATCAGGCCCAGGTCAGCCGCTTTCTTAATGAGCTCGCGCGATAGTTTCCAATCGTGTTTCTCGAGTTCGTCGATGTGGGGGACGACTTCGTTGTCGATAAACTGCCGCGTCGTCTCGGCAATCATTCGGTGCTCTTCGTTGAAGTCTTCAGGAGTGAAGATTTCCTCTGGGGTAAGCTCCTCGATTAAGAAAGCGCCACCCTTGACCAGTTTTTTCTCTTCGACTACGGCTGACATGGTTTATTCCTTTCGTTTGTTGAGGGATCACGAGCACCCCATCGGGGCTGCCCCGTTGGGGACCCCGCCTCTTTTCTTCAGACTTCAGGCAATTGATCTCGAATCTCCTGAGGCATCGTGTGGCGCAATTCAGGATACGCTTCCAAAATCCGTATCAAGTCGAGTTCGTCTTTCTTGCGCTTGCTAACCCTTCGTCCTTTATCGCTCCAAGCCCAAATTTTCCCACGAATTACATTCGCCAGTGAAGCTACCGGAACCTGCTGGCCGAGAACGTCCCGACTTGTCGTATCGTTCACGAAATCCTGGTATCGAGGATCGAGACTAAACTGAATACGCAGATCGCTTTTCGGCATAATTGCATTTAGAGAATGAGGAAACTCTTCGACTGAGAATCCCGCTTTGATCAATTCATCTTTGATCACGGGCAATTCTGAAGCGATTACAACAACGTCGGCGTCAAGCGTGTAAACAGGCTCGACGTAACAATTTACTGCGAGCCCGCCGATGAGGCACCACGCACCCCGGCGATTCAAAATGTTCACGAGAGTAGCAAAGTCGCTACTACCGCTGCCCGTTATAGATTGAAAAACTTCTGCGGCGGTCATGGTCTGGCTTAACGCCACTTTCACCGACGACTCAGTTTGCCTTGTCCCTGAAAGGGACGGAGTCAATAGCCGGGGGCAACGCCCCCGGAAGACTGTAAAACGTTCCCGACCCTGAAAGGGTCGCACTGCACCAAACAAGGATTCAATGTTAGTGATCTAGTCCGTCGAGACTGCGACCCTTTCAGGGTCGGATTGGATCTCGGCTTACCGGGGGCGTTGCCCCGGCTATTAACTTCATGCCTTTCAGGCAGTGCATGTTCAGACAAGCTTTCCAAGACTCTCTACGATAGTCTTTCAAAAATTCCCGCCGCGCCCATGCCGCCTCCAACGCACATCGTGACCATTCCATAACGCCCGTGGCGGCGCTCCAGCTCGCGGAGAATCGACGCGGTCAGTTTTGCTCCAGTGCACCCGAGCGGATGGCCCAGGGCAATAGCGCCCCCATTGACGTTTACTTTCTCTATGTCCAGACCCAGCGTCTTGATTACCGCGAGAGACTGGGCGGCAAATGCTTCGTTCAGTTCGATCACGTCAATCTGATCGAGGGTCAGCCCCGCGAGTTTCAGTACTTTCGGGATCGCGAACACCGGTCCGATTCCCATCTCCTCAGGCGGACAGCCGGCAGTTGCATACGCAACAAAGCGGGCCATCGGTTTCACACCCAAACTCTGGGCGCGTTCATCGGACATGACCACGGCCGCGGCGGCGCCATCAGACATCTGGGACGCATTGCCCGCGGTAATGGTTCCTTTGACATGGAATGCCGGCTTCAGCTTGCCCAGAGCTTCCAAGCTGCTGTCACGCCTGACACCCTCGTCTTTGTCGAAGACTACTTCGCGTCGTTGCTTCCGTCCCTTCTCACCAAGTTCTTCAAAAGCAACAGTCATGGGCACAGTTTCGTCCTTGAACTTGTCTGCCTCGAGTGCAGCCGCGGCGCGCTGATGCGAACGCAAAGCAAATTCGTCCTGTTCCTCGCGAGTGACGTTGTACTTGCGGGCCACGTTTTCAGTTGCCAAGCCCATGTTCAGATAGAAATCCGGATAGTGTTCGACCAGATAAGGGTTGGGACGAATGATGTGGCCGCCCATCGGGATCATAGACATCGTTTCAAGCCCACCGGCGATGGCCACTTCGGCGCCACCGGTGCGGATCTTATCGGCGGCAATAGCGATCGACTGCAATCCGGAAGAGCAGAAGCGATTAATCGTCATGGCACTGGTTCCCACTGGAAGACCGGCGCGAATTGCTGCCGCGCGAGCGACATTCATCCCCTGCTCCGCTTCGGGCATGGCGCAGCCCATGATCACGTCTTCAATCTCGGCCATGTCCAGACCGGGAACACGGGCCATCGCTTCCTTGATCACCGCCGCGCCCATTTCATCCGGGCGAGTTTCTCTCAACGTGCCTTTGGGAGCTTTACCAACGGCCGTGCGAACTGCTGATACGATTACTGCGTCTCTCATAGCTTTAGTCCTAGTTTCTAAGCGGCTTACTTGTCTTCAACATATGTCCAATCCGCTCCTGCGTTTTACGTTCTGCCACCAACGAGAGAAAAGCTTCTCGCTCAAGATCGAGAAGGTATTGCTCGGAGACTCGGGTGGGATGGTTCAAATCTCCGCCTGTGAGAATGCGCGCGAGCTTCTCGCCGATCAAGGCATCGTGATCCGAAATGTAGCCACCGCGTTTCATCTGATGAATACCCAGCTTCAGCGTCGCCAGCGCGGGCATTCCTAAAGCCAGAATGTCTGTTCGTTGCTGCGGCTGCACGTAGCCGGTAGCCGCGAGGGCCAGCACTTCCTGCTTCGCCTCGGCAATCAGGCGATCACCATTCATGGAAATCGCGTCGTCTACTTCGAGGAAACCATACAGGCGAGCTTCTTCCGCCGAAGTTGCAACTTTAGCGAGCGCGATTGTCTCAAACGCTCGCTTCACAAACGGGAATGGATCGGCATCGTCAACGTTTTTCGGAATCGAGTCGAGAACCCTGACCAGCATCTCTTTCGTCCCGCCGCCCGCAGGAATGATTCCCACCCCAACTTCCACCAGTCCAATGTAAGTTTCCCCCGCCGCCCGCACCCTGTCCGCGTGCAGCACCATCTCGCAGCCCCCGCCAAAGACCATGTTGAAGGGCGCCACTACTACCGGCTTCGGCGAATAGCGCAAACTCATGGTGGAGCCCTGGAAGACGCGCACCATCATGTCCAGCTCTTCCCAGTTCTCCTCTTGCGCCTCCATCAACATCAGCATCAGGTTTGCGCCCACGCAGAAGTTCGCGCCCTGATTGCCCACTACCAGCCCGACGAAATTCTTTTCCACCTCCGCGAGCGAATGTTTGACCATCTGCAGCGTGTCGCCGCCTATGGCATTCATCTTCGAATGAAACTCGAGACAGGCCACGCCATCGCCGAGATCGATAAGGGAAGCGCCCGAATTCTTTTTGATAACCCCGCTGCGTTCTTTGAGAGACTTCAAGATGATCATGCCCGGCGGATCAGCGAGGGGCACGTACTGCTGTGAGGCAAAGTCGAAATGGAACTGCTGGCCGTTCTCTTTCTTGTAAAAGGAACCGGCGCCAGCAGTGAGCATAGCCTCAATGTTCGGCGGTAGGCTCTGGCCCTCTTCCTTCATCCGCGCTACGGACTTCTCAACACCGATGGCGTCCCAAACTTCGAACGGCCCCAGCTCCCAGTTGAAGCCCCAGCGCATCGCGCGATCGACTTCAACAACCGTGTCGGCGATTTCCGGAATTCGTGCGGCTGCGTAGCGCAGCGTGCCGGACAAGGTTTTCCAGAGAAACGCGCCGGCCCGATCCTTGCTCCAAACCAGCGTCTTGATTCGTTGCCCCGTCTCCTCGATGTTCTTGGCCATCTCCAGCGCCGGGAGTTTTACCTTTTGCGATGGCCGGTAGTCGAGCGAAGCGGTTTCCAACGTCCATATTTCCTGTTTGTCGCCCTCACCCTTCTGTTTCTTGTAAAAGCCACCCTTCGTCTTGTTGCCAAGAATGCCGCGCGCAACCATGTTGGTCAAAAACTCCGGCGCCACGAACATATCGCGCTGGTCATCATCAGGGAGGGCTTCGTAAAGGTTCTTAATGACGTGGGAAAAGACGTCGAGTCCGACGAGATCGAAAGTTCGGAAAGTCGCCGTCTTGGGTCGCCCCACGGCGGGTCCCGTCAACTCATCGACTTCCTCGAGCGAGTATCCATCTTTGAGCATCGTCCTGATGGTGAGCAGTGCCCCAAAGGTGCCGATGCGATTGGCGATGAAATTAGGACGGTCCTTCGCCGGCACCACGCCTTTGCCCAGACGTTGATCGAGAAAGCCAAACAGGAAGCACGAAATTTCCGGTTTGGTCCACTCGGTCCGAATCAGTTCGACCAGATGCAGGTAACGCGGGGGGTTGAAAAAGTGGACGCCAAGAAAGTGAGCGCGGAAATCGTCTGTTCGACCTTCGGCAAGGAGGCGGATTGGAATACCGCTGGTATTTGAAGCAACGATTGAACCCGGCCGCCTGTGTTGTTCGACACGCTCGTACAGTTGGCGCTTGATGTCCAGTTTTTCGACGACTGCTTCGATAATCAGATCGCAGTCTTTTAGTTTGGGCAGGTCGTCATCGAAATTTCCGACTGTCACGAGCGCTGCCTTATCCCCCGTAAAGAAGGCGGCAGGCCTGGCCTTTTTTGCAGCTTCAAGTCCGGCGCGGGCGATGCGGTTGCGCACTTCTTTTGATTCGGTCGTCAGTCCCTTTTTCTGCTCTTCAGGTATCAGTTCAAGCGGAACGATATCCAGCAGCAACGTGGGCACGCCGGCGTTTGCCAGGTGCGCGGCAATTTGCGCCCCCATGGTTCCCGCACCGAGAACTGCCGCCTTCTCAATTCGCATATTCGAGCGTGTACCTCTTTCCTCGGGAGTTATTGGAGACTACAAAGCAGGCATTGGCGACACATAATACTGAATGAGCGTTCATTCAGCAACCTGAAAGCCGCTGCGTACTAATCCAGTTTGAGATCGCGCCCACGGAAAAGATTTATGAAAATTTCCAGGATGCCCCCGGCTTGTCCGGGGGAGCCTCACGTTGGTTGCTACCAGAAAGGAATTACAGCGTTTGCAGATGCCACCGCCTTGTGCGGTGGAGTTTCACGCTGCTGCTTCCGCCCAAGTAGTTGGCCCGTCCGTTCAGCAACAAGCGTGAGCCTCCACCGGACAAGCCGGTGGCATCCTACAATTGGTTTGCACGTCCTTTGTAGCTGCGAGCGTGAATCTCCCCCGGGCAAGCCGGGGGCATCATCTGAACTTTCGCATAGTCACTCCGGTAGTTGGGAGTTCAAAGTGCACCAGTACCAGGGGCTGGACAGGTGGTTCGCCGGCGCCTGGGAGCTTAACAACTCACCAGAAAATCCTGCAGCGTCTGAAACATATCCTCGAATGAAGGCGCGCAGAAGAGCACCGGCTGGTAGTGGGTCGGGTCATACTCGTGACTCGACACGGCTTCCAGGTCCAGTTCCTGAAGTTTTGCCTTATGCATTGCCTCCAGTTCTCCCGCCGACGACAAAAGGCCCGTGCCATAGGCTTTCAACTTTCCGTCTTCGCGCAGCACTCCAAATTCAATGGTGAACCAGTAGACGCGCGACAACTGATCCAGCACTTCAGCCGACTTCGTTCGTTTGACTGCTTTGCCAAACAAGCGATTGAGTTCGGCAAGGCGCTCGCTCGCGAGGGTCACACCGTGACCAACTATCTCGTGGACCACATCCGGCTCGGGTGTGTAGAGCGGCGTCGAGTGATGGCGTATGTACTGGGTGCAGAGGAACACACCATTGGCCAGAGACTCGAGGAATACCCGTGGCTCAACCAGGCCCGCAACCGGCTCAAGTCGAAACCCGCTGACTGCGCTGACTTTCTCACTTACCTCCCGGAGCTGGGGTATGCGATCCGGATCAAGGTCTAACCCTTCAAACGCTTCTAAATACTCCGCACAGGCGTGTGCTCGATGCGCAGGATCGAGCGCTTTACAAATGGTGCTCCACACCTCGTGTTCCTGCGGTGTGTAAGGAGCGTCGGGAATAGTCTCCCCGGCCCGGTAGGCCAGCGCGATTTGAGCAATCCGGTTGCGGCGGTCGCGATAGTCCTGGTCGCGGAAGCCGGGATGGTCGGGATTCAAACGCACGACCCTATTGCGATCCGGGGTGGCTTGATCCGTGTCAGCCGCCACCATCCGCATGTCGACGTGGTCGGCTAGTAACGATGGTTTTGATTGTGTCGTCATGTCGATTCTCCATGAGCCGCCAAAAAATAAACCGGCCACCGATCCTTCCCGACTGGAAGGACCGATGGCCGGTTGTGGAAACCGTCTGGTTAGTCTTACGCGCTTAGCGCAAGCCGACAGCTCTTCGCCCGACCGTCCCTCCAGCAGGAGAGCGGACCGTAATAATAGTAATTGTGGGTCAGGCTGTCGTCTCGTTCAAACATTAGCATTAGTTTCGTCTCAGGACAGGTAAAATAGGCTTTGGGTACTCACGAGGTCAAGCGAAAGTTTGCGACTCACCAAAAATCGGGGACTCTAGAGTTCTTCTCTTAAGAAGCGCCCAATGATTAACGGCTTCCAATCCCGTAGGGATGGAATGTTTATGGAGCTTGGTCCTACCGGATAGCCCCAGCTCCGGAGGGGCGAAATGTTTCTTCTGATGTGTGACGCTCACGAATATATTTCGCTCCTCCGGAGCTTTAATATTTTCTTGGCACTACCCGGCTATAAACATTGGGTCCCTACGGGATTGGGAAGAACGAAACTTGCCATTCTTTAGCTATTCACCGTAGCTTGAGTGTCTGCCGGCTGGCAAAGAAATCTGCCCAGGCGTCACCGGCCTTGCGGCAAAGCGTGGGCACATTCTTTAGAGTGAAGTCTGAGATCTTCACGCCCTTTTCGATCTGTTTCCAGGTCACTGGCATTGAGACAGTCGCTTTTGGCTTAGCTCGCGTCGTGTAGACAGAAGCCAAACTCTTGCCGCGCGCATTCTGCATCCAGTCCACATAAACCTGGTCGGGCTTTCGCTTCGCCAACGAGCGCTCGACCGTGGCAATCTTTGGTGCCCGCTGCGCAATCTCTCCTGCCAGCAGCCTTGCGAACTCCGCCACAGCAGCGTATTCGTTGGTGGGTTTCAGCGGCAGGTAGATATGAATTCCTGATGACCCGGACGTCTTCGGAAAAGCCTGCAACCCTATTTCATCGCAGACCTGCCTGGTGACTAACGCCACTTCCAGCACGTTTTCCCAAGGGGCTTTTTTGGGGTCGAGGTCGAGCGCAATCCAATCCGGCTGGGAAAGTTTCTTGATTGTTGAATGCCAGGGATGCTGTTCGATGGTTCCCAGGTTTACGAAGTGGAGGAGGGAGGCTGTCGATGTGTAAACCGCATAATCAAGTCCACGTCCCTGCTGGTTCGTCAGCCGGACTGACTTGACGAATCGCGGCGCGCTCTCCAGATCCTGCTGGAAAAACATCGGCGCATTAACTCCTCGGGGCCAGCGCTGCAGTATCGCCGGTCGATCTTTTAAGTAAGGCAGCAGGTAGGGACTAATCTCAATGTAGTAGCGGAGCAAAGCAAACTTAGTAATCTTCTCATCAGGCCAGTAAACTCGATCGAGCGATGTCAGCGAAACGTGTTCGCGATCTACCGCCAGGATTAGATCGCCTTTGGGGTTTTTTAGCGCGAGAAACTCTTCCACCGAGACAGTTGGTCCTTGTTTCCCGGCAGTTCGTTTGAGTCGAGCTTTTTCCGTAGAGGTTGTTTTCCTAGTTATAGCCATCGGGGTGGGCCAGCATCCAGCGCCAGGCCGATTCAATGATCACTCGCAGATCCTGGTACTGAGGCGTCCAGCCCAGTTCCCGCTTGATCTTTTCGGAGCTCGCCACCAAAACGGCCGGGTCGCCGGCGCGCCTTGATGCGATGCGCATCGGAATGTCTTTTCCAGTCACTTTGCGGGCGGTGTCAATCACCTCGCGCACACTGTAGCCCTCACCACCGCACCCGAGGTTGTAGATCCGGCTACCCTGCTCCTCAACTTTAAGAGCGAGTATGTGCGCTCGCGCCAGGTCGATGACGTGAATATAGTCGCGCACGCAAGTGCCGTCACGAGTAGGGTAATCCTCGCCGTAAACCTCGATGACGGGACGGCGGCCCGCGGCGGCTTGCAAGGCGATGGGTATGATATGCGTTTCGGGGTCGTGCGACTCGCCGAAGTTTTGGCTGGCGCCGGCAGCATTGAAGTAGCGTAATGACGCATAGCGAAGACCGTAAGCTTCGTCATACCAACGCATAACGTGCTCGAATGCCAGCTTGGATTGTCCGTAGGGGTTAGTCGGTATGTTCGGAGCGTTTTCTGCTATTGGCTGTTTCTCGGGTTCACCATAAGTTGCCGCGGTTGATGAAAACACGATGCGGTTGACGCCTGCGTCGCGCATCGCGTCGAGCAACACCAGTCCGGCGGTTAGATTGTTGCGATAGTACTTTGCCGGATGGGCGCAAGACTCTCCTACGAGCGAGTCCGCCGCCATGTGAACTACGGCGTCGATTTGCTGGTCAATCAGAGTCGTACGCAAGGTTGCGGCATCCATCAAGTCTGCCTGAACAAACTCCGCTGCTGCAGGGACGGCCTGGCGATGTCCTTTATAAAGACTGTCATAGACGACCACGTGATGGCCGTCTTTCACCAGGTCCTCAGTAACAATGCTACCGATGTAGCCGGCGCCTCCGGTTACGAGCACGCGCATGTTTATTTAAGTGTGTGCGACTTTCGGTTGGACTGACGTCGAGTTGTTTTTTGCTGAATCAGCCGGAACGTAATAAAGGATACGGAAACAGTTCTCACACGTAACAACTTCCTCGCCGCGACGGACCTGCGACATTGCCTGGGGCCGCAGAGCCATGAAGCAGGCCATACAAGCTCCGTTGCGAGCCTCGGCGACGGCGACTCCATCGCGTATGCGAACGCTAATCCGTTTATAGTGGGCGCTCATCGGCTTCGGCAGCGAGTTGAAGACGCGCTCCCGCTCAGCCCGGCTTGAGTCGAGATGAGCCACCTGCTGACCGGTCTCTTCGTCAAAGGCTTTTAGCCTCGCCTCTCGATCAGAGTTTAGGCCGGCGACCTCCGCCGCACGTTCGGTCAGCGCGGCTTCAGCCTGCTCCAGAATTTCCATCTGCTCGAGAGTTTGAGTTTCCAGAGCCGAGATTTGTTTGCGGGCCGCGTCGGCTTCGCGGATGGCCGCGGTATATTCGTCTTGTTTCTTTGACGACATCAGATTGCGTTCAGCTCGTTCAGCTCGGGACCGCTGCTCGGCGATCTCGATGTCCAGCCGAGCACGCGTGTGGTTCGCCTCCTCGCGACGATTCTCGAGGGCCCGAATTTCGAAAGCGCGCTGATCGAACTCGTTTTCGATCTCCGCGCGCTTCTGAGGAATGGCTTCCAGTTCTGTTTGTAGTCTTCGTATGCTTGTGTCTAGTTTTTGTAAAGCGACTAATTGGTGCAATTCCGCTTTCACTCGTTATCCCCCTAAAGAGATCGGGTCTGGTTTTGTACGGTTGGGAACAATCATCGAAAGTGATTATCAGGCATCGACTGCCTTCTAGGCAAGCGACGCCCCTCCGTGAGTAATGTCCTATCTTGATCGTCCCGGCCCCTTACCTCATCAAAGGGAGCGCAAGAGATGATCCACGAAATGTGACAAATGTGGATTTCGTGTCGATTAATGATACTTCGTGGATGGTTCGGTCGGTCGAAAACTGCTCGACTTATATGAAGACTGGTTACTCGGCGCCGACGGCCCTGGCGGCGCTGATTCGTCCGCCCGTCGCAACTTTTCCGGTCAGATGGGGAATCTTGTCGACCGACTTGAGCAGAGTGAACCGCAACTCGTCCACTAAGAGCTGGGGTCGTTTTGACAGCACCAGAGCGGCAATGCCAGACACCATGGGTGTAGCCATCGAGGTTCCGGAATGCTCCTCATACTCGTTGCCGAGCCAGGTACTCAAAATATTTGCCCCCGGCGCCGCCAGGTCGACGCTTTTAACGCCGTAATTGGAAAAAGAAGCAAGTTCGTCCTGGCGATTTAGCGCCGCGACGCTGATTAAATTCCCCAGGTTATAACCGGCAGGATACTGGGGCAGATAGTCTGTATTCATACCGTCGTTGCCAGCCGCCGCCACGAAGAGTATTCCCGCCTCATAAGCTTTGCGGATGACATCTTCGAGCGCTCGAGACGGCAGCCTCGTTCCCCAGCTCGCGCTAATCACGCGCACATTCACTCCGGCGCGCTTGCGATCAATCACGTAATTGATCGCTTCGATCGCGTTTTTTGCATTCCCAAAACCGCCAGCGTTCATGAACTTCAGCGGCATGATCTTTACTTTCCAGTTGACGCCGCTAATGCCTATTTCGTTCCCGCCTTCCGCGCCAATAATTCCCGCACAGTGAGTACCGTGGCCATTCTCATCCATCGGATCACCCGTGTTCTCGACGGCGTTGTAGCCGTGAATGTCATCTATCGAGCCTAGCTCGCGATCTTCGTACTGTTTTATATTATTAGGGCGAATCCAGATGTTGTTTCGCAAATCACTGTGAGTGTAATCGACTCCACTATCGAGCACAGCCACAACGATGTCGTCGTCGCCTGTGGTTGTTACCCACGCGCG
The DNA here is from genome assembly GCA_030859905.1 of Acidobacteriota bacterium. Taxonomy (GTDB): domain Bacteria; phylum Acidobacteriota; class Blastocatellia; order Pyrinomonadales; family Pyrinomonadaceae; genus PSRF01. Next base: position 28,735 of record JALZJF010000009.1, read on the forward strand.
CAACGCTCCGACATCCGCACCCTCTTTACCTCCGCTGCGTCCATCATTATCCAGCGCCCACTGCTCCGAAAAGCGCGCGTCATTCGGATGGAGGTGTTTGAATCCTCCACCGTCGTGTTTCAAACTAATCTCGTAGTTGGGCTCCGCATACTCAACCTCCGGCAAAGCTCGATACTCAGCAGCGATTGCTTCCGCATCGAGATTGTCCAAATCGTCAATTGCCGTCAGACCTGACACCGACTCAATCTTGTCTTCGACGCGATCGTTAAGCCGTGCGGTGATTTTAGTGATCGCATCTTCGGACACGCCGGGGCGAAACTTTACCAGCACTTCCGGCTCGGTGTTCTCTCGCGTCTCATCAGTCTGGTGTGGGTCGAAAATAAAGTAGGGCTCTGAAGCGCCGGGCATGATCCTAACTGTCGAACGCCATTCCCTTTGCACTTTGCGGAGCTGTCCGGCAAGGGCGGCAATGAGGATCAGGAAAATGGCGAGCGAGACCTGCAGGATAAATTTGTTGCGATTCATTGCTACTCCAGTTTCAAATTTCGGGTTCAGGTTGGCAATCGTGCAACCCGGAACTCAAGACTCGAAACTCGAAACCTAAATACGGTAATTCGCCCCCTGGTGATTGTACAACCTCAGATGATGCTGGTTCGCGCGGTACTCAAACATTTGATCGCTCGCCTGCAACCTGATACGCCAACCAGGCGTGATCATTTGCCCGCTCATCTCATCCTCGGTCGAGGCGCCCAAAGCCGTGTCAGGAAACTCAACTTCTTCCGCGGACTGGATCGCGATATCGCTTTTGCCGATACGCAGGCGCTGGGCCATATCCTGACGTGCTTTCTCGATTGCTTCTTCTTTGCTCAGAGCCATGATCGCGGGTTCCTTCCTCGGACCGATAATCGTCTAACGACACTCTATTACGGTTTGTTTCACTACACTTGATTCATGTCCGGCACTTGATCGCGCTAGGTTTCGTAAAACATATTCTGCGCTTGCGATCGGTGCGGGTCAAAGAGTGTTAGAGAGTGTCTAGTGCTGGTTTGAAAGGCGCGGCTCTCGCGCCACCAAATGTACCGTAAAGTGCGATCCACGAAACCACACGAACGGCACTAACAAGAATTCGTGTTGGTTCGTGTTGGTTCGTGTAGTTTCGTGGATCGTTGATGTTGTCCGTCGCAACCTAGTTAAGACACGATGGAATTGCAGACTTGAAGCGCAGCGCGACTCCGCTTTGATTTTGGATAAATTACTCTCAAGCACCAAGTACAATCCAAAGCGCCGTCGCCGCTACGCTCTGCCGGCGCGGTCCCAAAATTGAACTTGATCCAACGAGACTCTAACTCAAATCGCCGTAAAGGTATTGTAACAACACCGCAGCGGTAATAGCGGCAGTTTCCGCCCGCAACGTTCGACCGCCCAGCGTCACGACGCTCCAGTTATTGTCGCGCGCCAGAGATATCTCTTCATCAGTCCAACCACCTTCGGACCCAACCAGCGCTGTCAATTGCTGTTGATTGGCGCCCAGGATGCTCTTCATTTCAAAAAGCGATTGTCCCTCACGTTCAGAGAACATCAACTTCTGCTGCCCCGTATCGTCCGTAGCCCGGGCCAACTCAGCGAAGGAAATCGGATGGGTAACTTCTGGTACTAGCGCGCGTCCCGACTGCTTGGATGCCCCGAGGGCAATCCGTTGCCAGCGCATGACCCGCTTGTTCGCGTCAGAATCATCGCGGAAACGAATGTCTGCGAGCTTAGTTGCTACCGGCCTCACGCTAGCGACCCCCAACTCGGTCGCTTTTTGAACAACCAGATCAAACTTGTCGCTTTTCAGCAGGGCTACCGCCAGCGTCAGTTGTAACGGTGACTCAGGCCGGGCTGGCGCCACCTCGGCCAAAACCTGCAACTGTGTCGTATCCTTGCGAATCTCCTCGATCGAGCAATCAAACTCTTTTCCAGCGCCATCGAAAACGTGGACCCGGTCGCCAGGCTTTAAGCGCAACACGTCGCGGAGATGTCGAGCTTCTTCAGCTTGCAGTGTCAGGTTCTTGAGATCAGAACTGAATGCGTCAGGCGGAGCGTAGAATCTGCGGTGGGTCATTATTTTAAACCACGATACAAACCCACTCGCCTTCCCACGTAACTTCGGGTGCTTCTGAAACTCCAAGTTCCTGAAGACGCATGACTACGGTGTCTCTCTGCGAATCGAGAATGCCGGAAAGAATGAGGCGGCCGCAGGTGGCGCCAATTAATGTAGGAAGAATCTGCGTGATCATGTCGGCGGTGAGATTGGCGCAGACGCAATCGGCTGATGCTGTCAGCCCCTCCTCAACACTTCCCACGCGAAAGCCTATTTCTGGCGCTCCGTTGAGTTGCGCATTCTCTTTCGCGATGCCAATCGCGTCAGCATCAGTGTCGTAAGCCTCAACTCGAGCATCGGGAAAGAGCTTGGCTGCGGCGATTGCCAGTATGCCCGTGCCCGTCCCAATGTCCAGAAAACTGCCACCGTCAAAATGCCTTTCGATGGCCGCGAGACAGAGGCGAGTGGTTTCGTGCGTGCCCGTACCAAAGGCCATCCCCGGTTCGATGCGAATCACGAGACGGTCGAGAGCATCCCGAATCTCGCCCCACGGCGGCGCGATGATAAACCGCCCTCCCACTTCAATCGGCTGCCAGCTCTTCTTCCACTCGCCAAGCCAATCGCGGTCGGCAACTTCGCGCACATTCATGTCGGGAACCGATGAGGACGGCAGGCCATAAATTCGCAGCGCTTCCTGTAGCTCCCCACCCACGCGCTCACGCTCAGGCAGGTTATCAAAGTAAGCCGTCACGCGGAGAAGACCCGCGTCACCTTCCTCAGTTTCCGTACCTAACGCGCCCGCCTCCATCAGAGCGTACTCAACAGCCTCGCGTGCCGCGCTCGCAACAACTAGATCGAGGGCGTACCACAAGCTCGTCCGTTGTTGTTTTTTCGGAGCGTTCAAATGTTCTTCCTTGGCTGCCAGAAACGATGAGCATCCACTTCTACTGCGGAAGGCCGGGATAGCAAATGCTTGACGGTACTAGTCTCACGCTGTGGCGGCTCCGCCGCACCCCTTGCGGAAAGGCTCCGCCTTTCCGTGAAGGCTAATAGACTCGAGGCTATGCCTCAGCATTGTGAGGCATAGCCTCGAAAACTAAGAATGATACGCCCAGAAAGCCGCAGGCTTTCCGCAAGGGGTGCGGCAGAGCCCGTGCGAAAACGGAACCTCTACGGCCCAATCCCCATTTCATCCAACAGATGATTCTTGTTGCGCCATGTTTCTTCGACCTTGACGAATAACTCCAGATGGCAGCGATGGCCCAGAAGCTGCTCGATCTCCCTGCGCGCGCCTATGCCAATCTCTTTCAAATGTGATGCGCCCTTGCCAATAATGATCTTCTTTTGCGATGGCCGCTCGACGAATATGGCGCAGTAGATGCGCGTGAAATCCTCGCGCACCTCTTCCCATTTTTCGGTTACCACCGCGGTGACGTAAGGAATCTCCTCTTCCGTTGTCTGCAAAATCTTCTCGCGAATGATTTCAGCTACCATTGAGCGCACCGATTGATCGGTGAGCTCATCTTCGCCGAAGAGACGTTCGGATACCGGCAGGTGTTTGATCATTTGATCGAGCACCACATCCAACGCGCTTCCTCGCAAAGCAGATAGGGGGACAATCTCCTGCCAGTCATCTTCGTTGCGGTACCAATCGATCAGTGGCAGCAGGGCCGACTTGTCTTCAAGTTTGTCGATCTTGTTGAGTAGGAGCAGCGCCGGCTTGCCTGACTTTTGGACCAGATCCAAAACGAATCGATCCCCATTTCCAGTCCTCACTGAAGCATCGCGAATTAGACACACCAGATCCACCCCCAGCAGTGCGTCCTGCACCGTAGACATCATCCGGCGATTCATCTCGTATCCGGGTTTATGAACACCGGGCGTATCGACCAGGACTATCTGACCGTCGAGTCGGGTAATGACGCCCTGAATCCGAAAGCGAGTGGTCTGTGGCTTGTTTGAAACAGCCGCAAGCTTTTGCCCAACCAGCCGATTGAGCAAGGTCGATTTGCCGGCGTTGGGCCTGCCGATTAAAGCCACATAACCGCTGCGGTAACTTGCCTCTTGAGTTGCTTGTGCCAAGGTTGCGCTTCGCCTTTTATCCGCGATTACTGGTCAGAAAGGGGGAGCGGTAGCGACCCGGTTTCACCTTGAGTTTGTCTCAACTGTGAAATACGACCCGGTCGCTACCGCTTGCGGTTCTGACAGAGCTGACTATGACCGGCTACTTCGCCACTCGTCGCCATGGCGACCGATTTCGTCGAGCGCATGCTGCAGTTCATCACGCTTCGCTAACAACTCCGTCTCGTCAGCATCCGGAGAAACATGAATTGGCTCAGCAATGTATACCCGAGCACGCGCAAAGGGTCGGGGCACCTGAAACTGGTCCCAACTCTTGCGGGCCGACCAGAAACTGGAAGCCGTGATGGTGAATGGCAGGATCGGCTGCCCAGTCTTCTTCGCCAGCAGGACTGCTCCCATCTTAGCCACGTACTTCGGGCCCTTGGGACCGTCGATCGTGAAACCCGCGGGGCAGCCAGCCCGCATCAGTCGGGCCATCTCAACTATGGCTCCAACGCCGCCGCGTGTACTCGAACCGCGCACCGCGCCGTAGCCGAATCTTTGTATGAACCGCGCGATGTACTCGCCATCGAAACTCTGCGAGGTCATCACGACGATCTGCCGGTGCCGCCAGAAGTAGGTGGCGAAGAACACACGATTGTGCCAGGAGGTGTAGATCGGCAAGCCAGCATCGCGGGAAGCAGCCTCCCAGTTTTTCCACCCCTTAACTTCGAACCGTACGGTTAGCCCAATCAGGTTTATCAGAACAAAGAAACCGAGGTCTGCTGCCCTAATCAAGAGGCGCTTCTTCAGTGAATAAGCTGAAAGATCAGCGAAGGTATAGGCGCGTTCCACCGTTTGCTGTTTGGGGCGGGCACCTTTGAATTGTCGCTCGGCGGAAGCTTGCATAGGAAGTTTGGTTGGAAACTGAAGCGAGTATAGCGAAGGCAGTGGACAGTTGTCAGTGGACGGTGAACGGGATTCACTTGCCCTGTGATCACACTGACAACTGACAACTGACCACTGCCTACTGATAGAGATCCGGTTCCCCTGCCGGACGCGTCTTCCAGCGTTTGTGAATCCACAACCACTGTTCCGGATAAAGCCTGACCATCCGTTCCATTGCCGCAGCGAAGCGCGCGGTATTGAGTTCGACGTCCTTGCGATGATCGCCGGTGCGCACCAACTCCACCGGCGGGTCCCCGTGAAAGAAGTAACGCTTCTTTTGCTTATCCCAGACGGCGCAAGTGGGAATCACTGCTGCATCGGTTTTCAGCGCCAGAATTGCAATACCCGCGCTAGTGCAGGCTAGTTTCCCAAAGAAAGGTACGAAAACTCCTTCGTGCGGGTGGGAGTTGAGATCGGAAAGAATCCCCAGGGTGCCGCCCTCGCGCAGCACTCGCAGCGACTGACGCGCAGCGCTCTTCTTGTCGATAGCGCGATTGCCAAAGCGCGTTCTGATCTTTTCGATCATTTCTTCGACTCGCGGGTTGTCAATCGGTCGCACCAGAAAGCTGATGGGATACTCGAGAGCCGACCATCCAAAGCTCAGCAATTCCCAGGAGCCGACATGTCCGGTTAAAAAGATTATTCCGCGACCATTCTTTTCCGCTTTCCGCAAATGGGCCAGACCTACCTGGTCATACTCGATCAGCTGGCGCAGCGCTTCCGGGGTAGCCCGAGGGAGTTGGCTGAATTCACCGAGCAGTCGACCAAGATTTTCAAAGCTTCCGCGCAGAAGTTGCCGTCGCTCGGCATTGCTTTTTTCCGGAAAGGCGAACTGCAAGTTAAGTTGACCGGTACGGTTCAGCCCTCCGGGCAGCACGTATGCAATGCGACCCAGCAGCAGGCCAAGGGCAACTGCGGCCGGACGCGGCAACACCCCCAGCCCCGAGATGATTGAGCGTGCCAGGGCGAACTCAAGAGTTGTTTGCAGTCTTCCGCGCTTTGCCATGGAGCGGGAGAAGGAGGCGTAGCCTCTACCTAAGAACTGCTTTGCGATAGTGTCACTTTCGGCAATCAATCGTTAATTGCTACATTGCGCTTCGGGCCCTGCAGTTCCTTCATCAACTCTCCGACCGCCGCCTCGAGTTGGCGGTCGCGCCCGGCCAGAGTGTCCTCAGGCAGATTGTCCACCAGCATGTCCGGCTGCACGCCATAATTTTCCATGTTCGTGCGTTTGGGATCAGCGAGGAACACTCCTACGCCGGGCGTGCGCACGGTCGAGCCGTCGATCAGCCTATAGCTGCCCGTTCCTATTACCGCCCCCGCTGTAGGTGTGCCGACTACTTTGCCCAGTCCCAAAGCGCGGAACCCCGCCGGAAACATTTCGGCGTTCGATGCTGAGCGCCAGTTTTGCAATACAATTTTCGGTCCGAAGAAACCGGCAAAAGGTCTGCTGGTAGGTTCCGTGCCGCGCGGTTGCCAGACCTGGTATTGCCGTTGGACCAGAATCGCCAGCAATTCCTGTTCGATATTGCCGCCGCCGTTCCAACGCTGGTCGATGACCAGGGCTTCCTTGTTGCGAAACTCGCGAATCTCTTTTTCAAACTTTCTGAGCGACGGTTGGTTCATCGCTTGAATGTGAAGATAGCCAATGCGACCTCCCGAAAGCTCGTGCACCTTCGTGCGGCGCTCTTTTACCCAACGCTCGTAGCGCAACTGGCTGTAGGCATTGGGCGCAATGGTTTCGATTCGAGTTTGCCAGGCGCCCTCTTCGACGGGCTTATTGTTGAACGTGACTTCACTCTTGCGGTTGAGCCGATTGTTAAGCAACTGCCAGTAGTTGTCGCCGGCGCGCACCGGTTTGCCATTGATGGCGATCAGATAATGCCCAACGCTCACTCGCACCCAATCCTTGTCGGCAGGACCGTCTTCGTAAACATGAGTGACCCGATAGCGCCCCGCAGCGCTGTCCGACTCCAACTCCACTCCGAGATGACCAGTTGATAGGCCACTTAAAGCTCCACGCGGAGGGGGCGCTGCGCCGGTGTGCGACGCATTCAATTCGCCAATCATTTCATTGATGATGTTGAGCAACTCCTGGCGATCGCCGACGAAGTCTACTAAGGGTCTGTATTTTGCTCGCGCTGCATCCCAGTCGATGCCGTGCATCTTCGGGTCATAGAACCTGTACTTCATCGTCCGCCAGGCGTCGTCAAACATCTCCGCCCATTCGGCCGGGCGATCGACGCGAACTCTGACGTTGAAATTGATCCGCCGGCGTGTTCCTTCTCCGCGCCCGGCAGTCGGTGCGGCTGCTGCAGCGGGCGATGAACCGGGTGGAGGCGATGCCGGAAGCGGCACTGAATAGATGGCGTCTCGCTCGGTGAAAAAAAGCGTTCGACCGTCGCGTGAGACATTTAATGTTGAAATGCCGGCCCCAAACCCTCCCCCTGGTCCGCCTGGTCCGCCTGGTTCACCTGGGGGTTGGCCGGTGGTGATCCGCGTCAGTCGTTTACCATCGTCCTGAACGGAATAGATCACCGGCACGCTGGCTGGCCCGGCGGGTTCACTCGTGACGAAAACGATGGTGCGGCTATCGGGCGTAACCGTGTAATTAAAAATAGGGAACGGCATGCGGGTGATCTGCCGCGTGCGACGCTTCAGACCCGCCCAATCCATCTTGATTTCTTTTGGCGGCTGACGCCGCTCTACTGGCCCACGTCGCGGCGGTGGCGCACCTTCAGCGTCTGATTCTATGGGTCCGGCGGGAGAGGCCTCCGCCTTGGCTCCTTCTTCCGGATCATCAGGGTCGCGATCCAGCCGCTCAAGGCCCACGGAGTAAACTTGAATTGAATTGGGAAGGGCGCCGCTGGAGGCTTCAATCCTTTGGAAGAAAAGTTTACTCCCGTCGGGAGCGAACTTTGGATTTGCTTCGGGGTTTGAATCAAAGGTCAGTTTGTGTGGTTCCTTCTCGGCGCCGGAGGAAGCTATCACGTAAATATCGGAGGTGCGGGTGACGTCAGACTTCGAATAAGCAATCCACTTGCCGTCAGGAGACCAGACGGGCGTACCGATGTTTCCGTAATTCGAAGAATCCAAAACCGTAACTTGCTTTGTGGCCGCGTCCGCTTTGCGCAGTTTGCCGTCCGAAGTGGTGAAGGAAATTTCTTTCGAATCAGGAGACCAGTTGTAGCCAGACTTGAGCGTGTCTATATCCGTGATCTGCTTCGCTTCACCGGTCCCATCCGTTGACGCAACATAGAGCTCTTCCCGCCCGCTGCGATCAGAGATAAAGGAAAGTGATTTGCCGTCGGGCGCATAGGCGACCGACCGATCACGAGCCGGACCGTCGGTTATCTGTCTCAGGTCTCCTTCTTCGACAGGCGCGGTAAAAATCTCGCCGTGAATGGAAAACGCCACTCGTTGCGAAGACGGCGCGAGATCATAATCGTCGGCCTGTGAGTTGAAAGTCTGAACTTCGGAGAGATTCTCCTGGGTCTCGGCAGCTATGTTGAGCGTGATGGGAGTAGTCTTCCTGCTGTTCAGGTCGAGTTTCCAGATGCCAAAGTCGTGCTCAAAGACAATCACCCTCCCATCAGCGCTAACTGCCGGCCAGCGCACATCGCCACTCTTGAACGATGTGACCCGATCCGCCTTGCCGCCGCTATCGGCGACGCGCCAGATATTCGTCAGGCCATTGCCGTCACGATCGCTGACAAAATAAACCGCTCCATCATATCCCCACATCGGCCACGAATCGTGTCCATCGAAATCGGTTAACTGAGTAAACCGCTTCGCCGCCACGTCCATCACTACGATGTCGCTCTGAGTGGCGCCGCGATAATACTTGCGCCAGTAAGCCTGCGACTTCGGGTTGTAGGCCAACCGGCGGCCATCGGGTGAATAGGCGGCTTGCACGCCCATGTCCGTGCCGGCCTTGGTCGGCATTCCGCCTTCAACACTTACTACGTAGAGTTGCGGTGTAAAGTCTTCGCCGCGGTTAGCCGTGAAGAGCACTGCGCGTGAATCAGGTCGCCAACCAAGGACGGTGTCGTCGGATGAGTGGAAGGTTAACTGCTTCGCCGCCCCCCCCTCGGTCGGAATGATGAAAACGTCGAGGTTGCCGTTTCGTTCGCTGGAGAAAGCGATCCATCGCCCGTCGGGAGAGAAGCGCCCATAGACATCACGCGCGCGATTGACGGTTAGGCGCTGGACGTTCTGGCCATTCTCGTTGGCCGTCCAGAGGTCGCCGAGATAGCTGAAAACGATCCGCCCATTATGGTAGTGCGGATAACGCACGAGTCTCGCTTCGCGGCCAAACGCGAACGACGAGGTGCCGACAATCAGCGCCAGAGTAGCTAAGACGATCTTCTTCATGGCTTCTAACCTCGATTCTTTTTAGAAAGTGGAATTAGTTGCTGGATGTGGACGACGGGATTATAGCACCCGGAGCATCACTGTGGCATGATACGAAGCAACTTCAGCCTGTGGGTTAGTTTGATTCCGGAAGTTTAGAGTTCATTAACTTTCAGGTTGCCCTTTGGCGATCACAAACTAAAAGTTTGAACTCTAAACTACATCTGCTACCGCAACTGGACGCCGGACGAGAGGAGTTTTTATTTGATCACCTGCCGCAAGATGACCGCCCCAGATGTCTCCGAGGCCTTCAAAATGCTGAGTGCGTTTCTCAGCCAAGACGAACACTATCTCGCCAGCAGCCAGGCCTATGGAGATCGCGGAATCCAGGGATTAAATGATGCGCTCTACCTGTTTCTCGAACATCCGGATCTTGGATTCGTCTGGATGGCTTACGACGATGACGGCGTTGCGGGCATCTGCGTCATTTGCTACGCCGTTTCCACGTCGATGGGAGCCCTGGTAGCAAAACTGGATGACGTATCGGTGAAGGCAGATCGTCGCGGAGAAGGCATCGGAACGGTATTGATAAAAGCGCTCAAGGAACAGCTCACAAAGGAATCCGTGACGCGCATCGACGTGGCCGTGCATCTTCAGAATCCGGAAGCGCGCGCGTTTTATGAACGGCTTGGATTCCAACCCCTGAATGAAGAGCGCCTGGCCTGCGTGATTAAAACTAAGGAAAACTAGCCGCGGATTTACGCGGATAAACGCGGATCAGAAAAGCCAGAAAAGATCCTCAGGTAGGAGGTGGGCTGCGCAATCCGCACGGCATTCCGACAATTGAGCTGTTCTGATCCGCATTTATCCGTGTAAATCCGTGGCAAATTCTTCTTCACCTCTGCCGCGGCAGGTTGGAAATCTCTTCAAAGTATTTCGCAAAAGCCACCATCCCTCCCGAAGCTTGTTGCCAGTCGAAGTTCTCGTTCGGCGCATGGTAACCGTGCTCAGGTAACGACAGACCCAGAAACATGATCGGGCACCGGAGGACCTTTTCAATACTGGTCATCGCGCCAATGGTGCCCCCATCGCGAACGAACACTGCGTCCCGCTTGAACGCAAATTTCACCGCTCGCTTTAGTGCGTCCGGCAGTGGACCCTCCACCGAGGTTAGAAAAGCCGGAGCCATCGACTCGAAATGAATTTGGACATCCGGATTGCTCGCTTTCACAGCATTCTTGAGCAACTGCGCAATCTTCTTTGGATCCTGGCCAGGTACAAGACGGCACGAGGCCTTTACCTCTCCGCGCGGCGGCACGATCGACTTCACTCCGGGCCCCTGGTAACCGCCCGCTACTCCGTGCACTTCAAATGTGGGCATGCCCCAAATTCGTTTCATGACTTCCAAATCGTCTTCCGCGCGCATCGATTTGAGTTTGTGCGCCTTTCTAAAAGCTCTTGCAGAAAAGCCTGAGGTGGACCAATCGCGAAGCTCCTTCCTTGACGGCGGAATGACGTCGTCGTAGAAACCCTTTATCTTCACTCTGCCGGTCATTGGATCGTAAAGATCGCAGACGAGTTTCATCAGCTCGCCGAGCGGATTTCGCGCGGCGCCGCCCACTTCACCTGAATGGGCATCGACCGTGGCCGTTTCCAGGGCCAGCAGAAATCCCATCAAGCCGCGCAAGCCGGCTGAGTTTGCAGGCCGCTGTCTGGAAACCCAGACCGTGTCCGACACGACTACGGATTCGGTCCGCAGCTCTGAAGCAGCGTTGGAAATAATCTTTTCGAAATTAGGCGAACCGATCTCTTCTTCAAACTCCCAGAGGAAACGAATGTTGATTGGCACATCCGCCTCGATCGCGGCCCGGGCGCCAAATAAAGCCGCCAGGGCGGGTCCCTTGTCGTCTGTGGTGCCACGTCCAAAATAGCTATCGCCCTTCTTGGTCATCACAAACGGTTCCGTTTCCCAGGGTTCAGTTTCCTTTGACGCAGGCTGAACATCGATGTGGTTGTAAACGGTGACGGTAGGTCGGTTTTTATCCTGCCCGAAGACACCTTGGACTACTGGATTGCCCTTATTGACTGCATAGACATCGGCCCTGCCGCCAAAACGGCGCAACGTGTCCACCGTGAGTTCAACACCTTTGCGGATGTCTTCAGCGTGAGCTGGGTCGACAGACACGGTAGGTGTCTCAACAAATTTGCGCAGCAGTTCTTCGTATTCTTCCTTATGATTGTTGGCAAACGAGAAAAGCTGATCTCGTTGTAATTGTTTAGCCATTCTCAATCCTCCCCATAAGTTTGAGACCATACCTACTAGTTGTTGCTATTGGTGCTTCATAGTGCACAACACGGGGAGCTTTTGTCACGAAAAACCGTGTGGGGATTCTGTGGGTGGTTCGTTGGGGTTTCGGCAGACCATCAGGAGCGCTGTAAAGTCAATAGCCGTGGGCGAGCGTTGCGTGACGCCCACGATACCCGACAAGGAGATCGGCTGACCCTGAAAGGGTCACATTCTGGGCATGTTTGACCCCTCCAGGTTCGGAAAAATCTTTCACCGTCCTCGCCTGGGAGTCGCAAAGCTCGCCCACGGCTATTAACTTAAATCCCTTCAGGATTAGAAAAAACATTGAATCGGATACCTCAATCTCAACCTGGGACCGCCGGTTTTCTGTTCACCTTCCGAACCCGCGGGACCGGGGGCAACGTTTCTCCTGGGTTGAATCACTAATCGGCTGAAGCTGGACGGCTTCGAACCAATAAAGCGCGCATTTCCCTTCCGACAGCATTAGTAGCGGTCGCGCGGTGCCGGCGGCCTAGGCAATGAACTTCGCTGGTGCGGCGGTGCGGCGAGTGCGGCGGCGTATATTTCAGAGCCTTCGGTTGTTCGTGCTATTCTGGCAGCCCGGTTTTGCCGACCCAACGCGGTGAGTCGGGTGATGACACAAAATTTTGCGGAGTTGAACAGAACTTAGGAGGGTTGTGTGAGAAGATCTTTTTTTCCTGGGATTTTAATTCTGGCTATTGCCCTGTCACTTCCGGCAATCATCTTTGCCCAGCGAAACCCGTCGGCTCGACGCAACAATCCAGAGCGTCCCGTACCTGGCGTCAACACCCCCACAAACAGATCAGTCGTCTCACCTACGATGATTAGAACTGACCTCGGTGAGGCTCTTTCTGTGATTCAGGCGAATTACATTGATGGAAAGAAACTGGATTACAACTCCGTCTTCAAGTCATCCATCAACGGCATGTTGAACGTACTCGATCCGCATTCAACCTATTTCGATCCGGTTGAGTACGCTACGTTCCGGACCGAACAACGCTCCGAGTACTTCGGCATAGGAGCGACCATCGGCGATCTACGTCAGGGCGATCTAGTCAACACCTACATTCGAGCCACCTTTGAAGACGCACCCGCCGCCCGCGCCGGTCTGCGCTTCGGCGACCGGATTCTCGAGGTGGATGGGAAGTCGATGAAAGGCAAGACCTATCCCGAGGTGCGCAAGTTTTTGCTGGGTCCACGCGGCACAACGGTAAAGGTCACGGTTGAACACGCAGCTTCACGACAGACAGAGACGGTAAACATCACCCGCGATGCTGTGCCTCTACCATCAATTCCGCAAGCCTATTTAGTCAGGCCCGGCGTTGGGTACGTGGCAATGACCGGCGGATTCAATCAGACGACGGATGAGGAGTTTCAGGAAGCCCTTCAGGATCTACATTCAAAAGGCATGAACATGCTGATCCTGGATTTGCGCGGAAATCGTGGCGGCCTCTTGATTCAGGCCGTGCGCGTTGCCAACACCTTCTTGCAGCGCGGCCAGCTAATAGTCAAGCAAGAGGGAAGAATCCGAGGCAGCTCCGAAAACTTCAGGGCGGTGAATGACTCGCCTGATCAGACGCCTCTGGTGGTGCTGGTTAATGGTGATTCAGCTTCGGCCGCTGAAATTGTGGCGGGCGCATTGCAAGATCACGATCGGGCGCTGATTGTGGGTGAAAACACGTTTGGTAAAGGGATCGTGCAGTTGCCGATTCAACTCGAATACGACTCCGCCCTGCTGCTAACTATCGCGAAATACTTTATGCCCTCGGGTCGGATGATTCAGCGCGACTACTCCACGGGTGGCGTCTACGACTACTACACGCATGGGGGAATTGCCAATGAGAAGCTTCAGGGCGCGGAGGGCCAGAAGGCGGCTCCGTTGGGACCTGAAAGCCGCACTGATGGCGGTCGCACTGTCTATGGTGGGGGAGGCATTGCGCCGGACGAGGTCGCCAAGCCCACGAAGATTACTCCCGCGGAAGCAAAGTTGGCGGACTCGATCTTTGCCTTTGCTCTTGAACTTGCTACCGGTCGCGTCCCCGGTTTTGAGGCATACAAGGTCCAAAAGCCGATCGAGTTTAGGCACGACCTGAAAGCCATCGACTTCCCGGTCACAGATGCACTGTTCAAAGAACTGAAGCGCTTTGCCGCCGCCAAGCCAGAGTTCAAAGCAACGCCGGAACAATTGGAGCGCTCGCGACCTTTTGTAGAAAGGCAGTTGCGATTTGAGCTGGCAACCGCGGCTTACGGAATGATGGCGGCCTTGCAGGTTCTAAATGAGACCGATCCACAGATTGCCAGGGGCGTGGATGCGTTGCCTCGCGCCCGTGAACTTGCGCAGACAGCCCGACGCGCCAAGGCACGAACCGAATAGCCTTCTGACGCACGATTGAAAGCCGCGAGTAGGTATCGATCTTTTAGATACTGCTCGCGGCTATTTTATTCTTATACTTACTATCTACCATGGCAGCGTGGCCAACCAACCTCGGACACTCATGATAATCAATCATCCTTCAAGATCACCTTCATCACCACGACATTGGGGCGGCCACGGAGGGACACCCTACAATCTTGGCGTCATGCAGGGTTCACCGTGGTTTGCGAAGCATCGGGCACATAGTCGGCGAGCTGCCAACTTGAATTTTCCCGATTACCTCGAAACCGTGTCTCTTATAGAGCGAGATATTCTTGGGATTCGACGATTCCAGGTAGGCAATCGTGCCATCGCGATCGCAAGGGATAAGGGCGTGCTTCATCAACGCCGAGCCAATTCCATTGCCTTGTTGGGACGGATCGACGCCGATGAGCGGCAGATACCAATGCGGCTCAGTCGGATGATACTTGCCCATCTCCTGGAACACTCCGAAAATCTCACCTTTGATCGCGTCGGGCGCAGTGCGTTCAACTAAGCCGATCATCGTCTCTTCGTCCGGGCTGAAGCCGGGCGGAAGCCACAGAGCCGCACCGCCGTAGCCATCGGCGAAATAGGCCGTCCTTTGCGCGAAGGCATTGCCACCGAATGCTTTCGCGAGAGTAGGGAAGTTTGTTAGATAGTTCTGTGGATCCGGCTGCGCCCAACGTGCCATAGGGTCGGAGCTAAACGCCAATGTCAGCACACCGATTACGCCGGCTTCCTCGGACGCCGTCGCCATTTTGATTGTCAATGTTGTCATATTTTACTCCCACCGCTCGCTCGTTCGGCGCTCCAAATTGTGGAACCTACCTGTTGCAAAACTTTGTTTCAGGCCTTAAAGCTGTTCAATCTCAAGAACTTTCTTCAATCGTCGCAGGTGACGCTCTTCTCCCGTAAACCTTGCAGTGACAAACGCGCGTACAATTTCCAGTGCCAATTCCACGCCCGTGACGCGCGCACCCAGGCAAAGGATATTGCAGTCGTCATGTTCGCGTGATTGATGCGCCGAGTAAGTATCGCCGCAGAGTGCAGCACGGACACCTTTGAGTTTGTTGGCTGCGACTGCAGCTCCTACTCCGCTACCACAGATGAGA
Organism: Acidobacteriota bacterium; assembly: GCA_030859905.1. Lineage (GTDB taxonomy): Bacteria > Acidobacteriota > Blastocatellia > Pyrinomonadales > Pyrinomonadaceae > PSRF01. The sequence goes on from JALZJF010000009.1 coordinate 44,016, forward strand.
ATTCCTATTTCGACTGCGTTGCGTTGGACGGCTTGTCCAACTTCACGAGCATAGTCCGGGTAGTCGTCCGAAATTGATCCATCGTGCGTACCGAAGTCCGTAATCTCATGTCCGGCTGCTCGCAATTCCTCAATCACGCGCTCATTGAGCGGGTGGCCTCCATGATCTGCGCCAACTGCGATCCGCATGACCTATACCAGCGCCCGCGCGTGTTTCAACACATTCTTGAGATTGAATCCGAGGTTTCGCAAGGCCACATCACCGGGCGCAGAAGCACCAAAGCGATCGAGACAAATCACGTCGCCTTTCGCCCCCACATAACGGTCCCAACCTTGTCGTACGCCTGCTTCTACTGCCAGCTTCGCAGGGATGGAAGGTGGAAGAATTTCGTCGCGATAAGCTTGAGGCTGGTCTTCGAACAACTCCCAACACGGCATTGATATGACACGCGTGGCCAGGCCTTCCTCTTGCAGTTTCGCCCGCCCTTCGAGGGCGAGGGAAACTTCAGAGCCAGTCGCGATTATGATGAGTTGGGGGGTGACGTCGCCTTGAACTCTTCCTAACGGTCGGGCTACCGCCTCCGCCTCGGCAAGAATGTAAGCGCCGCGGCGCAACCCTTCGGCAGAAGCAAAGCGGCTGCGATCAATCAGCGGCACCTTCTGGCGTGTCAAGGCCAACGCCGTCGGCGCATTGCGACGAAGGATGGCGATACGCCAGGCCTCCCGCACCTCGTGATAATCCGCCGGACGAATCACCGCTAAATTAGGTATTGCACGCAGGGCAGCCAGATGTTCGACTGATTGATGTGTCGGCCCATCTTCGCCCAGACCGACCGAGTCGTGGGTGAAAACATAAATCACCTGGACTTCCGACAGCGCGGCGAGGCGAATGGCGGGTCGCATGTAGTCGGAGAAGGTAAGAAAAGTGCCGCCGAAAGGAATCAAACCGCCGTTTAAAGACATCCCGGTCAGCGTTGAGCCCATGGCATGCTCGCGCACACCGAAGTGAATAATCCGGCTCTCGTAAGATGCGGCATCAAAATCACCACCACCTTTGATATCCGTGTTATTTGAGACGCCGAGATCGGCCGAGCCACCAATTAGCATTGGCATGTGCGGCGCAAGCGCATTAATCACTTCGCCACTGGCGGCGCGCGTGGCTATCGGCTTCGCATCTGCGAAATCCGGAAGATGCTTTTCCCAACCCTCAGGTAAATTGCCGCTCATTGTTTCCTGCCACGCTTTACCGAGATCGCTATACTTCTCCAGATACTTCTCGACCAGAGTCTGCCATTCCTGTTCCTGTCGTGCGCCGCGTTCAATGGCCTGACGAAAATGGGCCATCGTTTCGTCGGGGACGTAGAATAGTTTGTCTTCGGGCCAACCGAGATGCCGTTTTGTTTCGCGCACCGCCTTCTCGCCCGGCGCATCGCTGTGGGCCTTGCGCGTGCCAGCCGATGGCATACCGTAACCAATGACGGTTTTGACGGAAATCAAAGTGGGTTTTGTACCTACCGATTGCGCTTCGCGAACAGCCGCTTCGATGGCCTCGAGATCATTGCCATCTTCAACCGTGACGGTGTGCCAGCCATAAGCTTCAAATCTCCTGGGAACGTCTTCGCTGAATGCGAGATCGGTGAAACCCTCGATGGTGACCTTGTTGTCATCGTAGAGGTAAATCAGTTTTCCCAGCTTAAGATGGCCGGCAAGAGATGCCGCCTCTGAAGCGACCCCTTCCATCAGATCGCCGTCGGAAACGATGGCATAGATATAGTGGTCGATGAGCGGATAATCTTCTTTATTGAAGTTGGCAGCGAGGTGTGCCCCGCCCATTGCCATGCCTACGCCGTTCGCGAAACCCTGGCCCAAAGGTCCGGTAGTGATTTCCACTCCCGGCGTCAGAATGTTCTCCGGATGTCCCGGCGTTTTGGAGCCCCACTGACGGAAGTTCTTTATCTCATCAAGCGAAAGAGCATAGCCGGTAAGGTAAAGCAGCGAATAGAGCAGCATCGAGCCGTGGCCGGCCGAAAGCAGAAAACGATCGCGGTTCTCCCACTTGGGATTCTTAGGGTTGTGACGAAGAAAGCGCGTCCAAAGCACATAGGCCATCGGAGCGGCGCCCAGCGGCAGGCCGGGATGGCCTGACTCGGCCTTCTGCACGGCGTCGAGGGAGAGGGTACGAATCGTGTTAATGCAAAGTTGATCAAGCTCGGGTGTGTTGTCTGGCTGCTTCGGCATCGGCGCGCTCATTAATAGGTTTCCTTATCTGAGTTTAGGTTGATTCGATCACCCGCTCGTAGATCCGTTGTTGTCGCTTGAGTCCTTCCTGGTAACGCACATGACGTGACATGTTCGGCTCAAAAGTGTGTTCCACAGGCACGGGCCATCCAGTAATACTTTGTATTTTGCCCGCGGCTTCCAGCGCAAGCAAGGCGGCTCCACGAGCAGATGCTTCACGCGGTTCGGAAAGCATGACCGAACGCCCGAACACGTCTGCAATAATCTGAATCCAAACTGGAGAAGAGCGTAGCGCCGTGCCTGACGCAATGATGGACGCAGCGGGCGCCAAAGGCTCAAGGGCCTTCGCGATTGAGGCAAAGCGATATGCGATTGCTTCCATGGCTGCGCGCAGAATTTCTATGGGCTGCGTACTGGTGGTGAGACCAAGAATGGCGCCGCGGGCTTCGGTTGACCAGCCGGTGCTGCGTTCGCCTGCCCAGAAAGGCAACACAGTTAACCCGTGGGCATTTGGTTCGAGGATTTCGAGGGCAGCTTCGATTAATTCTGAATCGTCATTTGGCAAGAGCAATTCTTTGATCCATCGATGGAGACCACCACCATCAGACAAGGCCCCGCCAACTATGACTCTCTTACGATCTGCGCGATAACACCAAAGCGCCGCGGGCAGTTCAGCTGGTGGCTCACCTTCGTAAAGTACGCGCATCGCGCCTGACGTGCCTATCATCAACGCTGCTTGCTCGCGCGTTGTGCACCCGCTGCCAATGCTGTTAGCGGCGCCATCACCGATTGGAGGACAAATCCGGGCCTCGCTCAAAACGGGCCAACGCGCGGCATACTCAGCCCTCAGACCGCAAGATGCCTGGCCTGTGCTGGAGATCTCGGGAAGACTCTCGTCCCGTATATCGAGCGCGTCGATAAGTTCCCTATCCCATTCAAGCAGTTGCTGATTGAATAAGCCCGTTCCAGAGGCCATCGAAACACTGGCCGCCGTCTCTCCAGATAAGCGCAGGACAAGATACTCCCCAAAAGATAACCAACGACTGGTAGAAGCGAATGCCTCGGGATACGCGGTTCTGAGCCAGAGCAGCTTCGCCGGCCAGTAGCAGGGATGAAAGCGGCAACCGGTGCGCGCGTGCACGACCGTTTCATCGAAACGGTTTCGCAGTTCCTTTACGACGGCGACGGCTTGCGTATCAGCCCAACCGAAAACTGGCGTCGTGGCTAAACCCTGCCCATCCACTCCCACAAGGCTGTGCCAGAAACAGGAGATGGCGATCAACTGAATCCGCGCGCCGGTTTGATATGGCTGATCCAAAAGCGCGTCGATTGTTTGAGTAACCAACTCAAGATCCGCCTCCGCGTCAGTTACGGCGAGATCCCCAATTTCTGAGAGGGTTCGCAGAATGCGCACGGTGGCGCCATCGATCTCACGGCCCCGTTCGTCGAACAGCGAGGCACGCACTCCGGAGGTACCGATATCCACAGTCAGGACGGCCGCTGTTTTAGGTGCTGCCATCACAGAGACAAGTTCAGGCGATGGCTCGAATCCCTCAAGGACCTCATCCAGCACGCTACTCATCTTAGGTGGTCTGGGTTTTAGACGCGGGAGATATCCTGCGACATCGAATTGTTGATTAAAGATTTATCAGGGACAACGATTGAGTTCGTCGAAAGAATCGCACAAGGGGGTCTCTTAGTCCAGTTGAACTTAACGGTAACGGGGTACTGGTTCATTTTAGTTCCGGAAGTTCAGAGTTCATCAACCTTTAGGTTGGGCTTTGCGGTGCGGACAAGCTAAAAAACTCTACACTACCAACCTCTTTCAAGATCACTTCATCAGCCGCGACGTGGGGACCGGCCACGGAGTTTCAGAGCACGCTAACGCCTGCAGATGTTCAAAAGAAACCCCTGCGGGACCGTTTTCGAAGAATTTTCGCCCCTCTTTCTCTAACTTCTACTCACGATGGAGCTTAGCTATCCTCCCCGGCAGGTGTTTCTTGGGACCCTAAACTCCTCCTCGATTAGCTTTTCGCAGCTTTTTTCCTGGCGCGGGTGCCATCCGACGCGCGACCCTCGACTGCGCTCCAGTCGATGTTGGAGAAAAACGCTTCGATGTACTTGGGCCGCTCAGTTTTGAAATCGAGCAGATAAGCGTGTTCCCAAACGTCCATCACGAGTATGGGATTGAAGCCGGCGACATTACCTGTTTCATGCAGGGAGATCCAGTGATTTGAAAGCCGATGGTTGGCGGGGTTCTCATAACAGATGGCCCAGCCCACACCGCGCATCTTTCCGATACCCTCAAAATCAGCCTTCCAGATGTCGTAGCTGCCGAAACTTGTTTCCGCTGCTTGCAGAAATTTGGATGAACGCTCAGGCTCGCCCGTGCCCGTTCCCTTCTTGAGATTCTCGAAATAGTACTCGTGCAGGACCATCCCGTTGTATTCAAAACCGAGACGACGCGTTAGCTCGGAATAGGCCGGCATCTCTTCCTGATCGACTTTACCGTCCTGAATAAACTGCCAGATTTTTTCCGTCAGGTTGTTAGTTTCTTTGACGTAGCCTTCGTAGAGTTTAAAGTGCACCTCCAATGTCTTGTCCGAAATGCCCTTCAACCCGCTGAGATTAAACTTTTTCGCCTTGTAAGAATCTGCTGAACTCATTGCTCACCTCCGTTATACCAATTAAGGGAAACCGACCCGGATGAAAAGCGTCCCGGGTCGACGATTACGACTATCGTGCTTGAGTGTGGCGATTGGATTGAGAGGATGCGCCTTTAGTGTGACGAGAAAATAGGAGGCAGGAGCACGAAGAAGCATTTTTCATTGCCATTTCTGGCCTATTGTTTCGTGTCCGTTGCTGTGATTTCGTGGATCGTTTCATCTTTCAGCCAAACAAGCGATCCGCGAACTAACCGAATCACCACGAAATGAGATGAAAATGACCAATGAAAAATGCCAAATATGCCAAATGACAAATGGAAAATGCTTCTTCGTGTTCCTGCCAACTGCCTCCTGTTCCTGCCTCCTGTCGTTTTTAGTTTTTACCAAAGATTATCCAATCGCCGTGTGATGTACCCATGAACAGGAGTAGTGGAAGCGACAACCAGGCGTTCGTTCTCGACGCGAGAAAAGCCTGTCGAGCCAACTCCGGCGGCGCCGCGGGCCCAGCGCCGGCCGTGGCCGCTATAATCCGCTTATTGTTAGGCCAGATGATGCCCCAAACATTCAGCATCATGACTATGCCGTAAGCGCCGCCAACACCAATCGAAATGGTCTTGTTGCTGGCCCAGCTCTCGCCACCGGCGGTCAGCATTCCAATAAAGAACTTGACCAGGCCCCAGGTAATTATCGCCACCAGCACGAGCATCACGATCGCGAACAGTCGGCCATCCTTGGTCAACGCCGCCACCTTCTTGATGATCAGGAATTCAACGATGAACAAAACAATCGGATAGGTTAACCACGCAAACAACACCCACCAGAGGTTGATATCGCCCCCGCCAACCACGTTCGCGTTATTTACATCAGCCTTTAGCGTGTACATCGCAAAGTAAGCCAGGCCCGACACCACCGTGACGACCGCACCCCAACGGAAGTACCAAAGCGCCCGTGATAGAAGATCTGGATTGACCTTCTTCTTGGTGTCGGGATCAAGAGCTTTCTGGAATGGGACGTTTACGAGGTTAAAAAAATAGAGCAACCCAATCCAGATGATACCTGCGACGAAGTGTGTCCAGCGAAGCAGAATCCTCAGGAAGGCCTCGCTGTTGGGAGCGTGAAAGATATCCTGAAACATAGCCAGACTGATGGGGAGATGAACAGTTGACTCGATTAGCATAGGTCCTCCGAGGTTAAGTGGGACAGACAGATGATCTGTCGATTCACTTGAGTTGTTGGGAATTACCGGCGAAGATTACACCCAGACGCTCTGGAGACGCAATATGTCGATTAGTCTTCCAACGGTCGGGGCCCGGCATCCATGCCTCTCACGCTGGCCTGGTTGATTACCCGAATTTGCAGATCGTCATTGATGCGTATCTGGCAGGAGAGACGCACGTTGTCGGCGAGCTCTGATTCCACGGACAGTCGATTGCGCTCAAGCTCGCCCAATTCCCCGGGGTCTCCGGCGAGAATCTCCACACGACAAGTGGTGCAGCGCGCATTACCTCCACAGCGATGGAGGATGTCGATGCCCTCATCCTCGAGGGCTAATACTAGTTTCTTGTCTTTGGGCGCTTCGAAGGCCACGGGTCCGTTGGCAGTCTCTGCTTGAATCTTCGGCATCAGTCTAGTGACTCCAGTTTTCGGTTTGGTGCTCGTAGAATTTGGCACAAGTGGATGAGTTGAGCAAGCGAGCAGGACGTGTCAGGACTTGAAAATCAATCGGTAAAAAACGATCCACGAAATTACACGAACGAACACGAAACTGTTCGGGTCATTTAGGTCGAGAAGTTTTGTCCTCGAAGCATAAGTCCGAGGAACAGTAGGTGGTAGTAAGACTGTCTTCAAGTGAGCGACAATTCCATGAATGTCGCACCCGGAACTGGATTATGACAGTAGGCCTCGATCTCTCGAAACCCCAGCGACCGGTACATGGCGATCGCCCTGTCCATCTTGCCTGGCAACGTATCGAGACGCACCCGGTCGTAACCAATTTCTCGCGCCGTGTCGATTACCGCTTGGGTTAATTCGCGTCCTAAACCCTTTCCACGAAATTCTGGCCGCACATAAAGTCGTTTGAGCTCGCACGCCCGCTGGCCAAGCCCTCGCAGGGCTATGCAACCGGAAATCTGATCTTCATCAAAAGCGAGGAACAGACGGCCAGTCGGCGGAACATATTCCCCCGGGAGTTCCGCAAGTTCCTTTTCAAAGTTCTGAAAGCAGAGATCTATTCCCAGCGAGGACGCATACTCTACGAACAATTCGCGCGTCCGATCGATGTCTTCGGAAGATTGGGCTTGAACGATGTTCACCGGAAAACTCAGATGGATCTCGCTTTGCTGCAATATACGAAAGAAGGCCGGGCGTCTCTCACAGACAACCCGGCCTTCCGAATCATGCACGCGCGTTTTATAAGTTATGCAGTAAAGGAAGTGCCACAGCCACAGCTTCCCGTTGCATTCGGATTCGTGAACGTGAAGCCGGAACCCATGACCCCGGTCACATAGTCGATCTGCACACCGTTCAGATATTGAGCGCTGAACATATCGACGAACAGGCGCACGCCGCGTTCGTTGAGAATGAAGTCGCCCTGGCGCGATTCCTCTTCGATATTCAGACTGTACTGGAAGCCGGAGCAACCGCCCGGTACGACGCGGACGCGCAATCCCGATGTTTCGGGGAGTCCCTCTTCGCTGGCCATAAACTTCTTGATCTCGACAGCAGCAGGCTCGGTAACGTTCAGTGTAATGGTTGGGGCCGCTGTTGCAACACCAGGTGTTTCAGTAATTGCTGTTTGTGTAGACATATCCTAAATCTCCCTCAATAAATTGTTGATTGCCAATTTATTGCCATTGCCAATTGCCGATTTGCGATAGGAACCACTTCACGGCTTGAAAATCGACAATTGGAAATTGGCAATCGGCAATGTCATGAATCGGCAATCAAAAATCCCAAATTCATCTTACTGACCTTTACCTAAAACGACAAGTTCAGGCTTCATTGCCTCGATCGAGACCTGTCGGGCCACTTCCTCGGCCACGCGTCGGAAGGCTTGGGCCTGCGGGGAATCGGGTTGGCTGACTACGATAGGCACCCCTTTATCACCGCCTTCCCGCACCTCAATCCCCAATGGAATCGAACCGAGGAACGGCACCCCGTACATCGCGGCGAGCTTCTGGCCCCCGCCCTCCCCAAAAATGTCGTAGCGAATGCCGGTGTCCGGCGCGATGAAGTAACTCATGTTTTCAACCACGCCCAGAATTGGTATGGCCACGGTTTCAAACATCCGCAGTGCCCGGCGCACATCGGCAATAGCCACGTCCTGCGGCGTCGTAACTAACACAGCTCCCTGCACCGGAACGAGTTGCGCGAGGGACAATTGGACATCGCCGGTGCCTGGAGGCATGTCCACGATCAGGTAATCCAGTTCTCCCCACTTCACGTCGGAAAGAAATTGTTTTACGAGACCATGCAGGATGGGCCCACGTACAATCATGGGTTTGTCGCCGGGCTGCAGAAAAGCCATCGACATGATGCGGACGCCGTAAGCCTCAATAGGAATAAGTTTGTTCACGTCCACTTCAGGGCGGGCCTCGCTGGCGCCCAACATGATGGGAACGTTAGGGCCATACACATCCATATCCATCAAGCCTACCCGCGCGCCGTCGAGGGCCAGTGACACCGCGACATTGACGGCCACCGTCGATTTGCCGACCCCGCCCTTCCCAGACGAAACCGCGATGATATTGCGAACCCCCGGCACGGAAACCTTTTCACCGATGCCGCGCCCTTTGGGTACTTCAGCGTCCATCCTCACGCTAACCGACCGCACACCCGGAACAGCGCTTACGAGTTCCTTCGCCGCGCCTTCCATCTCTTCCTTAACCGGGCAGGCCGGAGTTGTCAGCACGATGCGAAACGAAACATTGCCGCCTTCAATTTTGAGATCTTTGATGAATCCCAGCGTGACGATGTCCTTGTGCAGATCCGGATCCTGAATCTGGCGCAAGGCATCGAGTATGAGTTGCTCGGTGAGCTGTGACATGGCGTTCATTAGTAACCGACTTAAAAAATGGATTATGCCGGAGCAAAAGTCGGTTGTCGACTTCCGCAGGATTTTGGTTGAAAGAGCTATCGGCGTAGGGCAAAGTCTAGAGCAGTGTGAAACGGGCGAAACCATAAAAGCATAGTCAGCGAAAAATGAATTCGACCAGCCCGCAATAGCGGGCGACAGCGGATGGAGGTTTTTGTCCGTGAGTTAAATTTCCATCAACGATGTCTCAGTTGTTGCCACTGCCGCCCACTTCGCGGGCTACGAATCAGATGTCATTGTCCTGGGGCTCACGCCCCAGGCTCTATGCTTTCGCCACCCTTCGCGGGCTCTAAATCCAATTGCCTTCCGTTCCACCTAGCGTTTTGACAAAGCGGGGAGCGCGCGGATAGCCTTCGATGCGTAGGTTTGATATTCATCGACAATGTCCTCAGCTTTCATCAACGAGCATTTCTTCGACCCGAAAAATGTGGGTAACGTTGAGGACGCGGACGCGGTTGCCAGAGCGGGTTCTGTTACCTGCGGCGCTACGCTGAGGATTTCGTTGAGGGTCGACGAATCGCAGCGAATTACTGATGCAAAATTCAAATCGGCAGGCTGCAGTCATCTGGTTGCGGCCAGTTCCTTGCTGACTGAGCAGGTCAAGGGGAAAACGACGGCGGAAGCGGCAGTCCTGGGGCAATCTCCGCAGAAGTCAGTTATCGAAGAGTTGGGCGGCTGGCCCCTCGATCGCGATCATTGTGCCGCCCTCGCCTGCGAAGCCTTAATTTCAGCGGTCAGGCAATACAGCGAGTCAGTACGCGAAGAGTGGGCGGGGGATGAGGCGCTGATTTGCACCTGCTTCGGCGTTTCCGAACGAACAATCGAAAACGCAATCAAAGCCGGCGGCTTGCTTACGGTTGCCGAAGTTACCAGGACCTGCAACGCCGGCGCGGGATGCGGTTCCTGCTACTCTTTGATTGAAGACATTCTGGGGACTGTGAATGGTGAATGGATCGACGAAGGTGAATGGTAAATAGTAAATAGATTAGACGCTTGCCTAAACCGAAGAGAATACTTAGGACGAATCAAGAAGAGAGACGGTTTTCCGTCCCGAAACGCTTGCTAAGCCGGAAGCGTCTTGGGATGAATCAAATAGCGATTACCAAACTTTTCTTGCCATTTACCATTTACCATTTACCATTTACTACATCACGATGATCTACCTGGACAATAACGCAACGACACGAGTCGCGCCGGAAGTAATCGCGGCGATGCAGCCGTACCTCACCGAGTTTTACGGTAATCCGTCATCGGCCCACTCATTGGGGCGGACGATGAAGACAGCCGTTGAGCGCGCGCGAGGACAGGTAGCGGAATTGCTCGGTGCGGCTGACGCGAGTGAGATCGTCTTTACGTCGTGCGGTTCCGAATCCGACAACTGGGCGATCCGCGGTGTGCTCGAAGAGAATCCGGATAAGAAGCACATAGTTACCACTCTAGTCGAACACGAAGCGGTCAGAAAACTCTGCGCGCGACTGGAGCAGCAGGGTTACGAAGTCACGTGGCTGGAGGTAGACGGTAAAGGAGAATTAAATCTCGAGAGTCTGCTCGCCGCTCTGCGACCCGACACGGCGTTGGTATCGGTGATGCTTGCTAACAACGAAACCGGAGTGCTCTTTCCTATCGACGAGATTGGTCGGGTCGTGCGCGCGAACTCCGGTGCGCTCTTTCACGTGGATGGCGTGCAGGCAGTGGGTAAGATTCCCATCGATTTAAGCCAACTCGAAGTCGATCTGTTTGCGCTCTCCGGTCACAAGCTTCATGCGCCGCAAGGCGTGGGCGCCCTCTATGTTAAGAGCGGGGTCAAGCTCGCGCCCTTCATGATTGGCGGCAGCCAGGAAAGCGGGCGACGCGGGGGGACTTCAGCCGTACCAAATATAGTCGCGCTGGGCGCTGCGTGCGAATTGGCGAGCAATCCTGAAGACCACGAATTCGTCCAGCGTTTACGGGATCGTTTAGAGGACGAAATTCTGAGCCGAATTCCTAATGCTAGTTTGAACGGAACGCCGGATCGGACTAAGAGGCTACCAAACACGTCAAACATATCCTTCGAGTATGTCGAGGGGGAAAACATCCTGGCCTACCTTAATGAAGCCGGCATCTGGGTATCCACCGGCTCAGCCTGCCATTCAACCACACGTGAGTCTTCTCCCACTTTGCGAGCCATGAACGTCCCTTACACTGCCGCCCAGGGCTCTATCAGGTTCTCACTCGGACGCTACAATACCCAGCAGGACATTGAGCAAACCTTGCAGGTCCTCCCCGGCATTATTGAGAAGTTGGTTAAAATGTCGCCTTACGACAATGAACTGCGAGCACTTTACGCCGGGCATGGTTAGCGTGCTCCGGCATTTCCAAACTGATGGTTGTTCCTGTGGTACAATTCCCCAGCGTTTCCACCAGATTTAACTCCCATAACAGACGGAGCACCCGTTAATGTCCGCAAGAAATCCGGCCGTAGACGAAACACCCGCGGTGGTAATCGCCAAGACCGAGGCGTCCCAGCACGCCCGCCGCGACAAAGTAAGCTTGATGGAAACAGACGACTATGTTTGTCTCGATCCTTCAGATCCACTTTCCCAGGCTGTTGAGATTATGAAACAGGATGAGGGTGGTTGCGCGATAGTTTGTGACCACGGGCGGGTAGTAGGCATTTTCACGGAACGCGACGTGTTGACCAGGATCATTGGCGAGTCGGTTGACATGAATGACCGGGTCAGCAAGTGGATGTCACCCGTAGTTGCGACTTTGTCGCCCGATGACACGATAGGCGATGCTGTCGCGGTGATGACGGAGAAGAGCTACCGAAATATTCCCCTCGTTAAAGATGGGAAGCTGGCAGGTTCGATCTCGGTTTTTGATGTGATTTCTTATTTGGCAGAAACTTATCCCAAAGAAACCATGAATTTGCCGCCAAATACTGACCAGGTGATGAATAGCGAGCACGGAGGCTAGGCATTGCCGATTGCCAATTTCCAATTGCCGATTTGAAAACAATTGCGGTGGCCCATGGCAAATCGGCAATTGGAAATCGGCAATCGGCAATATACGAACCAAAGAGACCTGATTAAACACTTATGAGCACTGTCATTGAAACACCCGCTGAACCGATCGAAAAGAACCTCGAGGAAGTAGAAGCTGTGACCATCCGCTTCGCCGGAGACTCCGGCGATGGCATGCAATTAACCGGCACGCAGTTTACGAATACTTCAGCAGTTGTCGGCAACGACATCTCTACCTTGCCGGATTTCCCCGCGGAGATTCGGGCCCCTGCGGGAAGCTTGCCTGGGGTCAGCGGCTTTCAGTTGAACTTTTCCAGCCAGGACATTAAGACGCCCGGCGACCAGCCCAGCGTTCTGGTGGCGATGAATCCTGCGGCGTTGAAAGTCAATCTCGCCGACCTGGAAGACGGAGGCACGATCATAGTTAACACCGACGGCTTCACTAAAGAGAACCTGAAGTACGCGAATTATGCGAGCAACCCACTCGACGATGGCTCACTCGCCGGCTATCGCGTGCACAAACTGCCGATCACTACGCTCAACATGAATGCCCTCAAAGGCAAGGTCGAGCTTTCGCGCAAGGAGATCGATCGCAGCAAGAATTTCTTCGCACTGGGAGTGCTCTATTGGCTTTACGATCGACCGATGGAGAACACGCTCAATTGGATTGGGGCGAAGTTCGGGAAGAATCCGGAGTTGGCCAAGGCAAATGAGATAGCGCTTAAAACCGGCTACAACTTCGCCGACACTACCGAGGTTTTCACCACGCACTTCATGATCAAGAAAGCCAAAATAGCTCCCGGCAAATATCGCAAGATTACCGGCAACGAAGCGACAGCGATCGGGTTTGTGGCTGCCTCGCAACTAGCCGGCAGGCCGCTGTTCTACGGCTCTTACCCCATCACGCCGGCCTCGGACATTTTGCATGAGTTAGCTCGGCACAAGAGTTTTGGAGTTAAGACGTTTCAGGCGGAGGACGAGATTGCGGCCGTATGCGCGGCAATCGGAGCCAGCTTTGTGGGACAAATTGGGCTGACGGGAACCTCAGGACCTGGTGTGGCCCTGAAGCAGGAAGCCATTGGTCTGGCAGTGATGACCGAGCTGCCACTCGTAATCATTAATGTGCAACGCGGTGGGCCCTCAACAGGACTGCCAACGAAGACTGAGCAGGCCGATCTGTTTCAGGCCGTGTGGGGAAGAAACGGCGAGTGTCCGGCGATTGTGGTGGCTCCCGCAACTCCGGCCGATTGCTTCCATATGGCGATTGAAGCGGTGCGTCTGGCATTCAAGTACATGAGCCCGGTTTTCTATCTGTCGGATGGGTACCTGGCAAATGGCGCTGAGCCGTGGGCCATTCCTGAAATCGCTGACCTGCCCAAGATCGAAGTCACTTTTGCGAATGACCCTGCTAATTTCATGCCCTACGCGCGCGACCCCGAAACCTTAGCTCGGCCTTACGCCATTCCCGGAACGCCGGGTCTCGAACATCGCATCGGCGGCATTGAGAAGCAACACATTACCGGCAATGTAAACTACGATCCGGAAAACCATCACTTGATGGTCAAGCTGCGACAGGAGAAGATCGATCGGGCCGCCAACGACGTTCCGCTCTTGGAAGTCTTCGGTGAACCAAAGGGCAAGGTACTCGTTCTCGGCTGGGGCTCCACCTATGGTTCTATCAGCACGGCAGTGGAGAAGTTGCAGAGCGAAGGTAAGAGCGTCTCGTCAGCGCATCTTCGTCATCTTAATCCCTTCCCCAGGAACCTCGGCGAAGTGCTGGCGGGATTTGAGACGGTGATTGTGCCGGAGATGAACCTGGGACAACTGGCGACCATGATTCGGGCGAAGTATCTGGTCGACGCAGTTGCGTTTTCGAAAGTGAAAGGACGTCCTTTCCAGATTCGCGAGATTGTCAGAAAGGTTGAGGAGTATACTAGTTGAGGAACGCGGCACGCTCCGCGTAAATGTGTTGAGATGAGCACCGAAGTACAACTAATTACCGCTGATGAACTGCTGGCGTTACCCCGCGGGGAGTCACGCTACGAGCTTATCAACGGAGAACTCAAGAAAATGTCCCCCACCGGACAAAAGCACGGACGGATTACACTTCGGCTTACTGTACCCTTGGCGAAACACGTGCAAGATAATCAACTAGGTGAAGTTTACGCCGCAGAGACAGGCTTCAAACTCAAGAGCAATCCCGACACGGTGCGAGCGGCGGACATCGCCTTCGTGCGGAGGGAAAGATTGGAAGTATTGGGCGAGACTGAGAGCTATTGGCCCGGAGCACCCGATCTTGCTGTAGAAGTAAACAGTCCTTCGGATACCGTGCGCCAGGTTGAAAAGAAAGTAATGGAGTGGTTGGAATTTGGCTCGCGATTAGTCTGGGTTGTGAGTTCTAAACTGCACACCGTCACTGTATACCGATCGTTAACCGATATCGTGAGTCTCACCGAGAAAGATACTCTTGACGGCGGTGACGTTGTGCCAGGTTTCCGAATCGCCATAGCGGAGATTTTCGGCCGTGCTTGATGTGCCAGAAGCGCGCGCCGATTCATCCTTATCAGAGCACCCTCGCTCTGTGCAGGAGAGTTATGCAGAGGGACTTCGCTACTTTATGGGACAAGGGAGCCTCAACAATACGCTAACGCAGCTCACCAGCGACCTGAAGGAACATGGAATTGATTACATGGTAATCGGAGCGGTCGCTCTACTGGCGCACGGCTATCCGCGATTCACTGAAGATATCGACCTCGTGCTTACTACAGAAGGATTAGAAGTCTTTCATCGAGAGTTGATTGGTATGGGTTATGCTCCAGCATTTCCGGGCGCAAAAAAGAGGCTGCGTTCGACAAGAGATGGGGTCACCGTTGAAGTGATGACTACGGGGGAATATCCAGGCGATGGAAAGCCGAAGCCGGTGAGTATTCCTGAACCGTCCACTGCTTCAACGGAAATTGATGGCATCCAGGTTGTGACTTTTGAGAAGCTAATCGAATTGAAATTAGCCTCGGGGATGACTGCGCCACATAGGCTCAAAGATCTGGCAGATGTGCAGGAATTGATCAAGCTTCGCCGGCTACAAGCGGAGTTTGCGGAGCAACTTGACCCCTACGTGAGAGGAAAATTCTTGGAGCTGTGCGACACCGTCAAGCAAAGTCCGGTAGACTAAGCCCAAGTTTCGCGGTTTTTGGTCGAGCAGACTGGAAAGCAGCACTCGGCGAATTAGAATCACAGGAGCATTCATGAGCACAACGGGAAATGGTCACACTGGAAACGGGAACAAACCCATTGTTGAGCAAGCTGTTTCGGCCGACAGCGAAGTTGGTTCAGCAGTTTCGGGGAAAATAGCTCCGCCTCCGGGACAACTCAAGAAGGCGGATTTTATTTCCGATCAGGAAGTGCGCTGGTGTCCAGGTTGCGGCGATTACGCAATTCTCAACAACGTTCAGAAGGTGATGCCCGAGCTGGGTATCCCGCGCGAGAAGATCGTTTTCGTTTCCGGCATCGGCTGCTCGTCGCGTTTTCCCTATTACATGAATACCTATGGTTTTCACAGCATTCATGGACGCGCGCCGGCGGTGGCCACGGGGATCAAGTGCGGCAACCCAGATCTCAGCGTCTGGGTGATTACCGGCGATGGCGACGCCTTGTCGATTGGCGGCAACCACTTCATGCACGCTATCCGGCGCAATCTCAATATCAACTACATCCTTTTTAATAACCGGATTTATGGTTTGACCAAGGGCCAGTACAGTCCAACTTCGGAATTCGGCAAGAAGACCAAGTCCACGCCCGTAGGGACCATCGATTACCCGATCAACCCTCTTTCACTCGCCATAGCAAGCGAATCGACCTTTGTGGCTCGTTCAATTGACATCGATGTCAAACATCTCGGGTCGGTAGTTGAAGCCGCGGCGAAACACAAAGGAATTTCTTTCATCGAGGTCTATCAGAACTGCAATATCTTTAACGACCACGCTTTCGATCAATTTGCTGAGAGGA
>JALZJF010000023.1 GCA_030859905.1 Acidobacteriota bacterium
GACATCCGACTAAATGACGCCAACCACCTGACCATTCGTTTCAATCAGCAGAATTTCACGGGCAATAACAATGAAAACAGTGGGCCGCTGAGCGCTGAAGAACATTCTGGCAACAGCGTGGCGCACACAACAACACTTTCCGGGTCGCTTACTTCGACACTCACCAGCACTGTTATTAACGAGTTTCGTTTCCAATACGGTCGCGATCGCGAACCGGGTGAAGCGAACAGCGATGTAACGGAAGCCCGCATTCAGACCGGCGGTGGTTTTTTTCAGTTGGGACGCAACAACTTCAGCCCGCGCGAAACGACCATCAAGCGCATTCAACTTATCGACAGCATCAGCGTCACGCGCGGCGCGCACAGTCTGAAGTTTGGAGCTGATTTGAACTTTGATCGCGTCTTCAACTTCTTTCCCGGTTTGTTCTCGGGGCAATACACCTTTGGTTCCTACGCAGCGTTCGCTGCCAACACGCCCTCAGCGTTTACGCAAAACTTTGCCGGGCCAGGTACGTCAGGCGCTGAAACACATCCTGATATGAACGAATACGGATTCTTTGTGCAGGATGATTGGCGTGTGAATCCCAGGCTAACCCTGAACCTCGGTCTGCGTTATGACCTGCAGGACCTTGCCGAGCCCAGCGTGAACAATCCCAGTGCAGCTTTGGCGGCGGCTGGGCTAAACACTTTAACGCCCATTCGTGACGCTAACAACTTTGCGCCGCGCGCCGGTTTTAGTTATGCCTTTGACGAGAAGACGGTTCTGCGCGGCGGTTACGGCATCTTCTTTGGACGTACGCCGACCATCATGGTCGCCACATCGCATTCCCAGAATGGCATTCAGGTAACGGGCGTGAACCTGACTTGCACGACGCTTCCGACCAACCCCTGTCCCACGTATCCGAACAACTTCAGCACGGCGCCTGGCACAGGGACCCTAACCCCAAGTCTCTATATGTTTGCGAGGGACTACGCGCAGCCATATGTGCAACAAGGGCGTCTGGGAGTTGAACGGGAACTGTTTTCGAATATGAGCCTGGCAGTTACTTACTTGTACTTCCGCGGGGTACATCTCTCGAGGACAAGAGACATTAACCTGGGCGTGCCCGTGCCTACCACCGTGACGGATCCTGGAGGCCAAACATTCGCGGTTTTGCGTCACCCCTCCGTGCGCCCGATCTCAGGCTTTACGCGTATCAATTTGTTTGAGAGCACCGCCAGCTCGCGCTACAACGGACTCGCGGTCGAACTCAAGCGACGGTTTGCGCGTGGGTTCCAGTTCATAGCTGCCTATACTTTTTCGAGCGCCAAAGACGACCGCCCGGATCAAACAATGGTCGTGGTCGGCGTTGACGACTCTAAGGGTCTGCAGAACAATTTGGACATCGCCTCAGACTGGGGGCGCAGCGATGTCGATATCAGGCATCGCGTCGTTTTCAGTCCGGTGTACGAGATCGGTCGTATCAGTAACGAGAATGCTTTTACGCGCGGCTTGTTGAGCAATTGGACCTTCTCCGGAATCATTACCTTGCAGAGTGGCTTTGCCCATTCGGCTTTGATTTCCGGCGACGCCAATCGCGATGGCAACACAAGTACCGATCGGGTACCTGGCACCGCACGTAACGGATTCACTACACCGAGCATCTATATTTTTGACACTCGCGTCACAAGGTCGTTCAAGTTTGGCGAGAGATACAAACTGAGTCTGGTTGGTGAGGCATTCAACCTCTTCAATCGATCTAACCTGGCGACGGTGAACACCGGGCGCTACGGTATCGCCAATTCGTCTGCCGTTGTGCTGACTAATCCCGCCGCGTCCACACCCTTCGGCGGCCCGCGAACCTTCCTGGGCGAGCGACAGATTCAGCTGGCGGTAAAGTTCATATTCTGACTCCAGAACGAGCTCGGAAAAGCCAAGGAGACGGCGGAGGTAACTCCGCCTCCTACCCGATCAGCCTCGCTTGTGTACGTCCCCTAACGTTCGTGGTATAGTGTGCCGCGAATTAGCTTCTGTGACATCTGGATCGGGTTGCGGCCTCCTCCTATTGCCATTCTGTTAATCGTTCTATAACCCCAAAAAACAGACCATCTGCAAAGGAATTTCGGGCATTGAAAATCTTACTGTACAACCCTGACAATGGCGTGACGCGCAATTTTATGCCGCATCTCTGGATGTTTTTGCTGCAATCGCTCACTCCTCCCGAACACGAAGTACTGCTAATTGATGGCAACGCTAAGCCGCTGACCGAAGCGGAGTTGGTGCAATTGGTACGGGACGAGAACATCGGACTGGTGGGTATCGGTGCGATGACCAGGATGGTGGCAAGGGCCTACCGGATGGCGGACGCAATCCGCGCCGTCGGTGTCCCCGTCGTGATGGGTGGTCCACACGTTACGGAAGCAGCAGATGAGGCGCTCGGCAGGGATGGCGGTCAGCGGCATGCGGACGCGGTGGCCTTGGGCGAAGCTGATGAGACCTGGCCCAGAATTGTTGCAGACGCCGCGCGGGGACAGCTCAAAGAAGTCTACGAACCCGTAGACGAAACAGGCAAAGAGCGCAAGCCGAGCCTGCACCCTTATCCGTCGATTCCTTGGGAGACACTCGACCTCGATCAGTTTAACCTGGTTCCGAAAGTAGCACGCTCGTTGCTCGAGCGACACGGCGCCGGCTGGGGAACTTTTCATATGGTGCCCATCGAATCGGGACGCGGTTGTCCCTACGGCTGTGAGTTTTGCACGGTCACAGGGTTCTTTGGCGATTCGATTCGCTTTCGCACAAATGAGAGCGTGGTTGACGAACTTCTGCGGCTAAAGATGCGCGCGCGCAAGAATCTTGGTCAGATAGCCGTCTTTTTCATAGACGATAATTTTGCCATCAATATCAAGCGCACGAAGTCGCTTCTTAAAGACATTATTGCCGCTGGTGCCCAGCTTCCCTGGACTGCTCAGATTAGTGCCAACCTCTTGCGTGATGAAGAACTGGTGGATCTGATCTCGGCTTCGGGTGGAAGGTGGATATTCATTGGTATGGAATCGATCGATCCGGCCAATCTTGCGGACGTGAATAAGAACTTCAACAAGCCCGGCGAATATGCCGCGGTGCTCGAACGACTCTCAAAAAGAAACATCTACGCGATCACGTCTTTCATCTTTGGCATGGATAACGATACGCCCGGTGTGGCGGATAGAACGCTGGAGCAGATAGCGAGTTGGCCTCCCGTACTGCCCGTCTTCGGACAACTTACAGCGTTTCCTGGTACGCCGTTGTATGCCAGATTGGGAGCCGCGGGTCGGATGACTCGTCCTCGTCACTGGATGGATTTTGCACCCTTTAAGATGGCTCACACTCCCTTAAAGATGACTATTGAAGAGGCCCAGATGGAAGTGGATAAGGCCTGGAGAACCTCCTACAGCGCTAAGAGCAACCAGAAGGCGCTGCAGTCAATTGCTGACCGCCGGATTGATGACAGATTAATGCACCTGATTGCGCGCTTGTTCTTCCGAGGAATCTATTTTCCACAGTTAAACAAGCGCGATTGGACCAAACTGGTGGCTCAAAATCGACGCCCGGTTTGGAAGCTCGCCAGAGAAGCCTTTGGAATGTATCGAGCCGCGCGCAAGAATGGTCCCCGGTCCGAAGCGCTGACGAGATCCCTGCAGTCGTAATTACCGTCATGGCCTTCCCCTGAACAAGCGTGTGGATCAAATTGTTCCCGCTTTGATTTGGCGATGAGGATTAGCCAGAAAGTAAAGAGCGGCAACGTCCTCTCCCAAAAACGTCACCGCCCTTATTATCAGAGAGACTGTTTCCGGGATAGATCCGCTGGGAAATGCATTTACCCAGTGAACCGCTACCCCTGGCCGTCGCTCCTAAATCATCCTAAATTATTAATTGGATAGCTTTCCCAATTAGCAGGCCCTCCTCACATACGCGGCTAAGAAATGCCTCTTCGCCCTGAGCGGTACCAGAGAATGCTAGCGGGTACACGATCTCCATCCGAAGTCTAGAATACTAGTCTCAATTCCAGACACGTGACCCTCATTTCTTCAATCTTGTTAGGGGTTGCCCAACAAACCCACCGCTTTTCGCAAATCCACTTACTCCCCATACGTTGGCCCCGAATTTGCAGAATCAGCGGTGCTAATCTGTAGTGGGTTCTCTCCCGAATTCTCTCCCGAATTCTCTCCCGAATTGCAGCCCCGACAATTGCCCATTCTCCCAAGATTTCAGGAAGATCGTTGGCTATCGTTCTATATATCTGTCACCACTTGATATGAGCTACTTCTGCATCCAGTGAGGACGGAACATTAAAACGATTAGGGTTTCCAACGATCCGCTAGTTTTT
>JALZJF010000027.1 GCA_030859905.1 Acidobacteriota bacterium
GAGTTGTTATAGGACCATCGCTCGCTCGGAGCGAAATCTGCCGGCTTATCTTTGAACAGGCCTATGAGCTCGTTGAGTTCGGAATCTTTCCGCCACATTGAAAGCCACTCCGGCAAGGACGTGTAGCTCTTGATTCCGGAAGTATGGTTGAGCAGTTGTTCGACAGTGATCCGCTGCGTTTTTGCGGGATAGTCGGGAAGGAACTTAGTTATGTCGTCGTCGAGTGAAAGCTTCCCTTGCTCAGCGAGCATTAAAATGGCGACTGCGGTGAACTGTTTCGTAACTGAGCCTAGTCGAAAAACCATGTCCGGCTCGACTGGGACGCCGAGCTCCAGATTCGCTATCCCATAGCCCTTACGAAAAATGACCTTCCCATCTTTGACTACGATTACGGACGCACCTGGCTCATTCGGCTTGTATGCCTGCGTCAGAGTTTCGTTGATAGCCTTGGCCAGGTCTTCGTCTGACAGTCGGGCAGGTTGGGCCGCCGCTAGCCAGGGCAAGCTTATCAGCAATGTCAGACTAAGAATTGATAGTGAAAGTCTCTGCGAATATTGAGTCCCATGTTGCATGTTCTAGCTCCCGAATGATTGGCGTTTGAAGGGCGAAAATAAAATAACAGTCGCCCACTAGGAGTCGGTCGGAAAAATCGGATTTCTCTGTGTAACCTCCGTGATCTCCGTGTCTCCGTGTTGAAATTCTAAGAAAAGATGCACCACGGAGGCACGGAGTACACGGAGAAGCTTTTTTCCGACAGACTGCTAGCACAAAATGCTAACAGGCTGCTGAAAAAACAAGAACGATCCACGAAATCACACGAAGAAACTCAAAAAAAGCAACCATTTCGTGCGTTTTCGTGGATCGTCTTTTCTTTCAGCAACTTCCTAAAAGTTTACCTTCAGCCCGAACTGGATGATCCGCGCGTTCACTGAAGTCGTCGAGATCACGCCAAACGTCGGCAACGTGACGCTGCTGTCGGGGTTGCCGAATTGCGGATGATTGAAGACATTGAAAAACTCCGTGCGGAACTCGATGTTGCCGCCTTCGCCCAGCAAGCGAATGGGCGTCCGCTTGATAATCGCGAAGTCAGAGTTATTCTGGCCTGGGCCAGTGACTATGCCGACGCCGCTGTTGCCAAAATCGGTACCTACGCCGTCATTTCCAATCACCGGCCACCTCGGTGACCCCGGTGTGCCAGGAGGCGCACCGGCAGGCGGTGGATTGCGGTCAATACAATTTGCGTTGAAGTAGCCATCCAGTCTGCTCTGGATAGACCCGGTGGTAGCAAGATTGGCGTGGGTGCAACCCGCAGCAAGTTGAGCGCGGTCACCCGTAACCCCAAACACGTTTCGCCCGTTGGTGCCGAATAAGCTCAAGGGTAGACCCGACTGGATCGTGGTCACGCCAGCGACCGACCAACCACCGAGCAAGTTGTTCACAATGGAATTGAAACGCTTCGGACCGGGTAATTGATAGACGTAGCTGAGGACAAACCGGTGCTCGCGGTTGGCGAAGACGTCGCGTCCATAATTGGCGCGCCGGTTGTTCTGGTTCCCGGAAAACCCAAACCCACTGGCATCAGTGACAAATGCGTCACTGTAAGCGTGGGCGAACGTATAAGCGGCCAGAAACTGCAGCCCCTTCGAGAGCCGCTTGGTGACGCTGGCTTCCAGGCTGTCGTACCGGGAGTTTGCCGACGAGTCGATATCAGCAAGCCCGGTTGGAGTAAAACCGCGGATGGGCACGCGCAGCGGGATATTGGCTAGAGTGTTGGTTGTCACTCCGCGGATGGGATTGGCTGGACTGGCCAGCCCCGCCTGATTCAGCGAACGGCGATAGATCAGATGGGTGCCCCTCGTGCCGACATAGCCCGTTTCCAATAAGAAGTTGTGCCCCAAATCCGTCTGGAGGTTCAGGCTGTACTGCTGTGTGATCGGCGGCCGATAATCCGGATCGATCAGGCTGATGCTTACCTGAGTCGTCGGCGAGTAGGGCGTGAATGCGGGTAACGTCGGCTCGGGGAGGAATGGATCGGCAAAGCTGGCATTTGGCGGAAAAACTAACAGACGAAGTGCTGCGAAGGGCTGACCTGTGGCCAGTTGGAGAAACGCTTGCCCGGTCGCGCGCGTATGGTAAATCCCATATCCGCCGCGCAGGACCATCCGCTCGGTAAATGGCAAAAAGGAATCCGGCAACTTCCAGGCGAAGCCAACGCGTGGGCCGAAGTTGTTCTGCCCCTTCCCGCGAATTCCGAAACGGTTATCCAACTGGGTCACGCCAGCCGGAACGGTCCCGGGAAAGTTTTCGGAGACGAGAAAACCTGCTACTGAGCCCCCAGCCGGGGGATTGGGATTGGCCAAAGCGATATCGAAACCACTGTTTCGACCCTCCGTGTCGGCCAAATGCCCAAGTCGCTCGTAGCGCAAGCCCAGGTTCAAGGTAAACGACGGCGTGAGCTTGATGTCGTCCTGGATATAGGCGTTGCCATCCTTGACTATCCAATCGCGATCGAGATCGCCGGGTATGTCGATCGAAATGAATACATTGCTCAAACCCGAGCCATTACCACCTGCTGCCACCGGCGCACCAGTCCGGCCTATCAAGAAGTCAGGCCAGCTTAGGAAGAGCACGCCGCCGAAAAAGCTGAACTTTGATTCGCCCTCTCTTGAGTGGGTGAAGCCGCCGCCAAACCGGAAGGTGTGCCGCCCGCGGACATAAATGAGTGAGTCCTGAATATTGAAATGCCTTTGCAGAACCTGCACGTCCTGCCCATTTCCACCGGTAGCCAGTGAACCAGAAACGCCAATCACGGGGAACAGATTGGCGACCGGCGGCGCCGTTACTCCTATATCCGAAAACTTGAAGACCTCCTGCTGATTGTTGCCGACATCTATTCGGTGGTACCCGAAGTCTATCTGGTTCAAAAGGGTGGGACTGAAGGTATAGCTGTGGCTCACCGAAAGGTTTCGGAAAGTGTTGGGAATAAGATAAGGGAACCCCGGGACGCTGGGGGACCCTGTCTGCCCGACTGGTAACGGTAGAAGCAGGTCACTGTCACCCGCGAAGAAGCGGCCATAGATTTTGCTGTTGTCCGTGTGTAAGAAGTCCAGGTTCACCATGAACTGGTCTTCGTTAAAGGTGCCGGGGACGCTGACGGCAGAAAAACCCCGCCGGGCGAAGGGTTGCGCGGGGTCGATTGTTTGAGGCGTCGGAATGACGAACTGCCCATTTGGGAGTCTGAGGTTCAGCAGCGCAAACGCTGGAGCGCTGATATTGGAGCCGTCTGCTGCAACCGCCAGGCCGCCAACGGCGCCACTCTGACCCGCAAATAGCGCGCCCAAAGCTGCCCTCGAGCGATCATTCGTGAAGGGTGGAGAGAAGAAGTTGCTCGTTGAGCCGCCGCTGACACCGTTAATCTGCCGCGTGCCCTGGTATGAGGTGAAGAACAACAGCTTATCTTTGCCCGAACGGAACATAGGTCCGCCTTCGCCAAAATTAAAGATTGGCAGCGGACCGCCGAGCGCGAAGCCGAACTGGTTTTGCTTCAAGATACCTCTCGGCTGGCCCGCTTTGTTGCGGAAGAAGTCGTTGGCGTTAAGCGCGTTGTTGCGGAAGAATTCGAACGCGGTGCCGTGAAACTTGTTACTTCCACTCTTGGTTATGACGTTTACGTTGGCGCCAGCATTCCGCCCGTAGGCGGCGTCGTACTGGCCCGTCTGCACTTTGAATTCTTCAATGGCATCAGGGTTGGGAATGGCTACGCCCCCGCTGAAGGAGCCACTCGCCTGAAGGTCGTTAATCTGCACGCCATTCATCTGGAAGTTGTTGTCTCTTCCAAATGCGCCGTGCGTACGGAAATTTCCTCCAGACTCTCCACCACTTCCCCTTCCGAGCGCGTCGCTTCTGGCCACGCCAGCGGCGATCCCAGGTGACAGGGTGACGATTTGAGTGTAGTTGCGGGTGGACAGCGGCAGGTTGCTGACCACCATTTGATCCGCCACGCGCCCAAGCGCAGCAGATTCCGTTTGCAGCAATGCGGCCTCGCTTGTCACCACTATCGTCTCGTTCACTTGTCCCACTTCGAGCTGGACATCCAGCCTGCTGGTCTCCGTGACGTTGATGCGAAGTCCCGACTTGACTGCGGTCTTAAAGCCGGCCCCGGAGAACTCGACGCGGTAGGCACCGGGCAACAACTGCGGCACGGCGTAATCACCATTGTCCTGGCTGACCGCTGTGCGCTTCGCTCCGGTCGCCTCATTTGTTACCGTTATTTCCGCGCCGGATACGATCGCGCCCTGTTGATCTGTCACCGTTCCGGTCAACGCACCAGCACCGCCTGTCTGCGCCATCGCAGGCAGGCCAAAAAGTAGACATGCTACGCTCAGTCCCAAGATGATTCGCGTGGTTCTCATTGCTTTCTTTACCTCCACTCAAATAGTTGCTGATGGATCAATGTCGGAGCATCTTCAACTCTCTGGCAGAGGAGATGAGACATTGTCTGAGTCTTAAATCTTTAGTTCTGGTGCTGTGTGCCAGGGAGATCTTTGTTGAACGGACAGACATGCATATACTGCAAGTGCTGCAAAATGTCAAATACTGCTACAGATGCTGCTTGTCTGCCTAACTACGATTTGATATCTTCCCTTCGGCAACCTTCATCACGAGCTGTAAACCGTAGGCGCCTGCCTTGGCGGGCCAGGACTCAAGATCTCAGGTTGATCTGAAATTATGGGCGGTTAATACTCTGGAGATTTGAATGGATCACACGAAGCGAAGGCAGAGGTAAGAGATGATCAAATCTAACTCGCGCAAGAAGACAGGGAGCATTTTTAATGATTCTGATGACACTGAAGGGAAGGCTTCAGCCCTTGAGTTCCGTTTTGCCCAGGCGCAATCAAGGCTCAACCCACGCCGCCAGCAATTGGTTCGAGCCATCCTTGACGCAGCAGATGAGACTTGTTTCCTCTCTTCCCGCGAACTAGCCAAACGCTATCGCGTCGATGCAACCACGATACTGCGAGCCACCCAGGTGCTGGGTTACCAGAGGTATGCTGATTTCTCAGCAGACCTCCGGCAGCACTTCGTGACACACATCACACCCTACACAGCGTTGAAAGCGGCCACCCGAGAGAAGCGAACTGTCGCTGATCACATCGATCACGCTTTGGAGAAGGCGCTTGATAATATAAATACATTGAAATCCGATCTCGATAGACAGCGCATAATAGACCTTGCCAAGCTGATCAAGCGTTCGCGCCGCGTGCTCGTTGTCGGGTTAGACTTTGCCGCTGCGTTGGCTTATTACCTGGCTTACGGATTGTCGGCGCTTGGATTCGATGCTGAGGCCCCGCGAGGAGCCACGGGATATGTGCAGCATAAAGTGGAAGTCTTGACGCCGAAAGATGTGCTCGTGGCCATCAGCTTCGGGCAATGCCTTAGGGATACGGTCGAGGCGGTGCTGCAGGCTAGAAAACAGGGCGTGCCGACTTTCGGTATTACCGACAGCGACACGACACCGATAGCACGCTACTGTAACGCTCATGTGGTTGCTTCCGTCTTCAGCCCATCATTTCTTAATTCCTATGTCGCTCCCACGGCTGCGATAAACGCCATCCACGTAGCTTGCTCTCATATCGATCCCCAGCGCGCGCTCACCCGACTCAGGCCGACTGACAGGGAATACGCCTCTGGGCCACGCTGGTACCGCGAGCCGAAAAGGTCCAACGGAGATTTGCCTTGAGGTTTAAAACAAAAATGATTATCTGTACTACAAGGCATAACTTCTCGCTTTTTGAGCAAGATTTGGACTTGAAACGCAATTTCGCGGGGAGCTTTTGTACGGGTTTCACTCCCGTTAGAGGTGAGATGTTTATAGAAACATGTCACTCCTGACGGAGTGAAAACCGCGCTGGAACATCGCTCCTCTCACCATCCTTACTGCGATGCGTGAGGTTGGAGCGATTCTAATCGGAGCGTTTGAGGGTCGGTACTCATCGGCTTTGCCTACAGTTTTGAGCCAGACGGATCATGAACCACACTGATTCTAATCAAACTATGGCGATGCATGCTTTTCGGGCACGCCCACAAGACGAGATCCTTGGCTCGATTTGGAACTTGCCACGAACAGCTTGCCTGATCTTTGCGCTTTTCCTTTTTGTTGCCGGATGTATGCCGTTGTCGGGGGTAGGGTTCATTAAGATTTGGGCACAAGCCATCAGCGCAATGGACCGGAACGAAATGCCTGAGCAGCAGCGCCAGCAGGTCATGGGCGTCCGCCCGGTTGACGAAGATTCCGATAAGGTGTTACTCGCTCAAGCTATTGCTGCCGACCTCCTACCTTTTCCGCAGAGGACGGCGGGTAAGGGTTGCCATCGCCGGTGCGGATAGGGACCACTTCAACCCGCTCGCCGGCCCGCCGCCGACTGTTCAGTTTTACCGCCGCGGCGCTTATCTTTCACGCATCGACCTGCCTCTGATCCCACGCCGGACTGAGGAGGGAATAGATGCACGCAGCTCGACTAGCAATGCGGATCACTGAAGAGGATCGCAGCGCCTACGAACGCGACGGCGTCGTTCTTGTTAGAGCCGCCTTCTCGCCTACGTGGCTTGCGTTTCTGGCAGACGCGGTGGAGGAAGCCATGGCCTCGCCGGGACCTAACGCGGAGGAATACGTTAGGCGAGGAGATTCGGGCCGGTTCTTCGGAGACATCGAACTCTCAGTGCGACTATCCAAGTTTCGGCGCTTTGCGCTCGAATCGCCGGCGGGCGAGATCGCAGGCCGGGTCATGGGCGCCTCGCGCGTGAACTTCTTTTACGATCAGTTGCTGGTCAAGGAGCCCGGAACCTCAGAGCGCACGCCGTGGCACCAGGACCAACCGTACTGGGCGGTCAGCGGCCATCAGGTCTGCTCGGTTTGGTTGTCACTCGATCCGGTTCCCGAGGAGGTGAGCGTAGAGTACGTCTGTGGCAGCCAAAGGTGGCCTGAGTTCAGCCCCTATCACTTTGTCGATGGAAGCCCATACGCGGGAACCGGATTGCCACCCCTGCCCGACATCGAAGCTAATCGTCACCAGTACAAGATCAGCCGGTTTGCCATGCAGCCGGGAGACTGCTTGGTGTTCCAGGCGATGATCGTCCACGGAGCGCCCGGCAACACAGGACGACACCGCAGGCGGGCGCTCACGACGCGATGGACCGGGGACGACGCACGCTACTGCCGGCGTCCTGGTGAGGTTGCCATTCCAACTCAGGACCCTGGGTGGATCCACGGAGAACGGCTCGATTGCGAACGGTTCCCACTCGTTTGGACCGCTCGATGAAGGCGACCAGAGATAGATGACGCCCGGCACTAAGTGAGACCAAGTACGTTCTCGTGTTTGTGAGGGAGCATCGCTATGAGCATACGTTTTGACGGCAGAGTAGTCGTTATCACCGGGGCCGGAAGCGGCCTGGGAAAAGGCTATGCTCTACAGCTCGCGATGCGCGGCGCGCGCGTGGTTGTTAACGACAGGGGCGGGAATGTGGAAGGAGAGGGCGCGTCTAACGTGCCGGCGCAGTTCGTTGTGGACGAGATTAAAAGAGCAGGAGGCGAGGCCGTCCCCAACTTCGATGATGTCTCGCAGGTTGGAGGGGCGAATAATCTTATCGAGCAAGCGCTCGACCAGTTCGGTACGGTAGATGTGCTCATCTGCAACGCAGGCATTCTGCGGGATAAAAGTTTCTTGAAGATGCCTCTGGAAGATTTTGAACTTGTGCTTCGGGTTCATCTGCTCGGCACGGTTTATGTCACCAGGGCCGCATTCCCCGTGATGAAAGATCAGGGGTACGGGCGTATCGTCATGACAACATCCGCCTCGGGTCTTTACGGCAACTTCGGGCAGACGAACTACGCCGCCGCCAAGCTCGGCATCGTCGGTTTCATGAACTCGCTCAAACTCGAAGCACTGAAATACGACGTCCTCATCAACACTATCGCGCCCCTGGCGGTGACCAGGCTCGGGGCCGCCGCATTTCCGGACGAATTGGCTTCGGCGCTGAAGCCAGAGTTCATCACGCCCGCGGTCGCCTACCTGTGCAGCGAGCAATGCCGTACGACGGGCGATATCATCTCGGCGGGAGGCGGCTGGTACAGGAAAGTCCAGATGGTCGAGGGCCGCGGCGTCAAGATTGAGTTTGAATCTCAGGCCACGCCCGAGATGATCGCGACGAACTTCGGCGCCATCACACTGATGGAGGGTGCCCGTCCGTTCGCAAACGCCCAAGAGGAGTTCGCCTCTATTTTGACGCCGTGGCACGATTAGCTCTTTGGCTCTTTGCGTCGCTTTTCAGTCGCTCTGGCAGGGCTGCTAACAATAATCTTCGCTTCGGTCGCGGGGCGACTAAATAAGGATTGTTAGATTTTATTTTTCTAAGCATTTGGACGACAAATGCTTTACATTCGGCTAAGGCCGCCTAAAGGTGGGACTCCGACTATCTTCACTTAAGGATAAAACGATCCACGAAAGCACACGAAATGACTCGAACTAAGGCCTCTCTTCGTGTCCGTTCGTGGGATTTCGTGGATCGTTCTTAGTTTTTCAGCAGCTAGACGAGTCCACCTTTGATCAATGCTTCATCAGTCTAGTCGGCAACGCGGTCAGGCCTATCATCAGGACTTATTGAAAAAGTTTCCCCCGCATCAAAAGCGTCTCGGGGCGCGAAACAATGGAACCGTCTTAACGCGAAACGATGGGAGCAAGAGGTGCTGTAAAACTACGTTTCCCTATCGGGGGTTCAGAAGCCTTGAAGCCTTGCTTGAGTCGTTAATTCTTTCGATATCGCTCCTTTAGCCCGCGGCGGGCTTGGTCATACGAATCGTAAATATTTGGACGCGAAAGTACCACGCGATACTCAGCCAGCGCCTCGTTTCGCTTGCCGGCAAGGTCAAATGATTGAGCTGCTCGCAGGTGCGCCCTTGAGACGGTGCCAGCATCTGCCCCCCTCACGGTCGTCGCTGCGAGAAACTCTGTAGCGGCGCGTTGCGCCTGGCCCATCAGAAGAAGAGCCTCGCCATAGCGAAAGTGTATCAGGTCCAGAGCGCGCGGGGCGGCGCCTGCCGCAGGGCGCTCATGCAACATCGTCTCGAAAGCACTCACGGCTTCACTCTCCATAGCGTCCGCCTCTTTAGTCTTGCTTGCCTGGCGCGCAATCGCCGCCTGCGAAACGAGAGTGTCAGCCGTTTCCAATCTGAACAGATAGTTGCGTGGATACTTCGCCTGCAGTTCTCGCGACAGCGCTAATGCCTCCGGAAAACGCTTCTCCCTTTTGTAAATGGCAATGAGCAGTACCCTGGCATCGTCACGCGTCCACTGCCCCTCCTTCGCGACACGCTCGAGCGTCTGAATCCCGCGCTTCTTCGAGCCACGAGCTCCGGCGATGCTTGCCAGCATTCTTACGGGTAACGGCAGTGTGCCTACAATGTAGTCGTACATCCCAATGGTTAACTCCGCATCATGGAAGCTTGGATCCAGCTTTATCACGTCACGCTGCGTGTCGATACCGTCTGAGCCGGAACGCAGGGCTGCTATGAACCGTCGCTCCACGGTGGCTGCGAACGCGGCTTTCAAAGATCTGGTGGCTCCGAGCACATAGAGCGTCTGCGGATCGCGAGGGTTGCGCTGCATTCTAGCTTTCGCAAGTTGCGTTGCCTGGCGCGTGAGATCGCGAAAGTCCTGGACCACGCGCGGATCGGGTTTGTCTTCCGTCCCTGCGTAGAATGACTGAGTGCTGTAGAGGGCCGCCTGCAACCGGCGGGTTTGATTTAACGTTTCCAGCCAGAGCGTCGTGGCCAGCATCTGTGGGCCAGTTGGATCGTCCGGAGACAACCGGGCCATCTCCCTGAACCTCTGCCGCGCAATGTCATAATCAAGATTGAAAAGAGCTTCAGAACCCTTCTCTTGTAGCTCCTCGAGCCGCGAAGTAACAGCAGTCGCTCCTGTCTTGCGGTCTTCCGATTGCGCAAGAGCGCCCGGGGACGCATCCACGGAAAGCAGAAACAGAAGAAGTAGTGTCGAACACTTCGTTTGCATTTGTCTAAGAGTGAGTGTTGTTGCTCTGTCAAAGTAACAAGGCAACCAAGCTGTCAAGGGACACAGATGTGATAGGAGTATCCGACCGATTGGATTCGCTTCGGCTAACCCACGTCGAGTCTGCTGACGAATTCCCTTCTCCTGTCTGGGTGAAGCCTTCTTTCCCCCCGGACAAACACCGGTAGCGAGGTAAACAACCCAGCATGGCATTGAGTGGCTGGAATCTTGCGAGTGTAAGGAATACCAACTCGTGAGAATCAGCCTATTTAAGCGCCGAAACGATAATCCGAAAGGGAAGTTAAGTCAAATAATGACACCTAAAAATATGCGCTTAGGCAACGGGGTCAACGCCGGCAATCTCGAAAGTGGCTAAGCCGCAACCATCTCAGGACGTATCATGTGCCAACGAAACAACTCGACTGATGATTTGACTCGCCCTCGGAATTAGGATACAAGGGCCACACAAATCCAATTATCGAAAGGAAATGACCATGAGAAAAATTCTTATCATCGCCGCGCTCTGCCTGTGCGCGACCTCCGCGTCCGCGCAGGAACCGTCCCCGCAGCCCACGGTCCCGGACGCGAAGCAGGCCGAGCGCGACCGGCAGGAGCGGGAGAAGCAGGACGCCAAGGCGGCCAAAGACAAGGCCAAGCAAGACGCCAGGGCTTCGAAAGAGGCGGAGCGCAAAGCCGAACAGGACGCGAAGGCCGCCGCGAGTCAGCCGGCAGGTGAGAAGGTAGCTCTCGGCAACATCGAACATGAGTTGACCGAACTCGACCGGGGGTGGACGCAGGCCGGCGTCCGCGGTGACGCCTCCATCCTGGAGCGCGTCCTGGCCGACGACTACAGCGCCACCAATGCCCTCGGCAAGACGGTCACCAAGACGGACGCCATCGCCGACTTGAAGTCCGGCACCTCTAAGCTCGACTCCAACACCGCCGATAACTACAGCGTCCGGGTGTTCGGAGATACGGCCGTTATGACACACGACGGCGTGAGGACGGGCCAGCGTGACGGCAAAGCCTTCTCCGAGCGTTACCGCAGCCTGCACGTCTTCGTGAAGCGGGGCGGGAGGTGGCAGGCGGTAGCCTCGCAGAACATGTCACTGCCTCAGCAGTGAGCACGATCTAACTAGCCTGTCTCTTGCAGG
>JALZJF010000066.1 GCA_030859905.1 Acidobacteriota bacterium
ACCAGGCGATTCACCAAAGTTTCGGATTTCTCTGTGTAACCTCCGTGATCTCCGTGTCTCCGTGTTGAAATTGCTAAGAAAAGATGCACCACGGAGGCACGGAGTACACGGAGAAGCTTTTTTCCGATAGACTGCTAGAGGAATTTATTTAGATCCCTTCTGATACTCAAATCGCGCCACGTCAGACTCACCCAGAATCACAGTGTCTCCCTGACTGAGCGGAGCCTCTGTCACTCGTTGCGATTTCGGATCGTTGACGAATGTTCCATTACGCGAGTTCTGATCGGTTATGATCACGCGTCCGTCTTTTACCCCTATCCAGACGTGGCGTTTGGAGATCCGAGGATCTGTAATCACGATTTCAGAAAGTGTCGCGTCTCGACCAATGCAGGATCCGTCCGGTGTGATCTCGAACTTGTGTCCAGCCAGTGGCCCTGAGACAAACTTTATTGACCCGTAGTTGATGGGAGCGGTATCGCCCTCCGGGATAATGGCTACGGTGCGAGAAAGATCAACGGTGGCATTGTCAGGTCCTCCCATATCTGGATAAGGAGATAGTGGCGGAGAGATGGGTCTGCTCGGGGCTGACGGAGCTGAGTAGGATGGTGACGGTGTGGGATGAGGTGATTCTGGTTTGGGCGAGCTCGGCCGCGCTGCTCTTCCCATCGGAGCCGGGGACCTGTCCGCACCCGCGCCCGACTTGGGCTGCGCCTTGCCCCTTCGGCGCATGAGTAAAAACGCGACGACGGCCATCACCACGACGGCGACGATAATAAATAGAAACACCAGAACGCCGGCTACTATCCAACTAGTTGGCACGCCTGACTTATCCCTTCCTTCGGAGATATTCTCCTGGCTGTCCTGGGCCAGGCGAGTGACTTCCGAACGTTCGGGGAAAAGGTGTTTGACCTCCCCAAATTTCGGAATAGCTCCCGAGTAATTCTCGGCCCTGTAAAGTTCCAACCCGTCGCGATAGGCCTTATCGACCGTACCTAATTCGGCCACGAAGCTGCGCTGTGTGGGCAGCAAAGCGGCGAAGAGACACAGCATAGCTACCGCGAGGAAGAAAAGTCTGCGCATAAACAAAGCTCCTTGGGGATGCTGAAACTAGTTGTCAATGGATTTGATTTTTTGGCTGAAGCCAGGAGAACAATCAAATATCGAGCGTGAATGTAGTAATGAATAATGCAGAGAGTTGAAACCGTACGCAACTAATTTTGCGCCTTGCGCCGCTGGGCAAAAGTAAAAACTGAGTAGAGTGCTTCTAGTCGAATTTCAGCGGAAAGTCAAATAGACGTTTCGTTCCTGTACTAATAGCGACCGCAGTTGAAAATGCCGCGTATGCTTTTATCCGCTGGTTAGCCAGGTTGCGGTTGATTTGGCCTAAGCGACGGTCTGGTTGTTACGAGGCCAACTTGCTGGCACGTCTATTGCCGAATTAAACTCATAAATCCGGCTATCGAAATGATTTAGGAATTGACTTAGGAGGAGACACAGGTGAGGAAGAAGCTTATTACGTTAATGGCTGTTGTAGTTGTGGCAATGTTCGGGACAAGTTGCGCGACGACAGACCAGACGACAAATGACAATGCAAATGCGGCCGCCACAACAACTACGCGCACGGCAGCTGACGGGTCACAAATCACCACCACCTCAGACGCCAGTGGCGTGAAAACTGAGACACGCGTATTCCGAAACGATCCCAGGGTGTCCAGAGTGGTCGTCACCACGCGCGATGGGCGACGGACGGTGCGCGCCTATTCGCCGACCGGTGAGGAAAAGGAAATCAACGACGTAGGCGATGCGCTTGAGGTTAGCGGCGACAAGATTGCCGACGCTGCCCGGTGGACTGCTGACAAGGCCGTGGACGTGGGCGACGCGACAGTTGAAGGCGCCAAGACCGTCGGCGAGAAGACGGCTGAAGGAGCAAAGACCGTTGGAGAGAAGACCGCCGAAGGTGCCACGACGATTGGAAAAAAGACCGCCGAAGGCGCCAAGACAGTTGGCAAAAAAACTGCCGAGGGAGCCAAGAAGACCGGCAAGGCAATTAAAGATGCCCTAACACCATAGAGGTTTTCACGGCGAGGTTATGAGAAAGGGGCAGTCCTTCGCGGCTGCCCCTTATCTGTGTTAATTTGCGGTTAAGGAAGGGTTGATCTTCCATTCCTCATTTTCTATTTGGCTTTGGGCAGTTCGTTCATGTGATTTTGTGGATCGTTCTCATCTCCTCAGCCAAGCAAACGATCCACGAAATAACACGAAGCGTCACGAAATGACATCAGAAAAATGAACATTTGGCGAATGAGAAATGGAGAATGGAAAATGAACCCCCCGGACTCAAAATGAACTATTAGGGTGGTCGTCCCTCAAGCCTCCACCGGGCCATGGTGTTATACTGATCGTGCAATTCAGTCTGACTGCGGGAGTATGAGACAGGATAGGGGAGTATCCATGGTAGATAAGTCACGATTCACAATCATCTGCCCGTGCTGCGAGTCTAAATTGACGATTGACGCGCAGACAGGAGCACTAATCTCCCACGACGAGAAGACCAAGCCCCTGGCTTCTTTTGACGAGATGGTTAAGGGGCTGGACAAGCAAAAACAGGTACGTGAACAGATCTTCGCGCAGGAGCTTAACTCGATGAAGGACCGCGATCGGATTCTTGAGGAGAAGTTTCAAGAGGCCATGAAGAGGGCAGATAAAGAAAAGGACAAACCGTATCTAAACCCGCTTGACCTCGACTGATGGAGACGCTCTTTAAACTCACTCGGCCGCTGACGAAAAGCAACACCCACTCCGCATTTGGCAATCGAAGACCCAGCAAGTGTCTCTGCCACAATTTATATATCATTGGAGCAACATATGATGCAGCGGAAATTCATAACACTGTTCATTGCGTTATCGGTGTTTGCCACGTTGGCGCCTAATTCTGTGGCTCAAGTGACGATGCCGCGCCTCAGCTATCGAGACCGAACGTTGCCGAACGGCTTGCGGGTTTTGACCGTGGAAGACCATTCGAGCCCCACAGTAGCAATTCAGGTCTGGTACAAGGTGGGTTCAAAGGACGATCCCGACGGTCGCAGTGGCTTTGCGCATCTGTTCGAGCACATGCTCTTCAAGGGCACCAGGAACATGAAGGACGAGATGATGGATCGTTTGACGGAGGACGTGGGCGGTTTCAACAACGCTTCAACTTGGGACGACTTCACTAATTACTACGAAGTGGTGCCCTCAAACTATCTGGAGACTCTGCTCTGGGCAGAAGCTGACCGAATGGGCTCGTTAAATGTTGATGACAAGAACTTCAAGTCGGAGCGCGATGTAGTCAAGGAGGAATTTCGCTCGCGAGTTCTGGCTCCGCCGTATGGCCGATTCTTCTATGCCATCGAAAAGAATTCCTTTGCAGTTCATCCGTATCGGCGCCCCGGGATCGGCAGCATCGAAGAACTTGATGCGGCTACTCTGGAAGACGTACGTTCGTTCCATTCCACTTTCTACCGCCCGGATAACGCGACTCTGGTGGTTGTGGGAGACTTCGCTCCTAAACAATTGGACGCCTGGGTGGACAAATACTTCGGGCGGGTCGCTAAACCCGATCGCCCACTTCCGCGAGTTACCATCAAGGAGCCTGAGCGGAGTGCCGAAAAGCGGATAACTGAGTATGCGCCGAACGTTCCATTACCGGCGATCGCTCTGACCTATCTCGCGCCCGCAGTTAAGGCGGATGATGCTTACGCATTGCGCGTCGCGGAGTCCATCTTATCCAGTGGAGAATCCTCGCGACTGTACCAGTCGCTTGTTTACCAGCAGCAGATTGCCCAGGAAGCGTTCGCCCAGGCCGACTTGCGTGAGGATCTTGGACTGTTTGTTCTAGGCGCAATTCTGGCGAGCGAAAAGAAACCGGAGGAGGCCGAGCGATCGCTGCTTGCCGAACTCAAGCGCATACAAGACGCGCCGGTGACGGCCGCCGAACTTGATAAGGCCAAGAATCAGCTGATCACCAACGAACTTCGCGAACGCGAAACCAGCGAGGGCAAATCGTTTGCTCTGGGCCGGGCCGCGGTGCTGCTTGGAGACGCAGCTCGAGTCAACACCGGGATGGAGAGGTTGCAGGCCGTAACCGCGGCCGACATTCAGCGGGTGATGAAAAAATACTTTAACGACGGGAACCGAGTAGTGATTATGTACCAGGCGGAACCGGCCAAGCCCCGAACCAGCACTCAGAATGTCAGAAGAGGGGAAGGGTGATGAGAAACTCACTGAGCACTTGCGGACGAGCCGCGCGGTTCCCCTTACTTGCTTTACTGGCTCTTCCGTCGTTGGCTGTTCGGGCCCAACAGATAGGCGCGCCGGTTTCGCAGGAGACACCGCCGCCCCCGACCGCCCCGCGTTCTGTAAACATTCCCAAGCCTGAGGAAAAGACTCTCAAGAATGGCCTCCGCGTGGTGGTTATCGAAGACCATGACGTGCCACTAGTTTCAGCGCAGTTGCTCGTTAAAAACGGGGGCGAGATCGATCCACCACAATTAAGCGGGCTGGCCGACATGACGGCATCGCTTTTGACAAAGGGGACGAAGACTCGGAGCGCACCGGAAATCGCGCATCAGATCGAAGCCCTGGGTGGAGCGATCAATTCGGGAGCCGGCTGGGACGCGTCGCGAGCTTCCATCAATGTCATGTCGTCAAAGATTGAACCCGCGCTGGCAATTCTCGCCGACATTTCTCGGAATCCAGTTTTCAACGACGAAGAAATCGAACGGCTTCGTCAGCAGTATCTGGACAGCTTAAGTGTGACGTTTAGGCAACCAGGTGCGCTCGCCGGTCTCGTTGCGGGTCGCGTGGTGTTCGGCGACGCGGCCTACGGGCATCCGCTCGCCGGCACTCCAGAGTCGCTGGCTCGCATTAAGCGTGCGGACATCGTGGGATTGCATTCGCAGTTTTACCGTCCTGACAATGCCGTCCTCGTCGTGGGCGGCGACATCAAGGCCGCGGACGCATTCAAGCTCGCCGAGCGAGTCTTTGCCGACTGGGTAAAGCCCACGACGCCGCTTTCTCAGAGGGGTATGGTTGGAAAGATGATCAACTCCGCTGAAAAGCAGCGGGTGGTGGTTGTGGACATGCCTGACGCCGGACAGGCTGCTGTCGTTCTCGCTCGGGCGGGGATCAGCCGCATCGACCCCGATTATTTCCGAGGCATCGTGACCAACGCTGTGCTGACGGGTTATTCGGGACGCTTGAATCAGGAGATTCGAATCAAGCGTGGTCTGAGCTACGGCGCCAGTAGCCGGCTCGACACACGCCGGGATGCCGGACCATTTGTGGCTTCGGCCCAGACAAAGAATACTTCGGGCGCCGACGTCGCGGCGCTTCTGGTGGCGGAACTTGGGCGACTATCCAATGAGACGGTAGCGGCGGCGGAACTGGTACCTCGCAAGGCTGTGCTCACTGGCGGTTTCGGGCGCGCGCTGGAAACGACGGAAGGGTTGGTTGGGCAGATCGCGTCGCTCTCACTCTATGGGCTGAGCCTCAGCGAGATTAATAATTACATCAGCAACGTTCAGTCAGTAACGCCTGCCGACATTCAGAGATTCGCCAGCGGGCGAATCAGTGTGAAGAACGCGAATATCATCATCGTCGGCAGCGCCAAAGACTTTCTCGAACCGCTGCGCAAGCAGTTCTCCAATGTCGAGGTCATTCCCTTTGCGGAGCTAGACTTGAACAGTGCCAGTCTGCGTAAAGCTGGCGCGGCTGGGATGAATAAGTGAACGGTAGCTTATGAAAAAACTCCATTTAGCCATCGGGATGTTTCTGCTTGCGGAAGTGGCTTTCACTGCCTTGGGCCAAACAGGGACGCTGCCTCAGGATGGCGTTGATGCCCGTGCAGATTCTGCGGAGCTCGCGCGCCAACTCGGTCACGTTGATCCGTTGGTGCGCCAACGCGCTGCCGAGGCTTTAGCCCGACTCGTGGCCGGCGACCAAAGAAAGGTAGTTGAGGGCTATCAGCTTCAGGAGAAGAACAAGGAGGTTCGCCTTGCTCTTGATTGGGCGCTCTACCGCATGGGAAAAGCGGAAACACTATTTCGGATTGTGCGGGAGCTGAATTCCTCCCGCCATGCTCAGGCAGTGGGTTATCTCAAGCAACTCGATACCGCCAATCTCCTATATCCTTTTTTAAGGCAGAATGCCAACCCGGCAAGGGTCACGGTGGGGCTGCTGGGGGCTCTGGCCCAATTGGGAGACCGCGAGACTCTGGAAATGATGAAGCCTCTGCGACATTCGTTCATGACGGGAGTGGCGGAAGCTGCCGAAGTCGCTGTGGAACAGATCGAAGCGCGTCTTGGAGAAACCAAAACGACCTCACCCTCCCGACCCCGCACCGTGGATACGACAGAAAGACCATCCCCCTAACAACCCGGAGCGGCGTCGTGGCCCACCCAGCGGAGATATTGTAGGGGCGTCCCTCCGTGGGCGCCCCAAGGTGAGGTGGCGAGGGGCATCCACGGAGGGACGCCCCTACAATTCTCAGCACCGCCCTATTGGATTCAGTTCTAAATTTGTCGGACACTTTTTTCCAAAGGAACAGGCGCATGCGAAAGAAGATTCTCTGGATTCTGATACTTGCAGGAACGGGATTCTGCGTTGCAATTCAAAACGGTTCCAATCAAAGCGTTCATTCTCAGGGGCGTGGCGCCCTCACTCCGGAAATGATCGCTCGGAGAAACTCGCTCGAGAAAGACCTGCAGTCAGTGGCTATCGTCGAGCGCAAGCTCATGGTGTCGATGCGTGACGGCAAGCGCATGGCAGCGGACGTCTATCGCCCGAAGGATCAATCTAGGAAATACCCGGTGATTTTCGTTCGCACGCCATACAACTTCAATTTCTGGGACGTTCGCAACGGGCTGCCACGTGATATGACCAACGAGCTGGAGGCCGTCAAGCGCGGGTACGTCTTCGTCCAGATGAACGAGCGCGGCCACTTTTTCTCAGAAGGGAACTACGACATCCTGGGCGCGCCGCTCACCGACGGCGACGACTCACTCACGTGGATGGCCAAACAGCCCTGGTCGAACGGCAAGGTCGGCACGATCGGATGCTCCTCGACCGCCGAATGGCAGTTGGCTGTGGCGGCGCAGGGCAATCCGGCCTATGCGGCGATGATCCCGCAAGGATTCGGCGCCGGTGTGGGACGCGTGGGGCCGTATTACGAGCAGGGGAACTGGTACCGTGGCGGCGCGGTCCAGATGCTGTTCATCGCCTGGCTCTACGGTGAGCAGAACCAGGTGCGGCCGATGTTTCCGCCCAACACGTCGCGGGAGGATTTGATTCGGGCGTCGAAGTCGTTCGATCTGGCGCAGCAGTTACCGCGGGTAGATTGGTCGCAGGCGCTCAGGCATCTTCCCGTCATGGACATCATGAAGGCCGTGGATGGACCAAAGGGTATCTTCGCCGATGAGATGCCTGTTGATACAGGGGGTTCGATGATTAAAAGGGCGCCGAATGATCCCGCGTGGTACCGAGGCGGCCTGTGGCATAACAACATGAATATCAATGTGCCGGGGTTTTGGTTCATGTCCTGGTACGACGTCTCCGTAGGGCCCAACCTGGCCGCCTACAATCACGTGCGGAAGACGGCCCGTCCCGAGATCGCCAACCAACAGTACGCGGTGATCGCGCCCACTCTCCACTGCGCCTACAAGCGCGCCACGGAGAACACCTTAGTCGGAGAGCGCAGCATGGGAGACGCGCGGCTGAACTATGACGAGCTGACATACGCGTGGTTCGATTACTTCCTCAAGGGCGAGATGAATGGCATTCTCGAAAAGATGCCGAAGGTCCGCTACTTCACCATGGGGATCAACAAATGGCAGACATCAGACACGTGGCCGCCGGCAGGAGCGCAGCCGTTGAGCTTTTTCTTGTCGAGCGGTGGCAAGGCCAACACACTCGACGGCGACGGTACTCTAGTCGATGCACCGCCGGCGGTAGATAACCCGGATAAATTCGACTACGACCCCATGAATCCGGTGCTGTCGTACGGCGGAAATGTTTGCTGCACCGGGAACGCAGTTCAGGGCGGCGCCTTCGACCAGCGCAAGATGGAGACGCGGCCCGATATACTGGTTTACGGCACCGAACCGTTGCAGCAAGGGATGGAAGTAAGCGGGCCGATTGAGGTCACACTTTACGTCTCTTCGGATGCAAAGGACACGGATTTTACGGTGAAGCTGATCGACGTGTATCCGGACGGGCGAGCCTACAACCTTGACGAGACGATCCAGAGGCTGAGGTATCGGAACGGATACGATAAGCCTCTGGCATGGCTGGAGCCCGGGAAGGTGTATAAAGTGACGCTCCAGCCGATGACCACGAGCAACTATTTCGAGGCAGGCCACCGAATTCGGATTGAAGTGTCGAGCAGCAACTTCCCGCGTTTTGATCGGAACATGAACACAGGCGGGAAGAACTACGACGAACCAAAAGGTGTCGTCGCGCACAACGTCGTCCATCATTCCAGGCAGTATCCGTCAGAGATAAAGCTCTCCGTGGTGAGGAAATAATTCCCTGGGGACGAGGGTAGCAGCGGACATGAGGTAGCGGCGGGTATGAGGTAGCGGTATGAAGTGCCCGCAGATTTTGGGAACGGTAATCTACCCAACCTGCGAAGCAGGCGAAAGCATATCAGCCTGGGGCGTGAGCTCCAGCCAAAGGTTTCGTGAAGTTTCGTGTGTAATTTAGTGGATCGTTCGCATGCATGGTTAAATGACGATCCACCAAATCACACCAATCACCACGAAAAGCTAGATTCTTAGGCGACGATTTTCAATGCGGGTTAAGCAAGGGTTTTGTGATCGTGAGGTCGGTCACGATGGCCTCTGTGTTATGTGCGAAGCGGATGCCACTCACACCGTCAGTTGACTTGAGCTTACCTGCAGTTACCAGCGCAGACTTGTCGTAGCTCGCGACGCCTTTGTTGTTAATCGCGCACTCAACCTTGTCACCCTTCACTAAGTTGACTACGCGCTGACGCGACTTACATTCGCTGGTGCTGTCTGAAGGGCTTGATCAATCGTCTGCTTTAACTTGGCTCCACTGCGTCCTGGCGTGTAGCCGGTCCAATGGTTGACGACACGTCCGTCAGCGTCGATCACCAAAGTCTGAGGGATCGCTTTCCTGCCGTTCATCAACGTGCGCGCGGTCTCACGGTCGGCCCAGCCAAGGCGGAAGCCAAAACTGATCTCGCGCAAGAATTTATTCACACGGTCAGAGGAAGTACGCGGGTCTTCCGTCGTTAATCCTATGAACTCCACGTCGCGTCCTGCATAAGCCTTACGTACTTTCTCATACTCTGGAACTTCTCTACGGCAGGGTCCGCACCATGAGGCCCAGAGGTTTATTACTACGACTTTGCCGCGGAAGTCCGCTAAGCGGAAGCTGCCGCTGTCGAGCATTTTGATTTGCCGCTCGCGGAGACTCTCCGGCAGGAAAAGCAACCCCGAGGGCGCGACAAGCGGGCTGAGCTCGGGTTCCGGGTTGAGTGGTGGTTGTATGGGCGCCGTTTGCGTGGGCCTCGGAGTGGTGTTTCTTCTTCCAGACTGAGACACAGTGTTGAGCGCAGAAGCGGCAACGACGAGGAGTAACAGAAATAGTTTACCCATAGGCAATCTAGCCGACTCTTCAGAATTTGAATTAGTAATCAATCTGGGTGCTGGATCTGACAGAATGAGAGGATCGTAGCTCAAGACGATTTTTAATGCACGTCAAGCTAAGGTATCGTGATCGTGAGGCGGGTCACGATGGCCTCTGTGTTATGTGCGAAGCGGATGC
The DNA here is from genome assembly GCA_030859905.1 of Acidobacteriota bacterium. GTDB lineage: Bacteria > Acidobacteriota > Blastocatellia > Pyrinomonadales > Pyrinomonadaceae > PSRF01. Next base: position 9,829 of record JALZJF010000066.1, read on the forward strand.
CGTGCACGCCGTCAGTTGACTTGAGTTTACCAGCACTAACCAGCGTAGACTTGTCGTAGCTCGCGACGATTTTGTTGTTAATGGCGCACTCAACCTTTTCACCCCTCACTGAAATCGCAATCTCCTGGGTTACCGGTTCTCCCACGCTTCCCCCTAAATCATTCATCCACGCCACGGCTTGGCCGCCGGATGTGAGGCGCGGGCTCCGCCCCGCCGGTCTGTCGGGTTTAAATCCTGGGCTCTGCCCCTGGTCCGGGCTCTGCCCTCTTCATGGACCCTAAGGGCAGAGCCCGGACCAAGGGCGTAGCCCAATACTTGAACAAAGGCGCTTACGGCGTGGCAGAGCCCACGCCTCACATCCGGCGGCAGAGTCGTGCCGATGGATTCGCCAACCTTGAAGCGGCGAGAGTTCTAAAGCAGTTTATCAGATCCTAGCCTTCCAGGTTTTCGAACTGACCAACGGCGTAGTGTCTACCCATCAGATCACTTGGACGCCCTGTCGGCTGCTCGAACAACTGCCTCGTCTCAGCAAATGAGAAATGGAAAATTACGGAAAATGAGAAATGACAAATGAACTGGGTTATACTTCCCGTTCAACGCATGCATCGGAACCTCCGCACATTCCTCGATCTACTCCATAAAGAAAACGAGATCATCCCAATCGAAGCGGAAGTGGATCCGTATCTTGAAGCTGCCGAGATTCATCGGCGTGTGATTGATCAGGGTGGACCGGCACTTTTGTTTAAACGAGTGAAGGGAAGCCGATACCCAGTCGTAACGAACCTCTTTGGTACGGCGCGTCGAATCGAACTTGCTTTTGGTCCGAAACCCGAAGCGCTGGTGCGCGACTTTGCCAATCTGGCAGAGTCGCTCCTGCCGCCACGCAGTACTGAGTTGTGGAAACACCGGACACTCGCACTCGATGCCTTGAGACTCGGGACGCGAAACATTCGGCGCGCACCAGTAACCGAAGTGCTCGACCGGCCGGCTAAATTAAATGAGTTGCCCGTGCTGACGACCTGGCAGGAAGATGGCGGTCCCTTTATTACCCTTCCGCTGGTCTATACTGAGAACCCGCTCACGAAAAAACACAACCTCGGAATTTATCGTTTGCAGGTGTATGACTCGCATTCGACAGGCCTGCACTGGCAGATTCAAAAGGGCGGCGGCTTCCACTACCAGGAAGCTGAAGCACAGGGGAAACCGCTGCCGGTGACGGTTTTCCTGGGTGGCCCACCGGCTTTAATTCTTGCGGCAATAGCACCGCTCCCCGAAGACGTTCCAGAGTTGATTCTCGCTTCGCTTCTGGCGAGCGAGAAATTGAGGATGACCGGAAATTCGCTGGGCGGTCATCGATTGGCAGCGGAAGCCGAGTTTGCGCTGGTGGGCTTCGCTTCGCCCCACGAAAGAAGACCGGAAGGACCATTCGGCGACCATTACGGCTACTACTCTCTGCAACACGATTATCCTGTCTTTCACGTTGAGGGTATTTTTCACCGGCGCGACGCCATCTATCCCGCGACCGTGGTAGGAAAGCCGCGCCAGGAAGACTTCTTCATTGGCGACTACCTGCAGCAGTTGCTGTCGCCACTCTTCCCCCTGGTGATGCCTGGTGTGCGCGATCTATGGAGTTACGGAGAGACAGGGTTTCATTCGTTGGCCGCCGCCGTCGTGCGGGAACGCTACCGACGCGAGGCGCTCGTCTCGGGATTCCGCATTCTTGGCGAGGGCCAGCTCTCGTTGACGAAGTTTCTCATTCTCATTGACACGCCCCAGGATCTACACGATTTCCCTAAACTCTTTGAGCATGTGCTGGCGCGCGTGCGTTGGGAAACTGACCTGTTCATCTTCTCGAATGTATCAATGGACACACTCGACTACACCAGCGGCAAGGTGAACGAAGGCAGCAAGGCAATCATGTTGGGGTTAGGCGAACCCGTGCGCGATCTACCACATGAATTTCGGGGAGAGCTGCCGCGCGACGTGATAAGTGCCGAAGTGTTTTGTGGCGGATGTCTGGTTATCCAGGGAACGCCATACGAGCAGGAGCCCGAACAGGCGGGCAGGCTTGCGCGAGAGCTAGTATTTTCAAAGTGGCCACTCATAGTTCTACACGATGATGTAAAGGTCGCGCGCTCAGCTTCCGATTTCCTCTGGGCAACCTGGACCCGCTTTGAGCCCGCGGCCGATATTTACGCGGCCCAAACCAAAGTCCAGCGACATCATCTGAGTTACCAGGGGCCGATTGTTATTGACGCGCGCACTAAACCGGGTTTTCCCGCGGAACTGATCGTACGTGATGATATCGCGGCTCTGGTCGATAGGCGGTGGACCGAGTACTTTCCGCGTGGTTGTCAGAACTGGAAGCGGTAGCGACTGGGTCTCAACTTGAGAGATACAGCGGGGACGCTGTCACAGGGTTCGCTGAGAGTCGGCGCAGATCATACCGGGTCGTTACCGCTCTCCGTTCTGACAGGCCACACTGAAACCTTAATGACAGAAGCATGTGACTAATCACTCCGAACCGGCAACCTCAAGGTGAAAGCCGCACCGGCGGGCGGCCTGTTGGAAGCGGTGAGTGTGCCGCCATGCTCGGTTACTACACGATGAGCCAGCGCGAGTCCGATGCCGTGGCCCTTCTCTTTGGTGGTGAAAAAGGGAATGAAGATGCGTTGAAGATCCGGCTGGGGAATCCCTTCGCCAGAGTCTTCAATCTCAATGAGGGCCCATTCATGACCCTCCCGATCAACCTCTCTCAGACCGCGTAGCTTTACTCTCCGGTCCGTTTTGCCCTCAGGAACGGCTTCGGCCGCGTTCCTTAACAGATTCAGAACAGCCTGGCGGAGCAGGCGCTCGTCGGCGCGAACCTCAGGGAGGTTCGCGGTGTCCGCCATCACGATCAGTTCAACGCGCCGCTCGTCATACACGGACTTTAATTCAGCCACGCATTCCTGTGTCAGTTCGGAGAGGGAGACGTCTTCCATCTGGAGCGGCTGAGGTCGCGCGAAATTTAGAAATGCAGTGACCATCTCGGAAAGGTTGCGGACCTCATTCAGAAGTGACGAGGCTGCCATTTGCCCACGCTCGTTCAATTCCAGATTCTGCAGAAGCTGAACGTAGCCATGCAGGGTGGCGATGGCGTTTTTGAATTCGTGGGCCAGGCCTGCGGACATCTCGCCCAGACTTTCGAGGTTACGTTTGAGTGCTACCTGTTCCCGAAGTTCGGTCACTTCGGTTATGTCGGTCAAGAGACATAGTGCGCCTCGGGCCCCGCGGTCAGGAGAAAGATCAATGGGTGCAATCGTGCCTCCGAGGCGCCGTGTCGTCCCGTCTGAGGCAACTGTTTGAATTATTTCGCGCCGATAGACCTTACCTGTCTGGAGACACTCTTCAACCATCTGGGCTAATTGGGGAATGTTGCGCAAGAGCGATGCGACTGGCTGACCCAGAGCCTTGCCATCAAACTCGAGCAGTGCGCGACCCGGGGCATTGATCACCATCGAACGTCCACTGGAGTCGAAGGCTATTAAGCCTGATGGCACGCTGGCCACGATGCGTTCGCTGAACTTCATGGCGGAATCAGCTCGCTCACTTGCCTGGGCGCTGAGTTGCTGCAGCTCTTTGCGTTGTGTTTGGAGCTGCGCTACCACGGACTGGAAGGTCTCCAGGACAAATTCACCTTCATCCCGGGATTTGCGACCTCTGGGTTCAACGGGAGCTCGCTCCGCTTCGCCCACCAGTTGGCGATAGGGGCGTAGAAGCCGGCGGAGCAGAATCAAGATGACAACTAAACTGCCAATGAGAATAGCCACGAATGCGGTCAGGAGCATGGGAGCACCTGCCGCGTGAGTTGCCGGAGAAAGAGCGAAAAGAAGAACCGCAAAGAGTGTTGCCAACAGGAATAGGGCCGTTAGCAACGAGAGGCCGAGTTGTATGCGGTTCCCGCGAATCATGGGTATTGCCGATTGCCAATTGCCGATTGCCGATTGGCGTTTTCGGAAACTTGTCTTTTTCGCTGTTTAATCAGATTTCTATTCGCGATTGTCTTAGGTGTCAGTCCACCCATCGATTTCATCAGGCACCAATTGGCAATTGGCAATCGGCAATTGGAAATCACGAAAACTGGCCGGCATACCACTCGACGATTTGCGGGCCCATAAGCAGCGCCATGATTGATCCAATCCCTAAGAAGATACCGAAGGGCAAAAGCATCTGCATGTCTTTCTGTCCTTGTCGTATCATCAGAACAATACCAATAAGCGAACCGGAAAATACGCCGAGGAAGATGGTGAGAATGGTGAGACGCCAACCGACATAGGCCCCTACCATAAACATCATCTTCACATCTCCCAGGCCCATGGCTTCAACACCGCGAAGTTTTTCCCAGAGCCAGCCCATGAGCCATAGCGACCCGCCGCCAACCAAGGCTCCGATAAAGGCGCCGCCGAGTGATGCCGCCACAACTGGCCAGCCGGCGAACGGGCCGTTCATGAGTCCGGGAAGATCATCGAAGTGAGGCGCACCGACGAGATACGGAATCGCCAGTCGCGCCACGAGCGCGAAGACGATTCCCGGATAGGTTATAGCGTTAGGCAGAATCATGTGCTCAGCGTCAATAAAAACGAGCGCTACCAGTGCGCTAACAAATATGAGGTCAAAGGGCAGCGCCGGCGTCATACCCGTACGCCAGGTCACGGCGACAAAGAGCAGCGCAGTTAGTATTTCAACTGCGGGATAGCGAGTCGATATACGCATCTTACAGAACCTGCAACGCCCGCCTAATAAGATAAAGCTAAGCACCGGCACATTGTCGTAGAAGGCAATTTCCGCCGAACAGGAGGGACACTTAGAATTTGGAAATGCGATGGACTCTTCGAGAGGGAGCCGGTAAATTACCACGTTCAGGAAGCTTCCAATAATTGCGCCGAGAACGGCGGCGATGATGTAACTAAAAGGTGGAGGTATCAGTTGGTTAAAGTCTGGCAGGGCCGCTATCAGGGGAATCATCGACATGCATTGTATATTGCTTGACCCTTGCTGCCTACTAACTTCTTTTTTCGGTTGCGGTTATCTTGCGCATCACGGTTGGGGTAAACCAAGTCAGTAGTTTCTTGCCGCTTTTCGCAGCCCGACCTGAACCAACGATCCACAAATCTACACGAACCAACACGAAGTTCAGTTTAGATCCTTTTCGTGTTATTTGGTGGATCGTGTTTGCTATTCGCTGGGAAAGGAGAGAACAGGCCCTGCGCAGGTCTGCACTACCGTTTTTTTGTTTGCATTTCCAAGAGCAGCAGATGCTTGAGGAAGGCATGATGGGCTGCAAAGCTGGCAATGCTAAGGCCGGCGAGCCCGTCCCGAAAGCCAGCCTTCAGAACGTAGCTGCGCAAGAAGGCCAATGGAGCTGCGGTAGCAATTTTCAGCGTAGATGTGCGCCGACCTGCTTCAAACATCTGACGGGCAGCGAGTGGGGCATAACGCTCACCAATCATGCGATGGTGATGAACAGCATCGCGTACGCTATAGTGCAAGAGATCACCCTGTAATTTCTCGATCCGGCCGTCTTTGATCTTTACCGACTCGTGAATGTGCTTTCCTTCCCAGCGTCCCCGATACTTCCTGAAGAGGCGCAACTGCCGATCGGGATACCAACCACCCCCGCCAATCCAGCGCCCCTGGTAAAAAGACCGCCGCGAAATCAGATAACCATCGGCAAGCGCTTCGGCCGGCTTTGTGCGCAGGGCCTCGATAGACGCTCTTAACTGGGCTGACACGCGTTCATCAGCATCGAGATTAAAGATCCAGTCGTGAGAAGCGGCGTCACTTGCAAACTGCTTTTGTGCCGCAAACCCAGGCCATTCCCGACTTATAACTCGCGCTCCAGATTGAGAAGCGAGCTGAGCAGTTTGGTCAGTTGATTGTGAGTCAATTACAACGATTTCGTCTGCCCAGGCGAGTGATTCGCAGGCCTCTCGTATGTTCGCTTCTTCGTTGAAGGTGATTATTGTGGCGGAGATCTTCATCCTTTGCGATCCCGAATGGAGATATCCTAAGGGCTCTTTTTGTGCCGCTTGGTGATTTCGTGGATCGTCCCGAGTTTTTCAACAGCCGCTAGGCTAGGGAGCGGGACTTTCAACTACAACGTTGTTAGCGCGAAGCGTGGAGGAGGTCGCGCGCTGAAGCTCGGCCAGTGCTTTGTTGTAATCGGTTTCCGCCCTGAGCTCAGCATTGCGTGCGTTAGTTAGAGCATTCTGGCGTTGAAATAAGAGGAAGGTGGTTGAGCGGCCCACTTGATAGAGTCGCTGTTCACCCTCGAGCTGGAGTTCCGCGTTGATCCTTGCTTCCCTTGCCGACAGCACCCGCAGCCGAGCTGTTTCTACGGCTTGGGCGGAGTTGCGCACGTCAACCTCGATGATCTGGTCCTGGGAACGGATTGTAGCTTGCAGTCGCTCAGTCTGTATACGAGCGCCCGCAAGATTGGCCTTGGCAGTGCGGTTACGCAGCGGAAGTTGTATGGCGACTCCGACGACGACGTTGCGCGTATCAAAAGAGAAAAGGTTGCTAAGCATTTGTCTATTGCCGCCGATCAGATTCTCGGATGGCAGTAGGGGTAGACCAGTATCTGGATCGATCCGAGCAATGGCGTTGCCAGCCAATCCGGTGAGGGCAACAGTTCCCGCGAGATCAATCTGCGGGCGTGTCTGGTTCTTGAAGAACTGAATGTCGATTCTATTAATGTCGTTTTCCAAACGCAGCCGGCGCAGTTCGGGCCTGTTGTCGCGCGCTTCTTTCAAAGCTTCGTTCAGATTCACTGGGGCTGTACTGAAGGCCGGAGTGTCAGTCGGAGTTAACTGCGCCGACCACTCAGGCGTCATCGAATCTTTGAACATAAGTTGTTTGAGGTTGTTTTCCGCAATGGAAACGTTTTGCACCGCCAGTAGCAGCGCCGATTCGCGGTTCGCGAGTTCGGTTTGCACTTCGGCCCTTTCCAACGGGGCCTTAGCGCCTGCCGCTATTTGCGCCTCAACGTTCCTCAGATTCTCACGCGAGAGATTAAGGTTCTCAAGTTGGTTCTGCTGGTCGCGCAGGGCAAACACCATCTCCCAATAGGTTTGCTGCACTCGGGAGATCACATCTATGGTGCGCAGCCGAAAATCCGCATCTGACTGCTCCAAACGCTTCTTCTGAATTCGAATCTGTCGCCTGCTATTGTCTATGGAACGATTGCGCAAGAGCGGTTGCGTAAATGTCAATCCAAAATTTCCCGAGTAGAAAGGATTTAGGATGTTAGCTGTCGAATCGGAAGTCGTCTTGCTGTTGGTGAAGGTAAGGTCGTAGCTGCCGCCCCCGGTAGAGAAAAACTTTGTGATCCCGGGATTTAACGAAGTGGTCGTGTTCGAGGTTGTTCCGGCGCTCGTAGAACCGGAAAACCTGTTCTGCTGGGGCGTTATTCTTTTGTCGTACTGTGGCGTGATGCTGAATATTGGATCATATATACCCTCGAGCGCCCGCAACTGAGTCTCCACAAAGAGTACATCATCGCGTGCCATCTCGATGTCGTTGTTGTTCTGTAGGGCTCGCCTCACCGCATCGTTAAGCGATAGCGTCAACGTGTTATCGCTGGTCACACCCAGACGAGTCATGTTCGGCATGGGAGGCAATGGCCTTCGCTCCACGGCCGGGAAAACGGGGTCGGCGGGATCCTGAATCGGCCGATTCTCGGATGAGGGAGTGGTAACCTCAGGAGACGGTGCGGAGGTTGGGATACCTGGCGTGGATGGTGTCGGACGCGATACGGGCGCCGCAGGGGTTCCCGGCGGCGCTTGCGGCGGCGGCTGTTGAGTGCCAGGAGGCGCTGTTGGCGGGGGTTGTTGTGTGCCCGGCGGCCTGTTGGGATTCTGCGTTTCGGAGCCGGGAGGACGCATAGCGTCGCGCTGGGCTGGAATCGGCGTCGCGGACGGAGTTTGCGCCAATGCATTTGCGCCTGCCGCGAGCAGCACCGCCCCCAGGAACGCGCCGCTCATTAACCCATTCATCTTCATTGTAAGCATCGTCCAAAAGCTCCTTCACATTTATTCTCAAATCTCGGGCCTCAAGCGAACTTAGACGCTGGCAAACAGAGTTCACCGGATCAGGTTTCTCTACGTTGTATAACCTACAGAGGTTTCAAGAAGATGTACACTGCACAAGAGTTAACAGCCTTTTGAGACAGCCTGACAGTTCTTGACAGCGAAAGCGACGCCGCATAATCTGAGTACTCTTTTTTCCAGCACGTCCAGCATGAGTTCATACGATCTCCCGCGATGACGTGTGGGCCGGCGCATTCAAAGTAGGGTCCCGCTCGAACAATCGTCATGGAGGTCGCTAAGGAAATGGCAGTCAAGGTTGGCATCAACGGTTTTGGTCGCATCGGACGAAACATCTTTCGGACGTCGATAGGTGACCCGGATATCAATTTTGTGGCCGTTAATGATCTTACGGACACCAAAACACTTGCGCACCTGCTGAAGTACGACTCCGTGCTTGGTAACCTCGATCATGATATTTCTTCAACTGAAAACGGAATCAAGGTCGAAGGCAAAGAGTTTCGCGTGTTTTCACAGAAAGATCCGGCAGCCATCGACTGGGAATCAGTTGGCGCCGAGATCGTAGTCGAATCCACCGGGATATTCACCAAGGCGGAAGATGCGAAGAAGCACCTGCGCGGTACCGTCAAAAAAGTGGTCATCTCTGCGCCCGCCAAAAATGAAGACATCACAATCGTGCTGGGCGTGAATGAAGATAAATATAGCCCGTCTGATCACCACATAATTTCCAATGCTTCCTGCACAACTAACTGCCTGGCCCCGGTGGCTAAGGTAATCAACGAAAAGTTTGGTATCCGTTCGGCTCAGATGACCACCATCCACTCGTACACAAACGATCAGCAACTGCTCGACTTGCCGCACAAGGATCTACGTCGCGCTCGTGCTGCTGCTCTTTCCATGATTCCGACCTCGACCGGCGCCGCAAAAGCCGTCGCGCTTGTGCTGCCCGAGTTGAAAGGGAAGTTTGACGGCATATCGGTGCGAGTCCCCACTCCTAATGTTTCGCTGGTCGATGCGGTAATCGAGGTTGAAAGAGACACGACGGCGGAAGAGGTCAACCGCGCTTTGAAGGACGCGGCGAATGAAGAGCTCGCGGGAATTCTTTCGTTTTGCGAAGAACCTCTGGTGTCCAGTGACTTCAAGAAGAACTCAAACTCGTCGATAGTTGACGCTGAGTACACAAAAGTAGTTGGGGGGCGACTGGTAAAGGTGCTCTCCTGGTACGACAACGAATGGGGTTATTCATGCCGCGTCCGCGATCTCATCAAGTACATTGCGGGCAAAGGACTCTGACATTTTTGATCGTCAATTGCCGATTAGAAATCATCGAAAAGTGAACACCTCCGCCTATTTAGGGCCTTGTCAAAACCTAGAATGGAAGAGTCCTTCGGCGAACATAATTAGATGGACCAGGTCCTGCTCCAATACAGAACCGCGAGCGGTAGCGACCGGATCCAAGTACTCAACTCTAAGTAAAACCGCAAACTAAAACGAAATTGACATCAGAACAAAGGTGTGCAGAGCAAGCTCGCAAATTGGCAATCGGCAATGTCAAAGCTTTCCATCAAAGACCTCGACCTGAAAAGCAAACGGGTATTTATTCGCGTTGACTTCAACGTACCCATCAAGGAGGGGAAGGTTGAGGATGACACTCGAATTCGCGCATCGCTTCCCACCATTCAACATGCCATTGACCATGGTGGGCGTCTGATTCTGGCTTCGCATCTGGGCCGGCCTAGGGGTGAGCGGGTTGAGAAGTACAGCTTGAAGCCGGTAGCCGAACATCTCTCAACTTTGGTTGGTAAGCGCGTAGACTTTGTGGAGGATTGTGTCGGCGAAGCAGCGCAGTCCAAAGCGGAGGCACTGCAAGATGGGGATGTGCTCTTTCTTGAGAATCTCAGGTTTCACAAGGAAGAGGAGCAGAACGACGATCGGTTCTCTAGGCAGTTAGCCGGTCTCTGCGATGGCGTTTACATCAACGACGCCTTTGGCGCCGCGCATCGGGCGCACGCTTCCACTGTGGGCATTACGAAACACGTAGCCAATGTTGCGGCCGGTTTGTTAATGCAGAAAGAGTTGGCTTACCTGGGACAGGTGCTCAGGAATCCAGACCATCCCTTCGCGGCAATTGTGGGCGGAGCAAAAGTTTCAGACAAGATTCCCGTCATCGACGCGCTGATTGATCGGGGCGTCGACAAGATATTGATAGGCGGCGCCATGGCCTACACATTCCTGAAGGCCGAGGGTTTTACCGTGGGCAAGTCGCTGGTTGAAGACGATATGATTCAGACCGCGCTCGACGTCAAGAGTCGAGCGGATCAGAAGGGAATCGAACTGTTGCTGCCGACCGACCATCAGGTAGTTGATAGCTATGAACCGGTCAAGGGGGAGAAGATCATCGCTAAGACGATTCCGATAGAATTCACTAATCTTGGCCATGCGGGCATGGACATCGGAGTTGAGACAGTTTCCCATTTCTCAAACGCCTTGCGCGACGCGCGCACGATTATCTGGAATGGGCCTATGGGTGTTTTCGAGGAACCGCCATTCAACGAAGGCACGCTCGCCATTGCCAACGCAGTAGCCCAAGCCGCTGATCGGGGAGCGCTCGTGATCGTCGGCGGGGGCGATTCGGTGGCGGCAATTACGCAGGCAGGAGTCGCCGATCGGATCACTCACATTTCGACTGGTGGCGGCGCCACGCTCGAGTTTCTTGCCGGTGAAGAACTGCCAGGAGTTGCCGCGTTGAACGATAAAAACTAAGAAACGTGCTCAGGTTTTGGCTTGAGAGATGCTTAAAGAGTGGTAAGCAACAACAGAAGCAGAAAAAGCGATCCACGAACTCGCTCGAAATAACTCGACTTGATGCATTCTTTTCGTGCTTGTTCGTGTAGTTTCGTGGATCGTATTGTATTTCATGAGTCTGTTAGGTCTTGGGAGTGATGAGCAGTCTTCAGAGCCCGCGACGAGTCAGAACCCCAAGTCCTAGCCCAAAACCAAGGATCCAAGACCAAACCCAGTCGTCATGAGAAAACCCGTAGTTGCTGGAAACTGGAAGATGTACAAGACGGTTGGCGAGTCGGTTGAGACCGCCCTCGCTCTGAAACCGCTGGTAGCAAATGCCAACCACTGTGAGGTCATAATTGCCCCTGTCTTCACAGCGCTGAAGACCGTCGCGGATCGAATCGAGGGCTCGAACATCCGAATATCTGGTCAAGACTGTTCGACTGAAGGCGAAGAGGGGGCGCACACCGGTGAAGTCGCCGCCTTCATGCTGCGCGACGCCGGGGCCAGCCACGTTATAGTCGGGCACTCTGAGCGACGTCAGCTTTATTCTGAGACGGATGGGATGGTGAGAAGAAAGTGTCATGCAGCCATTTCCGCAGGCCTGACAGTTATCATGTGTGTCGGCGAAACACTGGACCAGCGAGAGCAGGGAAGTGCCGAAAACGTTGTCAGCGGTCAGCTAAACGGCGGACTCAGTGGGTTGACAGCCCGTGATCTCGACCGTATCATCATCGCCTACGAGCCCGTTTGGGCAATCGGTACGGGACGCACAGCGACGCCGGAGCAAGCGCAGGAAATGCACGCGTTTATCCGGCGCGTTTTCGCGGAAGGGCACACTGCGACGGCTGCCGAATCGTTGCGGTTACTTTACGGTGGTTCGGTAAAGCCGGAAAACGTCGCCGAGCTGATGGCGCGGGCGGACATCGATGGGGCACTAGTCGGCGGCGCGAGTTTGAAGGCCGAGAGCTTTGCCAGGATTGTGAATTTTAAGGATGGGTAAATGGTAATGGTTAATAGTAAATGGGAAGAACGCGACGACGGCTAAATGAGCTCACAATGCTCATGAGGCATTTAGCATCACAATTTTCGATTCACTATAATTCACTATTTACCACTCACTATTTACTATTCACCATTTACCATTTACCATTTGCCAGGAGATTGAATTGCTGACTTATACTCTATACGGACTATTTATACTCTCTTGCATAGTTTTGGTGGTGGTGGTATTGCTGCAGCCAGGCAAATCCAGTGCTGGGGATTTGTTTTCCAGCAATCTTTCAAGCACGGCATTTGGTCCGCGTGGCACGGCGAGCGTTTTGGCAAAGATGACAATCGGCGCTGCGGCAGCTTTTATGTTGATCGCTTTAATGCTTTCCTTGCCGGGTATAACTGGTTCGCAATCCGTGTTGCAGTCAACGGACGATGAATCACAGCCTTCGCCAACTCAAACGCCAACTCCCGAGGCTTCCGCATCCCCCGCAACTGCCGAGTCGCCTGCCGAGTCTGCATCACCTGCATCTAGCCCGAAGTGAGCAGAAGAGTCCATAAACGTGGCGACAGGATGGCGCGCATGCCCTGGGGAGTGCAAACCGCTGACCACCAGAGATATCACAGCGAGGCATACTCCTTACAATAGCTATCTGATAATTTGAGCCGAAGTGGCGGAATTGGTAGACGCGCACGTTTGAGGGGCGTGTGAGGTAACTCGTGGGGGTTCGAGTCCCCCCTTCGGCAAATCAGCTCCAAACCCTTTGTTTTCAATGAGTTACTGTTCAGAGTGGTTCGAATTCCTCTCTCGGCATCTCTCGTTATAAGTTCAATAGCACCGATAGTTACAGCAACAAACG
>JALZJF010000069.1 GCA_030859905.1 Acidobacteriota bacterium
GATGGTAGGTACAACCCTAGGGAATTACAAGATTCTCGAGAAGCTCGGTGCGGGCGGACAGGGTACCGTCTACAAGGCCGTTGATTCAAAGTTGGGCCGCACCGTAGTAATCAAAGTCCTTCCGGAAGAGCTAACTGCAAAAGAAGCGAATCTCAAACGCTTCGAACGCGAAGCCCGACTCGCCTCAGCTTTGGATCACCCGAATATCTGCACGATTTTCGATCTAAACGTTATCGACGATGTGCATTTCATCACGATGCAATATCTACCGGGACGAAACGTGCGTCAATTGGTCAATGGCCGACCGCTTGATCTGTCGAGCGCGCTCTCAATCGCCCTGCAAGTGGCGGACGCGCTGGCTGCAGCCCACTCTCAGGGCATCATTCATCGCGATATCAAAGCCGGCAATGTAATGGTAAATAACCAGGGGCAGGTGAAAGTACTCGACTTCGGTCTCGCCAAACTCCTGGATGAAGATGCGGCACGCAACTCCGGAATTCACCACACAGAACTTACCGAGGTAGGCGTGCCGTACGGAACCGCGACCTACGCAGCTCCTGAGCAGGCCCGCGGCGATCGCGTGGATTCGCGCGCTGACATCTTTTCCACGGGCGTGTTGCTCTACGAGATGCTCACCGGCACTTGGCCCTTTCGCGGTAAGACGGCCGTCGACGTGCGTCATGCGGTGTTGCACGAAGAGCCCGAACCTCTAGCGGAGGCCCGGCCGGATCCCGTCCCACCCCGTTTGCAACAGGTACTCGACCGCGCGCTGAAAAAAGAGCCTCGCGATCGTTACCAGAAGATAGCGGAGTTTCGAGACGATCTACGTTCGATTATTCGCGAACTTTCGGCCGTTTCCGGCCCGGATGAAAGCTCGCAAACAGTTGCGCCACGACACTTAAATTCCGGAAGCCCGGTTTCACGCGCCTTTCGCTGGCTGAAAAGCGTTACCGGCGCCGAGGTTCCATCCGGCGCCTCTAACCGCGCGGGTAGCCCGAGCCAGCCGCGAGAAACGCATGAAACGCCGCAAACGAGTATTGGTGAGGAACGCAAAAGCGTAGCAATACTACCTTTTAAAAACCTGAGCAACGACCCGGAAACTGCATTCTATGAGTTTTCGCTGGCCGATGCAGTGATTACCGATCTAGCGCGCGTTCGTTCGCTGGTCGTGCGTCCTTCATCTGCGATTGCTAAATATCAGGGTAAGCAGGTCGACCCCGAGGAGGCCGGCAGAGAAATGAGTGTCGATGCGATACTGACCGCAAGTTTTCTGCGCGCGGGCGATCGACTACGGGTGACGGCGCAACTGCTCGACGTGCGCACCGGAGAAATTCTGTGGAGCGAACGTATTGACGGCGACGCCAGCGATATTATCGCTGTTCAAGACACGATGGTGCAGCAAATTGTGGAAGGGTTGCGGCTGGAGCTTAGCCCCGAGGAAAAAGTGGAGTTGGGCAAAGGCTCCACCTCGGATGCGGCTGCTTCGGAAGAATACCTGCGGGGCCGCAACTGTCTCGGTCAGTTTATCTATCACACCGTGTCCCGCGAACACATCGATTCAGCAATCGAGCACTTCCAACGCGCCATCCAGCTCGATCCCACTTTTGCCCTGGCCCATTCCGCGCTCGGTGGTTGTTACGTCAATCGGGTGCTCAAGGGACTTGGTGAAGGCGGTGATCACGAGAAAGCGGAGAAAGCGTTCAGCGAAGCACTGGCTCTCGACCCTAAGCTGCTCGAAGCGCGAATGCACATGGCCTTCATCTATCTTCACCGCGGCGAGAAACGGAAGGCGAAGGATGAAGTCGAGCGTTTGCGCGAAGAGTATCCCAACGATGTAGGTGTGCATTTCGTCCGCGGCGTGCTGGCGCGGCTTGATGGCGACTACGATCGCGCCCTGCGCAGCTTCGAACGCATGGTCCGGCTAAATCCGGCGGAGCAGGTGGTAGCCAGCTACAATCGGGCGCGGATTTTCAATTATCGCAAGCAGTATGAGGAAGCCCTGGCCGAGCTCGATAAGGGCGCGGCGCTCGAACCGGACCACCCACTGATTAGGACGTTTCGCGGGCTCGTGCTTTACTACCGTGGCGAGGTCCCGGCCGCAACGCGAATACTCGAGCAGGTGCTGCAGCAACATCCACAGATGGATGGCGTTCGTCCTATCCTGGCCATGTTTCTTAGCGCCCAGGGTCGGCATTTGGAGGCGGACGAACAAATCACCGAAAAAGTCATGGTCGCCGCGGCTGGGGACCATGACATTGCCTACTGGCTGGCGACGGCTTATCTTCTTCAGGGTCGCCTGGTCGAAGCTTTCCGTTGGCTTGAAACGGCAATCGATCTGGGAAACGAAAATTACCCATGGTTTGAGTCGGACTCCAACTGGGCCGAGGTGAGGGAGGATCCGAGATTCATGACCTTGATGCAGCGGATCAGGAGCGGACGCGTGGAAGGCAAGGACCGGAAGGCATGAAGACATTTGTCATCGGAGACGTTCACGGCCGTTGTGCTCAGATGCTCAGTCTGCTGGAAATGATTCCGCGCGATGAGTCCGATACCCTGGTGTTTTTGGGTGATCTCATTGACCGCGGCCCGGATGCGCCTGGCTGCGTCGCTCACGTGCTCGAACTTGCCCGCAGCAATCCGGAGCAGGTAACCTGCCTGCGTGGCAATCATGAACAGATGCTTCTGGATTTCATCGAGGGGAAGGGCAACATCTGGATTACGCCCGTGACCGGAGGGGAGCGCACGTTTGAACAGTATGCGGGTCAAACTCTCGTCATAAACAGCGAAATGGATATCGATGTAGCCCGGCATACCATCGAGAATAAGATTCCGCGGGAGCATTTGGAATTTTTTCGCGAGCGACCCTTCTATCACGAAGACGACTACGCATTCTATGTTCATGCGGGACTGGATCACGAGAAGCATCCCAGCGAGACTTCGCCGCTGTTACTGCTGTGGTCGAGAGACATGAAGTTTTATAAGAACTATCGCGGAAAACCTTGTGTCTTTGGCCACACCCCCACCGCTTTCCTGCCTTTGCGCGGACGATTGGGCAGGCACGGTATTTACATCTTTAACAGTGCGATAGGGATCGACACGGGCTACAACCACAGCTCGCCTCTGAGTTGCCTCTCGTTGCCTGACTTCACGCTTTACCAGGCTTTCGCCGATGGCCGTGAAGAGACCCATCAAATAACCTCCTTCATTCCGGAAACTCTTAAAGCCATGCAGGCGAAGGCCGGGATGGTCTAGCGACCAGGTCGATCAATTGACGTCGGAGCGCGCCGGAGGGTAGCCAGGCGGGTGCCGGGGCATTTTCCCTTTATCATTTCTCAATTTTCATCCGCTTGGCGCATTCCTGCGGCGGTTCCATTGATGTGTGTAACCGCTAGCGACGGCGAGTCAGCAATGCGATCACCGCCACAAACAATGCCGATCCAATGATTGACCAGATAATTGGAAATTTGGTGGCGCCGATTTGGATTGCGAAAAGCTCCGGAAGCGCCAGCGTGCGGGCTAGCCACACTCCCAAAACCGCGCCCACAAACCCAAGTGCAATGGATACCAGACATCCACCACGCGAGTAGCCGGTAATGGGCTGTCCGAGCGCGCCGCAAATGCCGGCGACCAGGAGTAAGATAAGCAAATCAAACAGTGTCATAAATCCTCCTCACGGCTGCAACTGTTTAGCGAGCGAGTCGCCGCGAATAACTCGCCTTCTATTTACGAATCGGACCCGCTTCAGTCCGTGATATCTCTCAGTGGATCGCTGCCGACGGAATTTTGAGCGAATGTTGTTTCAGAATCCTTTCCGCTTAATCCACTCGCGCACAGTCTCAGCGGGACCACGTTTGTTTGCATCAACCTCATAGTTCAGTTGTCGCATTTCTTCCGTCTTTATAGCGTTGGCCAGTTTTTCCAGTACCTCGGCAAGAACTGGCACCCGGGTCAACGAGTCCTTCCGCACCAGGTAAACCGCTTCGTAAGGGGGAAAGTAACGACGGTCGTCTTCGAGTTGCACCAGATCCATCGCAGCGATTCTACCTTCCGTTGAGTTTCCCGCAATCAGGTCGACGTTATTTGAGGCGAGCGCTATGTAAGTCAGAGAGAGCTCCATTTCGCGAGGCTGCTCCGCGAATCTCAACCCATACGCCTTTGAGAAACCCGGGTAGCCATCGGCGCGCGACATGAAATCCTGGCCGAAACCGGCGCGCCACGCGCGCGCATGAGGTTGCGCATCAGAGATCGTCTGCAACTTGAGCCGCCTGGCCTCCACTCCGCGAACGAGAATAGCAAACGTGTTTTCGAAGCCCAGAGGTGGACTAACCTCGACGTTGAATTTCTCCGCATACTCGCTTTGCACCCGTTCGTAGACTGCACCCGGATCGGTGATCGGAGAATGACGAAGTATGGCGGTGTATGCGGTTCCTGTGTACTCAGGATAGAGATCGATCCGGCCAGCGACCAGAGCATCATGGGGAAGATTGCCGCCTAGTTCGAACTGCCGCTCGAGGGTCACGCCACGCTCCTCGAGCATCTGGGCCACAATTTCCGCGAGCAGAACTGACTCGGTGAAGTCTTTTGAGCCCACCACGACACGCGCGGCGCCCGCGAGCGATTGCGTTCGCGAACGAGCGGCCCGCCAGGCGCCGAAAACGCCGCCAACCAAAACCAGGGCGATAACCGCGAGTACGACCTTGTTCAAAAGCGAGGCTCGCTTCTTCTCAGTCTTTGCCTCAACTGAGAAGCGTTGCTCGAGCAATCCCAGGGAGAAATCCGCAGCCAGGGCCATCAGGGCCGCGGGCAGCGCGCCGGCGAGCAAAAGATTGCTGTTCCCCACGTCGCGAAGTCCGCGAAAGATGTAGACGCCCAGGCCGCCGGCGCCAACTGCCGAAGCGATTGTGGCCACGCCCACACAAATCACCATCGCCACTCGGACGCCAGTCAGGATCACGCTCATCGACAACGGCAGTTCAACTTGCCACAGAATCTGTCGGTCCGTCATCCCCATCGCCACCGCGGCCTCGCGAACGTTCCGGTCCACACCCAGAATTCCTGTGACGGTGTTGCGAATGATTGGCAAGAGGGCATAGACCACGAGCGCGACGATGGCCGTGCGCGCACCGATCCCGCCGATAAAAGGCAGGGGAATTAGAAATCCGAAAAGGGCCAGACTGGGAATCGTCTGCATTATGTTGGCAATTCCCAGCACCGGGTTACGCAGCGCTTGCTTGCGCGTAAGCAGAATTCCTGTGGGAATCCCGATCACGACCGCAATGGATGTCGAGATAAGAACCAGATTCAGGTGCTGGCGCACGAGGGTGAGCATTTCGATCCAGTTTTGCTGCAGAAAGGTCCAGAAGCTCATCCGGTCCCTCCTGTGAAAGCTTCCTGGTCCTCACGAAGTTGAAGAGTCTCGATATAGGCGCGCGCGTGTTCTTCGTTTGAGTTGAGAAAGTTCTCAGGCGTTTCTACGATTGCCAGGCGACCGGCGTGCATGAGGGCAATGCGAGAACCGAGACGCAATGCCTCGCGTAGATCGTGCGTCACGAAGATAGCGCTCTTGTGAAGTCTCCGGGTGAGTTCGCCAAATTCCTCTTGCAGGCTGGCGCGCCTCAAGGGATCGAGTGCGCCAAACGGTTCATCAAGCAGCAGCAATGGTGGATCTGCCGCGAGCGCACGGGCCACGCCCACGCGCTGGCGTTGTCCGCCCGACAATTCGCGGGGAAACCGTTGGGCAAACTTATCAGCAGCCAGCCCCACGAGTGATAGCAGTTCAATGACTCGTTCTTTCACCCGCGCGCTTTCCCATCCTTCCAATGAAGGCACCAGACCGACGTTGCGTTCGACCGTAAAATGGGGAAAGAGACCGGCGTCCTGAATCACATAGCCTATCCGCCGGCGCAAACGTATCACATTCCATTCAGTAGTGGGTTTGCCTTCAACCAGCACCTGCCCTGAGGTCGGCGTAAGTAAGCGATTGACCAGTTTGAGTGTAGTTGTCTTGCCACAGCCAGATTCGCCGAGCAACACCAGAATCTCGCCTCGCTCAACGTTCAAATTCAAATCTGAAATAATCGGTGAAAAGATTGAAGGAACGGAATAGCTTACGTCGCGAAACTCTACCAGCGGGTTGTTGTCAACTCCGGTCATCTTCTCAGATAGACTTCCCAAAAGACACAATCGGCTTCGTCGCCTAACCGCGGGGGCGGCCGCATGTTTATACTAAAGTTCGCGGATCGTTTTATCGTTTTTTCGCTCCTCACCACTTTTTGGAGCTACCTGCTATGGAATCGAGCGAGGAAACCAAGGCTAAACCGCCAGCAAAAGATTGCTGCTAAAACGTTCCTGCGAGTCAAGCCACGTTTGCTCGCGCGTGAACCCAGTTTGCATCGCCAACACGTCAATATCGTGAAGATCGTATTTGTAGGAGTTTTCAGTGTGAATACGCTCGCCGGCGCTAAATTGAACCTCAATGCCCAGCTTGCCAATCGTAACTGTCTGCGGAAGGGTGCTTTCAACATAGATTTCGACGCGGCCAATTTCTTCGTTATAAAAGGCGTGATGCTTAAAGGCAGGCAGGTTGAAATTGCCATCAAGTTCCCGATTCACACGGGCCAGCAGGTTTAAGTTGAATGCGGCGGTGATCCCCAGGGCATCATCATAAGCAGGCTCGAGCACACTGCGGTCCTTTTTCAGGTCTGCTCCCAGCAGAAGCGCGTCGCCTTCGCCAAGCACCCGGCGCAAAGCATGCAGAAAGGCAGGCGCTTCATCCCTGCCAAAGTTGCTGATGTTTGAACCAAGAAAGAGCGCGAGTGTGCGACCCCGTTGTTTTGCGCTTAGCGCTGACAAACTATCGAAATAGTCCGCGGCATATGCCTCAATGCGAAGACGGGGAAAGGACTGCAATAGGATTCGGGAGCTGCTTTCCAGAGCCGAAGCCGAAATGTCTACCGGTATGAAAAGGAGATCGTCCTGCTTATTCAGCAACGCCTCTACGATCAATTTAGTCTTTGAAGCGCTGCCACTTCCCATCTCCAGCAGGGTTATATGTCCGTCAACCGCGCTGACAATCTCATCTGCATAGCGCTCGATGATTTCATTCTCGGCGCGCGTGAGGTAATACTCCGGCAAGAGGCAGATAGCGTCGAAGAGTAGGGAGCCAAGTTCGTCGTAGAAATACTTGGGCAAAAGCCGCTTGGGTTCAGCAGACAAACCCTTGCGCACATCATCGGCAAAACCCGCTGACGGATCGTGCTTGACGAGGTTGTGGATCATCAGCCTGTCTTCTCCGATGGGGGCTGGTTCTGTCTGCGCCAATTGCTCTCCTCTTTTTATCCTCGTCCGAATCGCAGAGCCCGTCTTGATGCCGGTTTAGGGGTGCCCATGATAACTGATCAGGCTTTATTAGTAACACCGGAGGCGCTGTTCTGACAGGAGCAAATTAATGCGCGCTTGACCGGCGGCATTTTGCGAGGCAAGATCGATTTCCATGCTTTACTGGAATTCGAGGTCAAATATATTCGAGTGCGTTTTCCTGTATCGAAGGCTTCTGATGGCCCTCAGCCTATGGGCCGCATTCCTCTCCCCAGTTGCAGCTCAAAACTACCAGCGCGAGCTTGATACTCCCAATAAAGTCTCCGTTTCCGTGAAGAATCTCAACGGTCGCGTGGAGATTATTGCTGCGGAGACGCAACAAAATAAGGTCGCCATCGAGGCCAACTCCCGTGGTACGCAGGTTGATTCCACCGACGTTGTGATCGAGGCTGAGTCGGGCGCCATACGGATTGATGTGCGCGACCGGGGCGAGAAGGATCGCATTGATCTTGTCGTGAGAGTTCCGCTCAGGTCGAAGGCTACTGTTGAAACCGAAGAGGGGGCCGTTGATATAAGCGGAAACATTGAGTCCGCGGAGGTCACTACTAACACCGGGACCATCCACGCAGAAGTACCTCTCGAAGCCTTGAAGTTTAACTTTCTTTGGCAGGCAAGCCGGCCGCGTTACTTGAGCGACGTGGAGCTACCCGAAATCAAAGAGAGGCGGGGAGGCTTTTTCTCCATCTCCGGGAAACTCGGTGAGAAGAAACCGAAGAAAGAGGAACGCGTCGAGCTCAATTTCCTTACCCGGCGCGGGGTAGTACTGCTGAACGTAGACCCAGAGATGGTACCGAGTGATCTGAGCCAAAGACCGCTCACCGAAGCAGCGCGCGGTATTGTACGCAGTGGCGATAGTCAGTTGATTGACGCGATTCGAAAGGTCTCGCCAAAAATGTTTGGCGACTACGCGAAGACCCTGCCACCGCCTGACAAGGAACCCATGCTTCAGCGGCGGCGACCACCCGGACAAGTCGTTACCGCGGTTGCCCCGCAGTTGATGCGTTTGAACGCCAGCGTCACTGATCGCCATGGGCGGGCAATTGGCGGAATGAAAGCCGGCGACTTTACGGTGTATGAGAACGGCGCCGAACGATCTGTGACCAACGTCGTGCCCACCCAGGAGCCGTTCAATCTGGTTCTGTTGCTGGATGTGTCCGGCAGTGTGGAAGAACGAATTGATTTCATCCGCAAGGCGGCGCGCGATTTTCTCAACACTGCCAGCCCGCAGGACCGCATTTCAATCATCAGTTTTCGCGACGACATCCAGTTGATTTCGGACTTCACCACTGATCGGCAGATGCTCTCGAAGAAACTGGATGAAATTGAAGCCGGCGGCCCCACAGCCTTTTACGACGCGCTGGCTTACGTGCTTGCCGATCCGTTAAAGAAGTTGCGCGGCGAGCGAACTGCGGTGGTGGTAATGTCTGACGGTGATGATAACAAGTCGTTTGTGCCGTTTCCTGCCTTACTGGAAGCGCTCAGTGAATCCGGGGCCTTGGTCTATCCTCTCTACGTCCCTTCCGGGTTGATTCCTGAGTCGAGCGTACCCCGGCCTGAAGGAACCATTGATCCTCTGCGCAGCCGTTATCTGACTCTTACCACGCGAGCTGAAGAAGAAGGACAAAAACTTGCCGCAGCTTCGGGCGGTGTCTACTATGCAATCCGACGGCTGGATGATTTGCAACGCGCTTACGATGACGTCGTGGTCCAGTTGCGCACCGCATACACGATCACCTATGCATCTAACTCAACTCCCTCCGGTAATCGGCGGGTGCGCGTCCGCGCTAATCGCGACGGCGCCTCGGTGCGGCTGAGTCCAGTGGTAAATGTCGCCACGCCATGACGCCGGTGTAAGGCAATCGGCGCCTCAGAACGGCGAGCGGTAGCGACCCGGTCTCAACTAAGCGACATATATCGTCCGGTTGCTTCTATCAGGCTTCACTGAGTGTCACGGGTCAAACCAGGTCGCTTCCTGGGCTGTGTCAAAACTGCATGGAAGGGTACTTTACGAAAATAATTGGATGGAGCACGTCGTTAACTACAGAACCGCGAGCGGTAGCGACCGGATCAAACACTCAACGCCCAGTGAAATCGCGTTCAGACGAATTGAGTTTAGGATCCGGTCGCTACCGCTCGCGGTTTTGTAGCTAGCGACGATGTTGCCTGCGCTTGATCGAATGGGCAACCCCGTGAACCTCACCGAATGAAAGCCGCAAGCATTGATGAATGCAATTATAGTAGCTGCGCTTCTTAGGATTCAGAGAGAACAAAACTTCAGGATAGTTTATGCTTGTGAGTCCGGCAGTCGAGCTTGGGGATTCCCGTCGGAGGACAGCGATTACGACGTCCGGTTTATCTATGTAAATCCGCCTGACTGGTATTTGTCCGTAAATCTTGAGAATCAGCCAGACGTTTTCGAACTTCCGATTACGGACAGTTTGGACATTAGCGGTTGGGACCTGCGAAAAGCACTGAAGCTACTCTACAAATCAAATCCGCCTCTGCTAGCAGTCTGTCGGAAAAAAGCTTCTCCGTGTACTCCGTGCCTCCGTGGTGCATCTTTTCTTAGCAATTTCAACACGGAGACACGGAGATCACGGAGGTTACACAGAGAAATCCGAAACTTTGGTGAATCGCCTGGT
>JALZJF010000083.1 GCA_030859905.1 Acidobacteriota bacterium
CACAACGGAGCGCGCGTTGATCCCCAAGGCAAGCGGATCACCTACTCGAAGATGGATAAGGGCTCTGCCGCTGCCACGATGATCCGCGACATCGCCAGCGGAAGAGAGACGGCCTTTAGTTTACCGCTAAGGCACATGCGTTGGTCTTTTTTTTTCCGTTCACTGATTCTGATGGGGAGTCACTATGGGTGGTATCGCGCGAAGGGGGCGACGAAAGAAAGATCATGGATTTGCGTCCGATGCATCCGATTGGTAATTTTTTCGACGTATCGGCGCAAGGTCAGATCGTGTGGATGCAGTATCGGCGCGGCAAGAACGAACTCTGGCTCGCGGATTTACCTCACCCCTAGCAGTCTGTCGGAAAAAAGCTTCTCCGTGTACTCCGTGCCTCCGTGTTGCATCTTTTCTTAGCAATTTCAACACGGAGACACGGAGATCACGGAGGTTACACAGAGAAATCCGATTTTTCCGACAGACTCCTAGAGTTTTGCTTATTTGCGGGTAAAATGAATTGCTTGTCTTCGACGAGAGAGTTGAATCGCTGCTTCGCGACCTACCCGATCAGCAGGGTGCTCGCCTGTTTCTTGAGCGGCTACAAAAGGAAAATCCTCGCTCCTACAAAAGCCTGACTCGCGAGCCGGGCTTACTTTCGGACGTCTTAACCCTCGCCGCCTGGAGCCCACTGCTGGCCACGACGCTCGAGCAAAATCCCGACTACATCTCATGGCTGATGCGCGAGCGCGCCAACCGTCGCGTCAGAACTCGCGACGAGCTGAAAGAGTCGCTCGCGCGTTTCGCCATGACAAATTCTTCAGTGAGCCCGCAGGTATTGCTGGCGCGTTTTCGCCGGCGTGAGCTCCTGCGCACTTACTTGCACGATATCCGCCGTACCCAAACGCTGGTTGAAACCACGGAGGAGTTATCAAACCTGGCTGATGCGATTCTGGACTATTCTTTGAGCCTCGCGCGTCAGGACCTTGATAACCGATACGGATCACCACGGCGCATGGACGATCATGGTCGCAGCGCAACCGCGGAGTTCTGCATTGTGGCGCTGGGGAAACTTGGCTCCTACGAACTGAACTACGCGTCTGACATCGATCTGGTGTTCATCTATTCCGACGAAGGCACTACATCGTCGGCAGGTGAACGTGGGGAGGTCAGCAATCGTGAGTATTTCATCAAGCTTGCCGAAACGGTTGCCAAACTTGTGGGCCAGCCAACTGGTGAGGGTGCTGCTTATCGAGTCGACCTGCGCCTTCGTCCTCATGGACGCGACGGGGCGCTGGCTTGTTCGCTCAACGAAGCCACGCGTTACTATCGCGAAAACGCCCAGGCCTGGGAGTTGCAAACTCTCATTCGATCTCGGGCTGCCGCAGGCTCGGCGCCACTGTTCGCTCGCTTCGCCAAAGCAGTCCAGGAGCGGGTTTTTCGCAAGGATGTTTCCGTCAAAGAAGCCCTGGCCAGTGTACGCCTGGCAAAACAAAAGATAGATAAGCACATCGAGCGTAAGCCCGGCGGATTCAATGTCAAACTCAATCGCGGAGGAATACGAGAAATCGAGTTTATTGCCCAAGCGCTGCAACTCGCTCGCGGTGGAAAAGATGAATGGCTGCGCGTGGCCCACACTCTGATTAGCCTGGGCCGGCTTGGTGAAAGAAATCTGATCACTGAACAGGAACGCACGGAGTTATCAGACGCTTATATGTTCCTGCGTACCCTTGAGCACCGCTTGCAGATGGAGCACGGACTCCAGACACACACCGTTCCCATCGCTCCGGACCAGAGGGCTTTGGTGGCGCGGCGTATGAAGTTCTCGGGACCGACAGCAACTGAACAACTGGATCGCGCTTTGCAGTTGCATACATCCAAAGTAAGCAAGGCATACGAGCGTGTGTTTGGAGGAACGAGGACCGATGCAAGAGCTGAGTCCGCACCACGAGAGAATGCCGCACTAGCTGGAGAAGCGGTCTCAGATCGTGGGCTTGCGCAACCGCTCCATACGGACACGGCTGCAGCTTATGCGGCTGCGTCCGTTTTCGCGCGGCATCTGGTAAACGTGGCGGGTGAACCCCGGTCGCTCGAGATTGAATCGATCGCACTCACCTTGCAAAGAGAGGCACTCGGCTCGCTCAACCCGCACCGCGCGCTCACACTTGCCGCCCGGATAGCTTCATCGCTGGACAAGGCGAATGACACCATAGCCATCTCCGAGAGGAGTCTGGTTGCTATGGTCCGTCTTTGCGGCTCGTCAGAGTTTTTCGGCGAGATGGTGGCGAGTACTCCGGCGTTGATTACTTCACTGGCTGCTGAGCGCTCCCGCCGAGACTCACGCTTTCAGCTACGCGCAAGCATTACCCCGCAGAATAGCTTCTCGGCTGAGTTGTCGGCCTTGCGACGTGTCTGGACCAGGCTCCTGCTCGATATTGGCGCCCGTGACGCTTCAGGTGAGATATCGATCTTTGAGTCAAATCGTCTGCAAACCGATCTGGCGACGGCGAGCATTAATGTTGCTTACCTGGTAGCCAAACGCGAGTTGGCTCGGCGCTACGCCCGTCTGGACAATGAGCCGCGTATCGCCATTCTGGGGCTGGGGCGGCTGGCAAGTGGCGGAGTCGATTATGGGTCAGATCTCGACATAATCATTATTTACGATTCATTCCTTCCCGCACCGATTTCTGCACTGAGTCAGGAAGAGGCCTACGCCAGGCTGGGCGAGTTGATGATTGCCGCGCTGGCCAGTGTGACGCGCGAAGGATATCTCTACCGCGTTGACTTGCGGCTGCGACCCGATGGCAAGAACGGACCGCTGGTCGCAAGTTCGCAAGCGTTCCTCGACTATCTGAAAGAGCGCACAGTTGTCTGGGAATGGCTCGCCTACGTGAAACTGCGCGCGGTGTGCGGTGACCTGAACCTTGGCAAGATGATCGAAACTCACGCTAGGCACGCGCTTCACGAAGCCGCGAGCAAGCACGACCCGGAAGACCTGAAGAGGGAGACGCGGCACGTGCGCGACCGGCTCGAAAAAGAGAAAGGAAAGCAAAAGCGGAACCGGGGTATCGATGTCAAATACTCAGCGGGCGGCATGCTTGATGTCTATTTTGCCACACGCTATTTGCAGTTGCGCGACGACGTTTCCGACGAGGGCGAAGACCGTTCTACCGCAACTACTCTCGAGCGACTGCGGGCTACGGATTCCCTAAACGATGAAGATTTCGCGCCGCTGAGCAGCGGGTATACGCTGCTGAGGTCTATCGATCATCATCTGCGTTTGATTCTGGGGAGACAACGGATGCCTGCAACCGATCATCCCGCGTGGAGGGATATTGCCAGACAATTGGGATTTGTGTCGGCGGTTGAGTTTCACGAAATGCTGGTGGAAAAGATGAGGAGCATTCGCGAAGCTTATGATCGAATTACCAGCTAGCCCGGCTGTATCAATCTTGAACTGACAATTCAAGCCGAGCGGATTTGCAGTTTGGGAAGGGGGCAAAGCGCAGCGCCCCCGCTCAAGATTCGCAGTCACTCAACCTTGGATTGACAACGGAAGCCCAACGAATTTGCAGCTTGAGCGGGGGCGCGCTGCGCTTTGCCCCCTTCCTGACTTGCAAATTACCCATAGCGCTCTTCGTGTATTCAGCAACCCTCCTCGATTTCTGTGGGTGAGTAGCCCTTAGCTAGGAGCCTGCGCCAGACCTCACGCTTGTGCCTCATTCCGGGTCGACTCATACCAGCAGCGCGGGCACCAGGAGTGCGTCGCTTGTCGTTCTTCGAGATCGTAGTAACGAGCGTGTGGGAGTCGCCGCACGACTTCTCGTTCGTCGTCGTCCAGATCGGACCAGGTCTTCAGACGGCCTTCGCCGCACCGTTGACAGTTTGTGTCAGTGTTCACGTTACCTATTCTCTTGTAACAAAGATGTATGTTTACTGTTAGCGCCGTCTCGTGTAACTTGGCCTTGTGGCCCCTGGAAGCAAGATTAAGCCACAGGAGCGGGGTCCCCACGCGGGTAGCCCGCGTGGGGTGCTAGGATAGCATTCAGATATCAGATAACGTTAAGGAAGCACAAATGTTCAGAATTAAAGCCTCGTACACGGAACAATTGGAATTAAGAACAACGATAGAGCGCGCTCGCGAGTTCTTCAGCGAGTTTCGCAACTTTGTCGATTTGATGCCCGGCATTGAAAGTATTCGCAAAGAGGCTGGCGGCATCATGCGCTGGATGGTGCATGCGGAAGTGCCCGTGATTGGAGCAGTGCACGCAAGCTTTGCGGTTGAGAAAACCGAGGACCGTCCGGAGAGGCTGGAATGGTCACCCGCCCGCAGCGAAGTGAAAAACTATCTTCGTTACGCCGCTGCATTCGAGGAGCGCGGTCATAAAGTTTTGGTTCGCATTGCGCAGCACGTCGAGTTGCGCCGGTCCCACGGGCGAGACTTGCACACCCTCGCGGGTTTGATCGGAGAAGGACCCATCAGCGCGGAAATGCAGAAGCGAGTCAGCGAGATGATCCAAACTTTCCTGCAACGCGCCCAAGCTAAGTTGGAAGCCGAACCCGACTGTGAACAGCAGGCTGTCTAGTTTGCAGGGGCGTCCCTCCGTGGGCGCCCCTCGATGCTCCACAGACTTCTTGGGCAGTGTCGCTCGATCTTTTGCGAGTCTTAAACCAAAACGCGGGGCGCCCACGGAGGGACGCCCCTACAACTGAATCAACGGTCCAGGTTTTTCTTTTTCGGGTGCCCGTAACTAATCATATTCGCAAACATCCGATAGGCTCCCGGTACGCCCGCCCCCAGTTGCCTGTACCACACCATGCTCGTGTAGATGTAATACCCGCGCCCGTATTTCGTGGCGAGCAGCCCGCCTTTCAACGGAGGTTCACCTTCATCCGCCGTTTCAAATAGAGTCTGATATTTAGGGTCCCACTGTTTGGGAAAATAAAGCCCGCGCTCCTGAACCCAACGATCAAAATCACCTCGAGTAACCCGGTTGGGAAAATTTAACAAACGATGCTCGGGCGAAAGAAACTTGACCGGGGCTGTTTCTTGAGTGACACGTTCGTTTCCTAGAATGATCGGAAAAGGCGCGAGTTGGGGGCGACCCCTGGCCGGATCGGGATTCCACTCTTCCGTCTTGTGATAGAAAACAATCAGCGTCCCACCTTCTCGAACATAGCTCAGCAGATTCGAGTTTGCTGCGATCAACTCCGGATGAGCCTGGTAACCACGGTTATCGATAATCAGGGTGTCGTAATCGGCCAGCTCACGCTTCTGGACCTGTTCGATGCTCACCTCCCGGGCGTTAACTCCCAGCGCCGTCAGCGACTGCTCGAGTGTTGTATCGAAGCTGGGTATGAATCCGACATTCAGGTCCCTCAGCGCTCGCGACTCGCTGTAAACCACCTGAAGAAATCTCTGAGCAATCGGTTGTGAGGAACCTTCTGATTCCACCGACAATAAGAATTGCCCAAAACTCTCGCGTGCGCGACGGCGTGTGGCCGCGGGCTCGAGGGGAATGGAATTGGAGCTAATTGTCACCTCACGTGTTTCATTTGGTTCAAGAGAAATCTCGCGGCCCACGTCAAAGATGTGATATTTGGGCGCGCTTAATTTCACTCTGCCTCGGAACGGTATGGCAAGGTTGTTCGAAAGCTTGATCTTCAGAGCGAGCGGCCGGTTGATGCTGGCCGGGGTAAATACGTAAAGCGAGGGAGAGAGTTGTTTGATCTCAACGGAGGGGGCGATGTCCAGTCTCGTTTCCGCACTTAATGAAAACCTGGCACCGTCGATTTCCAGAACAGCGTCCGCGGCAAACCGCTCACCAAAGAGCTTGCCGTCGTAAAGATGATGTGCGGTGGGAACGGTAGGCATGGTTGCGGTAGGCGTCACTCGATCCACTGCGTTGCTGGTTTCTGTATCTGCTATCAGTTGGTCCGCCGCATCCAGTGGTGCGCGCGTACCCCAACTATCAAAAGACAGCCTGTTGATCTGGACGGTCCTTTCGCCGGTGTTGGCCAGATTGACAGTAAATCGAGCCTGATTACCTGGTACCAGAAGTGGATTGTGTGGCTTGAGGATCAACGTAACGCCTGACGTAAGTCCGAGAGCTCGATTTCCGCGCTCAGTTATCAATCCCATGCGGTGAGAGTGTTCGGCGGGGACATTCGTCGAGCTCCTCTGCCTGCGCCGCCAGCCGATCAGGGCATTGAGTACCCTGTCCGGCTCTTCGATGAACTCCGTCAACGGACGGCCGTCAATCATCGGAGGTGCGAGGCGGACGCTGACGGCTTCCGGGTGAGATAGGCCTTCAAGAAAAGTCTTTGCACCACGAGGAAGCGGCGCCGTGGCCGGTGCTTCGCGCACCAGAGCGTATCGGATTAGTGGCAGGCTATTCTGACCTCGCATGCGCTCGGCAATGGTTTTTGGCCATGGCCCCTGGGAGGCATGCTTTTGCAATGCCGCCAAAGCCTGCTCCGCGTAAATTGTTCCGCGCACGGGATCGCGCTCGTTAGGATTGATGGTGATTAACTTTTCCGTGTTTACAGCGCTCGGCGCAGGAGTGCCGGCCCGGAAGCCGCCCCTGCGAACAAAAAGTCGGCTGGGCTGCCAAGCATTTAGCCTTTGGAGTTGTTCAGGAAATCGTTTAGGATCGGCTGCGGCATCGAACGCTTCGAGTATCAAGCGACCAGTGGCCTGGTGATGACCATGGCCGCGTGAAGTATCGTGGTTAGTAATGATGATGTCGGGTCGGAGCTCCCGAATCTTAAGCACCATGCGCCGGAGCGCTTCATCGTGACCCCACACACGAAAAGTTTCTTCCGCGCTCCTGGAGAATCCAAAATCACGCAAGCCGAGAAAGTAGGGCTCTGAGCCCTGGATCTTTGAGGCCTCAATTGTCTCACGGGCGCGGATCACACCCAGCTCTTCATACAGTTGCGGGCCTACCGCATTCTGTCCGCCCTCACCGTAAGTGGAAAACAGACTGACGGTATGTATGCCATGCTTGCGTCGCAAGATGGTCAGGGTCGTTCCGTCTTCGTCATCGGGATGTGCGGCTACACACATCACGGTCCAGGAGGTCGTCAGATCGTGGAGTGCCTGGTGAAGCTCAGGCTTATCGATGGCCCCGACCGTTGGAGTTGGCGCGGGTGTGGGTGAAGGTGAGAGAGATGGCGAAGACTCAGCGGACGGTAAAGGGTCCTGAGCTGACGTTGGCGCCGAAAATGCAAACGCGCAACTCAACGCCAAGACGAGCGCCACCCACCTCAGAGTCCTGTTTTGGAGTACCTTCTCAGGGAGCCCTGAAGGCGTGCGACGAATGCTCTCTTCTTGTCCCATACTCAAAACATTCACGGTCGCCGGCGCTCAAACTTTGCCGCGATGATCATGCTAACCGCTATGATACCCATCAGGACCACGCCGTAAGCCGCTGCCGCTCCCAAACCAAAATCGCGCAGCTCCGAGGCGATAGCAATTGAGATCGGTCGATTCGAGGGCACAAACAGCAGCACCGAGGCCACATACTCGCCCATGGCGATAACAAACGCCAATAAGGTCCCCGCAGCCGCGCCCGGCCAAACCAGCGGCAAAGTAACACGCCGGAATCTCTGCCACCAGCGCGCACCCAGGCTTCCCGCTGCTTCTTCCAGTGCCGGATCGAGTTGTTCCATGCTTGCCTGCACTGCGCGAACGACGAGCGGCATGAAGCGCAAGAAATAGAGAACCGGCAGAATCCAAAACGTTCCGATCAGAACATATGAACCCAGCAAAGGGCTGGGCTCACCGTAAGCTTCAGCCAGCGCGACTGCGACAACCGTTCCGGGTAGGGCCCAGGGAATAAGTACAAAAAGCGACAGCAGGCTCTTCCAGGCGCGACTCCCTTTTCCCATCGCCAATGTGGCGACACAGAAGCTCCAAACCAGGGCCGCCAGCGCGGCAATCGCCGACATCGATAGGCTGTTTATGAAAACCTCACTAGCATCTTTCTCGGTCAAAACGCGGGCGTAGTTGGCGAATGTGTATGCGGGAGGCAACGTTTGGGTGGTCCATCGACCGTCCTGCGCGAAGCTCACGAGTACCAGCGTAGCCACCGGCAGGACAAGTAGACTCGCAAAGAGCACTCCGCCCACGATCGCTGCCGCGCGAGCCTTGCCGGTGGTAATGCGCTTAAGTCGGCGGCCAGTTCCCTTCATCGCGGCGGCGGCAAACTTCCGAGTTCCTTCGTAACGCTGAAAAAAGATCAACGCGCTCAGGGAAAAAGCCGCCAGGATCACTGTTGCAGCAAGGGCCAGCTCCAAGTCACCGCGTTGTCGCGCGGTGAAGATCTCGAGGGTCAGCACCCGGACGTTGCCGCCAAAAATAAGCGGAGCGCTAAATGAGGCCATGGAAGTCATGAAGGTTAGGAGCCCCGCGGCAACTAAGGAGGGCGTGAGCTGGGGCAGGACCACGCGATACAGCACGTAAACAGATCCCGCTCCCAGGCTGCGTCCAGCTTCCGCGAGTCCCGCATCAATCCTTCGCAGACCGGCCCCGGTCAGGACGTAAAAGAACGGGTACATCGTGTAGGTGTGAAACAGGAGCAAGGCCGTCCAGCCACGCAGCGACCAGGGTGGCGTATCGAGATGAAAGACGGACTGTACCAGCCGCGCCAGAATCCCTGACTCGCCTAACAGAAACATAAAAGCTACGGTGCCAACCAGCGGCGGCATCACTAGCGGCAATGCCGCCAGCACCGCAAACAACCTGCTGGCAGGAAACGAGTAGCGCTCGAATAGAAAAGCGAGCGGAATTCCCACCAAAGCGCAAAATAGCACTGTCAGAATTGAAACGCCGAGACTGGTGAATACCGATTCCAGCAACACACTTTGAGACAACGCCTCGCGGTAGTTTGCCAGTGACCATTGGTGGTTACGCTGGAGTGAACTGACTACAACGTGCAAATTCGGGTAGATGACGCCGTAGAGCAGGACCAGGGCGGTTACAAGGAAGAGAACCAAACGCGGGGACGGGGAGACACGGAGACGAGGAGACGAGGAGACGGGGAGATGCGGAGACGGGGGATGGGGAGACTGGTCATTTTCCATTTTCCATTTCTCATTTTTCATTTCTCATTGCCAGAAGAGACAGAGGTGGGCTCTTCAATCTTTGGGATCGCTGTTTGTAATGGACAAGCAGTACGGTTCTCAGTCAATGAGAAATGAAAAATTAATGAAAAATGAGAAATGGAAAATGAAAATGACCACTCTCCCTGCCACGCCGTCTCCCTTTCTCCCCCGTCACCCCGTCACCGTGTCACCGTTTCGCCCCTGTCTCCGTGTGTCCGTGTCGCCGTCATCCCTCAGGAGTAAGAGCCGCTCTGGAGGTAGCGTAACGAAGCACGAGTCGCCGATGGCGAAACCGTCTGGTTCGAGCACCAGGGCTTCGAGTTGAAGGCCATTGGCATCAAGCTTGATGCTCGAAGTTGCACCCGCAAAGTTAAGGTCCTTCACGCGCGCGGGCAGAACATTTTCTGATCTTTCGCTGCTCCGGGTGATCAACAGATGCTCAGGGCGGATGGCCAGAAAGCAGCGTTGGTTCATCGGCGCCAACTCGTCATCCCGTATCGGCCGGCGCAGCGTGTGGTCTCCCTCAAGGGTTTTGAATTCACCAGGGGGTGACTTGCTTGAGCTGAGACGCATCACCCGGATTAGATTGTTGCGTCCGAGGAAGCGTGCCACCGAAATCTGGGCCGGATGTTCGTAAAGCTCGCGGGGCTTGCCAGTCTGCAAGATACGCCCCCCCATCATTACGCTGATACGATCGCAGAGCGCAAAGGCCTCCTCCTGATCGTGAGTCACGTAAACAGCAGTCAGGCCCAGACGGTTTACCAACTCGCGCAACTCGCCACGAGTCTCCTCGCGTAAGGCCACGTCGAGGTTGGAGAGCGGTTCGTCAAAAAGTAATAGTGCTGGCTCGATCGCAATTGCGCGCGCAATGGCGACCCTCTGTTGCTGACCACCGGAAAGCTCGTCCACTCTTCTTTTCTCGTATTTGGGAAGCTGAACCAGTTCGAGGGCATTGGTGACGCGTTCAGTAATTTCTGCCTTGGGTTTATGCCGGGCCCGTAAGCCGAAGGCTACGTTCTCGGATACGTTCAAGTGAGGGAAGAGCGCATAGTTTTGAAAGACCATGCCAAAACCGCGACGCTCAGGGGAGAGATCAGTAATGTCCCTGCCGTCAAACTCGATGGTTCCCGAATCCGGCCTTTCCAGTCCGGCGATCATGCGCAGCGTAGTTGTCTTGCCGCAGCCTGACGGACCAAGGAGACCAAAGAACTCGCCCCGCTCAACATCGAGAGACACATCGGCGACGGCGGGCGTCGAGTCGAAGCGTTTGGAAACGTTCTTGATGGCAAGGAGCGCCATTCTGTTCAGCCCTCTGTGATTCAAGGAACCGCACTTCCTGCATTGAGCACGAGTTGTCACTCGGCAATAGTCCCGTAGGGACGAAATGTTTATAGAACTCTGGTTACAATTAGTCGGTAAGCTCCGTAGGAGCGAAATGTAAGTCTCGCTTGTTAGTCCATAGTCCGCACATTTCGCTCCTACGGAGCTTGGTTGGTTGATTGGCCCGGGGCTATAAACATTAGGCTCCTAATGGAGCCAAGAAGCCGGCTCGCGTGTAATTGATTTCACTTACTCCGGCCGCGAATCTCCGTGTCCCAATAGCGCAGCCATTCGCCTTCTTGTTTACGCAGCAAGTCCCAGTCAAGCGGCATGCGGTTGAAAGGCTCGTTCATCCATCCTGGAAGCTGCGCGCGATCGATGTCAGTACGCACGGGAATGCGATAATAAGTCTGCGCAGCCTGGACAAGATTTTCAGGCGTCGTGACGAACTCATAGAATCGCTGCGCCTCTGCTTCGTTTGGAGCCCCCCGCACGATAGCGATTCCATCAGAGATGACTGGTGTGCCGCTCGCAGGAATCACATAAGCGAGGGGAAACCCTCTCTGCTCTTTGTATATCCATACATCCGGCAGATTCCACAGACTAACGAGTCCTTCACGGCGAGCCAGCTTCTGCATTAACAGCGTGCCATCCGCTGTGTATTCATGGACGTTGGCATCGAGCCGGCGCAGCCAATCATAGCCTTTCTCAGGTGATCCGGTGTCCTGATAAAACCGCCAGATCATGGCGCCAAAGATGGCCCGCATGGAATCCGAGGGGTTCGGGTTGCGAATCAAAACCTTGTCATGCCACTTGGGGTCCAGAACGTCGTCCCAATCGCGGGGAGCATCCTCCGGCCGCACAGCCTCGCTGTTGTAAACGATCACTTCAGGCGTTTCGTAGATTCCATACCAGCGATCCTGCGGGTCATGGCTCGAGGCCGCTACTTTGTCCGACCAGGTAGGACGATATGACGCGAGGAGGTTCTCGTCAGCGGCCGTCTGAAATGTGGTGTGGGCAGCTCCCCACCAGAGATCCGCCTGTGGCCGGTTGCGCTCAGCACGCACGCGTTCCAGGATGTCGCGCGAACCCATATCAAGAAACTGCACGTCAGTATTCGGATGCTGTTGCTGGTAGCGGGCGACGAATTCGCGCAATTGCGACTGCCCGTGAGGGGTGTAGATCAGAAGCTTGCTTGTGGCTGGGGCGCTGGAACGGTTGCAGGAGACCACTGCAGCTAAAAGGCAGAGCAGGGTTAGTGCCAGGACAGTCTTTAGCGACATCTATTCTTCCGTTAATAAATAATAATGGCGTGCTGGAACGTCCCATGCTAGCACACAACTATTTCCGGCAATATCTCAGGTATCTTCTAACACCGCGCACTCTGAACCGCTCGATCAGCCCGCGATAGCGGGCGACTGCATAGAGCCTGGGGTGGAGCGCAGCGGAACCCCAGGTCAACAAACAATAAGACTCAACCAGCCTGCGGAGCGGGCGACAGCGGATCAAGGATCTTGTGTGTGGGTTAATCCTCATCAGCGATGTATTCTTTGTTGCCACTGCCGTCCGCTGCGCGGGCTAGGAACTCAAATGCGATTGTCCTGGGGCTCACGCCCCAGGCTCTATGCTTTCGCCACGCTTCGCGGGCTCTAAATCCAATTGCCGGCTTTTGTTCATCTGTTAGGAGATGGCGACGCCTTCAAGTTGCACCGCGTTTGTCTGTGATAAATTCGCAATGGAACGCGCTTAGCCTGACGAAATTTATGACGGCAACAGTAAAAAGAAGGATTGTGAGGGCCGGCGGTTGGGGGCTGGTCAAACGGCTAATCAAACCGATCCCTATTATTGGTTCCATCTTTGCCGTAGGACTTGCCGGCTACGAAATCAGGAAGAAAGGTCTGCTGCCGGGAGTCGTTCATGTAGGTCTTGATGTAACGCCGGTCGTTGGTACCGCTAAGAATATCATTGAAATCTTCACCGGGGATTGGATTCCCGATAAGCCATCCGCGAATGCTCACCTACCAACACCGCGCAATTACCCACCAACAACCAGCAACTAAAAACTGCTGGAAGTTAAGCGCGGCCGTCGGCTCTGTTGGAACCACTCAACCCACAGAACCATTTGCGGTAGCCAATGGATCTAGCACTCAGTCCCAGCAGGAGCCGCTCAACCCAATGAACAGCTTGCGGAGCCATCGGCTACCGCAATTAATATTGTTAGTGGAGAGATCTTGTTGAGTGCTGGGATCCATTGGCTACCGCAAATGGTTCTGTTGAGTGGCTCCTGTTTGTGTTGGGTGCTGGATCCATTGGCTACCGCAAAATGGTTCTGTGTGTTGAGTAGCTTCCTCCGGGGCTGAGTATTACCCGCGGTTCTTCGGGATTAGATCACCCGGCGTAGATCGGCGGTCGTGCGGTAAAAGGTTGGGCTCGCTCGTAGGCGTCGGCGAGTTTGAAGAGCTGTGACTCGGACCAGTATGGTCCGAGTAACTGGAATCCGATAGGCAGTTGGTCAGTCGAGAGCCCGCAAGGCACATTCAGGCCGGGGACGCCTGCCAGATTAGCAGTCACCGTGTAAACATCGTTGAGATACATCGCGAGTGGATCATCAACCTTCTCACCCAACAGAAAAGCCGGCGTTGGCGCGGTCGGCGTGATGATAGCGTCACAGCTCTCGAAAGCTTTGCGAAAGTCCTCCCGCAGAAGGGCGCGCACCTGCTGGGCCTTTCGGTAGTAAGCGTCGTAGTACCCGGCGGAAAGGACGTAGGTGCCCAGCATTATCCGGCGCTTTACTTCCGGCCCGAATCCCTCGTCCCGGGTGCGGCGATACATGCCACGCAGTTCTGGAGCATCCTCGGCGCGAAAGCCGTAACGAACCCCGTCGTAACGAGCAAGATTCGAGGAAGCCTCGGCGGTGGCGATGATGTAATAAACCGAAATGCAGTACTTGGCGCGCGGCAATTCCACGTCGACGATCTCCGCATCGAGACCCCTGTACGTGGCAATCGCGTTCTCCACCGCAGTTCGCACATCCCCATCAAGTCCTTCGCCAAATAGCGATCGGGGAAATCCAATGCGCAAACCTTTAATGTCGCCGGTTAGTTCTGCGTTGTAGTCAGGGACTGGAACGTCAGCAGTGGTTGCGTCATGCGGGTCGCGGCCGGCTATCACTTCCAAAACCGTGGCCACGTCGCGCACACTGCGACCGAAGACTCCGACCTGATCCAACGAGGAGGCGAATGCCACCAGACCATAACGAGAGTTACGACCGTAGGTGGGTTTCAATCCGACAATGCCACACAACGAAGCCGGCTGGCGCACAGAGCCGCCAGTGTCGGAGCCCAACGCAACCGGCACAATCCCCGCGGCCACAGCCGCTGCCGATCCGCCGGAAGACCCTCCGGGCACCCGGCGTACGTCCCAGGGATTCTTGACCGGTCCAAAAGCAGAATTCTCATTTGAGGAACCCATGGCAAACTCATCGCAATTCGTCTTCCCAATGATTACCGCCCCTGCCTCCAGCAGCCTTTCAATGACTGTGGCGTGATAAGGTGGATGATAGTCACCCAGGATGCGCGAGCCGCAGGATGTTTGCATTCCGCGAACGCAGATATTGTCTTTGATGGCGATGGGAACGCCGGCGAGCGACGAAGCCGCAGGCGTTCCGGCCGCGTTCGGGAAACGGTTTTCTTTTCGGCCTTCATCCGCGCTTTTCAATGCACCGGCGCGATCGATTTCGAGAAATGCATTCAGGGTGTTGTTTAATTTTCCGGCCGCTTCGAGAGCAGATTCAACCACAGCGCGCGCCGTTGTCTCGCCGCTCGAAATCCGAGTCCTCAGTAATTGAATTTCGCTTTTGATTCCACTCGTCATGAGCGTCGATAAAACGATCAGTTTGGTATCCTGACTTCTGACTCCTGACTCGTTCCCCTACAACACTTTAGGTACACGGAAGTGGCCCGCGGCCTGATCCGGTGCTTCCGCCAGCGCAACCTTCTGACCCAGCGAGGGAGTAACCACGTCGTCACGCGCCGAGTCGGTCCCTTCGCCTTCCGGTGTCAAACCGCCGAGCGCAGGTTCCAAGTTGCTGGTGTCGAGCGCACTCAACTGTTCGACGTAGGTCACAATCTCCGCGATCTGGGGAGCAAAGACTTTCAGTTCTTCGCTCGTGATCTCAAGATGAGCAAGCTGCGCAATTTTCTCTAGGTCGGATTCG
The DNA here is from genome assembly GCA_030859905.1 of Acidobacteriota bacterium. Lineage (GTDB taxonomy): Bacteria > Acidobacteriota > Blastocatellia > Pyrinomonadales > Pyrinomonadaceae > PSRF01. The sequence goes on from JALZJF010000083.1 coordinate 14,636, forward strand.
TTTATCGGCATGGATTGTATTTAGAGTTGACGACCAAGACTCTCGATTTTGTCCATTCTCTTTATGCAACTCATTGCAGCACCGAGGAAAGCCCGGCGCAAGTCCTTGTCCTTGATCTCAGCAGCAGCCGTTACCATTTCCACGGGAATTGTAGCGGGCTCAACCTCACGACTAGTCGGGTTAGCGCACTGGGACCCACGCGCCTTCGCGACCGCATTTGGATCCACGCGAAAATCGATGAATGTCACTAAGGGCTGACCCAATATTGAGTTCAGGCGGAAAAGCAATTGACCGCCCAAAGACTGTAGTTGTTTCTGCCAAGTTGTGTCGGCAACGCCAATGACCAAAGTCTTCTGACGAAGTCCGAGTGGCACGGCGTGATCGCGCAACCCATCGCCGGCCGCATGCTTCCAGGCAGCCATGCAAGCGGCCTCAGCAACCTCCGGTGAATCGCCGGCGGCTTGCAGTATCTTGGGCAGCGTTTTGATCAGGTTGTCCATGGCGTCTCAATCTGATAGGTATTAGTTTGATACTCCGATATGACGCGTTTTTCGAATCCTGAAAGGATTTAAGTCAATAGCCGTGGGCGAGCGTTGCGCGACGCCCACGGAGAATTCGGAGAAAAGTTCCTGACCCTGGAAGGGTCAAACAGTCGCCCGAAAAATGTGACCCTTTCAGGGTCAGGATGTTTTCTTTCGCCTTACCGTGGGCGTCGCGCAACGCTCGCCCACGGTTATCAACTTCCATCCCTCCGGGATGATGAGCCGAAACCCAACCTAACCCACGGTGTGATCCCGGCACTTGCGATTTACTCTTTTCAATCTAAAATCAAAAATCCCATATCAAATCGCGTCGCAGTGTAGCGGAGAAGCTTGGGCAGCGACAAGCAGGAGGTCCATTGTCCCAGAAACAAGGTGTGCTAAAGGAGACGCTGGTGCTGGCTTCCGGGAGTCCGCGCCGTGCCGAGATACTCAGCGCGGTCGGCTGGCCCTTTGAAATGGCGGCTGCAAACATCGACGAGAACCGCTTCGAATCCGAAGCTGCGGTGCCGTATGTGAGACGCCTGGCGCAAACCAAGGCCGAAACTGTGGCTAAAAACCTACCTTCAGGTCTGGTGCTCGGCGCAGACACGGTGGTCCTCGTTGACGAGAAGATTCTGGGTCAACCGAGCGATGCGGAAGATGCCCGGCGAATGTTGAAACTGTTGAGCGGCAGGTGGCATGAGGTTTTGACTGGCGTGGCCCTCGTCCGCGCAGGCGCGGGTCATGTAATAGCCGACCACGAAACAACGCGGGTGCGCTTTGCCGAGATGTCTGCGGCGGAGATTGATTGGTACGTCGCCACCGGAGAACCGATGGACAAAGCCGGCGCCTACGCGGTACAGGGAAAAGGGGCTCTATTCATTGAAGAGATTCAGGGAAACTATTTTAACATCGTGGGCCTGCCGGTGCGGTTGGTTTATAAACTCGCGCGAGGAATGTGCTAAGAAAATGAGTGCTGGCATCCGCTGGCTACAGCAAGCGGTTCTGTGAGTTGAGTGCTGGCATCCGCTGACGCCAACTACTTGATCGACAGGCGCGAATATCCCAGCCCATCGGGTTCCTTGCCGGCTGTGAGACGATCCACAATCTGCCAGGTTTTCAGATCGATCATGGTCACGATGTCGGCATTGGTGTTGGCCACGAATGCGTGTCCGACCCCACGTGCGACGAGTATGCCCACGGGCACAGGACTTTGCCCAAACTGACTGCCGAAGATTCGCGACGCCGCGCTGCTTGCCTCGTTCGCTTTGACCTGCATTGGTATCCGCCGGATTTCTTTTTTGGTTGCTGCATCAAAAACCGCAACGTCACCCGAGCGGGCATTCGACACCAGAACGAGTTTGCCTCCGGGGGCAAACTTCACGCGAATCGGGAAGTCTTTGGATTCCAGGGTGGCGGTAACCTTCAGTGAAGGAACATCAATCACCGAAACCGTGTTGGCCGCGCGATTAGTGACCCATACCTCTTTTTCATCCGGTGAGATGTCGATTCCTTCAGCGCCGGCTCCAGTTTGAATATCGGCGATCTTCTTTCTCCCACTCAGATCAATCACGGTAACCGAACCCGATCCTATATTTGCCACAAACGCCCGATGGTGCTTTGGGGAAACGACAACCATGTGCGAAACGTTTTGGTCGGTCGGAACGACGCTCAGTACCTGGCCCGTACTGACATCAACGATCAGCAGTGCCTTGCTGCCTTCGGCAGTGACCGCCACCTGGTTATCCTTTAACCACATAATTCCGTGCGGACGCCGGTATTCGCCCAGGTCAATTGTCTTGAGAGGTTTCTTGCCGGGAACGTCAATTACCGTGAGCGTGCTTCCCGGTTGCTGCCCGGTGCCGTAGTTAGCAATTACGGCAATCTTGCCGTCTGGCGACACGGCGACTTCATGTGGGCCAACTCCCGTCGGGATTGTCGCCACTGCTTTCTTCGAAGCGAGATCGATGAGCGAGACTGTGTTATCAGACTTGTTCAATACCAGTAAGGTGCCCGAATCCGCGGCTGCCACGCTTGTGACAAATGCCAGCAGCGAAACTATGAGCAACGATCGGACAAGCTCTCTCATACTTTCCCCCAGGATTTTCTCGGGCTCAATTAAAACAGAACGGAGCCGCCGTCTATGTTTATCGCCTGGCCGTTTATACCGCGACCTTCCTCAGAAGCGAGTAAGAGTGCCAGCGCCGCAACTTCTTCCACAGAAATCAGGCGATTTTGAGGACTCATTTTCTTTATCACTTCGAGAGCCTGATCGGCGGAACGGCCGGTTTTGGCGGTGACATTCTCGATGCCCCGTGTGGTCATATCAGTATCAACATAACCCGGACAAATCGCGTTTACCGTGATCCCTTTCGTGGCAACTTCCAGAGCAATTGACCGCGTCAATCCCAGGACCCCGTGTTTTGAAGCCGAATAAGCTGCGACGTAGGGTGCACCCGTTTTGCCGGCGATCGAAGCGATGTTGATAACGCGTCCCCAACCGAGCTCGATCATCGCGGGCATGGCCGCGCGCGTGCAATAGAATGTGCCAGAAAGGTTGATCGCCAGATGGCGCTGCCAAAGATCGTCATCCGTTTTCGCCAACTGGGCACTTTCCGCGATACCGGCGTTATTGACGAGAATATCCGGGCCGCGACCGAACTCTGCTGAGACACGCGCGAACATGAGTTGAACGCCGGCAACGTCAGAAACGTCGCAAACCACGGGCAGCGCCTTTGCCTCATCACCAATCTCGCCGGCGGTTTCTTCCACCTGCCGAGCGGTGCGGGCCGCGAGCACCACCCGCGCGCCCTCCCGCGCAAACGCCAGGGCAATAGCGCGTCCAATGCCACGGCCGCCGCCGGTGATCAACGCGATGCGATTCTCAAGCTTCATCGTCTGGGGTCTCCTATGGAGTGCGCCGGCAGAGCTAAGCGTCGACGGTGCTTTGGACTTGTTCTCGCTGGATCATCCAAAGCGGTGTCGCGCTGCGCTTGCCACCGCACTCCAAAGGTTGAATGCTCGCATCCGTGTGCCTTACTGATCATGGCCGCGCATGAGACTTACTGCGGGCCGGCGGCTCGAGTTATGAGGTTCAGTTCAATCTCGATCGCATCGCCGAGAAAGGTTGGGTTGGTTGCTTGGGCGAAGTTGATGCCGTAGTCGCGCCGGTTGACCGTCGTCTTGGCGGTAGCGCCGAGCACCGTCTTGCCCGTCTTCTCGTCCCGGGTCACGCCGTTGATAGTGAAAGGAATGGAGATCTCCTTCGAAACGCCGTGCATTGAGAAAGTGCCGTAGGCGATGAAGTCCTTTCCCTTCTTCTCAATGCGCGTGCTCTTGAAAGTGATATCGGGATATTTCTCGACTTCGAAGAAGTCGGGGTTGCGCAGGTGAGCGTCGCGCTTCTCGATGCCTGTGTCGATGCTGGCTGCCTTGATCACGGCGTCGACCGACGACTTGGTCACGTCCTTGTCATCATAAACAATCGTCACGGTGAACTCGTTGAACTTACCGCGCACGTGGGAGAGCCCGCCCGCGATCGGGATGGAGAAACCAATGTTCGAATGGGCAACGTCAATATCGTACTTCGTCACCGCTGCGAAAAACGGCGTCGCGGCGATTAGCATTGCCAGAAGGGACGGGATGAAAAGGTTCTTACGCATTAACATACTCTCCTTTAGATTTTGTAATGTCCTCGCTTGGGGATGTAACAACCGGGTTTGAAGCCTAATCTAACCTGCCGCCTGGAACAAGTCGTCAAGCCGCAGATTAGTGTCCCGCGGCTCGACTCTTTTTCAACCAAAACAGCGGAAGACACGATCCACGAACCAACACGAAATGGCACTAAGACGAATTCGTGGCCGCGGGTGCTGAGATCTAGCAAAGTTCGAAAACTTAGACAGGATGAACAAGATTTACAGGATGGCTGTGGCAGCGTTCTTCGAAAGAGCTTCTGTCTCGTCGTCAATGGGGCTGAAACCGGAGTGATCCTTCAACTTCACAGCCAGGGCTAAATCTTGTAAATTCTGTAAGTCCTGTCAAGTGACTTCCTTTTTCTCACGGAGGTTGCGATGAAAGATTACGGCTCTACCCAAAAGATCATCGGTAGTGACAAGATTTCGTGTCGCTTCGTGTCATTTCGTGGATCGTTTAGGTCGGTCGAAATTGCTCAAACAGCGGGTTAACTGCGGTTGCTTAAGAGCACACAAAAGCACGAAGGAAAAATCAAATGTTGGCCCACCCGACAGCCCATGTCACTGTCCGGAAAACTTTGGCGGGCGTTTTTCCAGGAATGCTTGAATGCCCTCACGACCGTCCGCAGATTCGAAACAGCGCAGTTGGGCTTCAGTCTCGTAGCGAAGCATTTCTTCAAGTTCGGCAGACTGGCTCATGTAGACCGCTTGCTTGGCAGCGGCAATCGAAATCGGTGGTGCGTCGCGCAAGCGTTCAGCTAACTCGCGAACCGCCGGCTGCAAATTCTCAGGGGCTACCACCCGATTCACAACGTTCAGCCGCAACGCCTCTTCTGCGCTCATTTCCTCTCCCAAAAAAAACATCTCACAAGCTTGATTTGGAGTTACCAGGTGCGGCACGAAATACGTACCGCCCCAGTCAGGATGTAGTCCGAGCCTAACAAACGATTGGCTGAAGGTCGCTTCAGCGGAAGCAATTCGAAGATCGCAAGCCAGTGCGAGATTGCAGCCCGCGCCCGATGCCAGACCGTTAACCGCTCCGATTACAGGCTTGTTCATCTGCCTGATGGCCATCACGACGCGTCGAGCGGCCCCGAGCAGGCGGGAAAACTCCTCGGTGTTCTGCCGATCGATAAGGTCTGCCATGAACGCCACATCGCCGCCGGCACAAAACGCGCGCCCAGCGCCGGTCACAATAACCACCCGAATCGCCCGATCGCTGCCCGCTGCTTCCAGGGCTTCCGCGAGATCACGCCGCATGTGCCCAATGAGCGCATTCAGCTTCTCAGGACGGTTTAAGGTAATCGTGGCGATACCGGAGTCTTCAGTGACGAGGATGTGTTCGTACATAAGGGCGGGTAAATAGGAAATAGTTAATAGAAGCAGGCGGGTAAATAGTAAATGGTAAATAGTAAATAGAAGCAGAAGAATAACTCCGCCCATCTACCAATTACTATTCACTATTCACCTGGGCGGGTAAATCGCAAATGGTAAATGGTAAATAGAAGCAGAAGAATAATTCCGACCATCTACCATTTACTATTCACCAGGGCGGGGTAAATCGTAAATGGTAAATTAATGCTAAATCGTTGTAAATCGTAAATAAAGCAGAAGAATAACTCCGACCATTTACCATTTACTATTCACCATTTACCTGCCTTTAAATTGAGGTTTGCGTTTATTCACGTAAGCGTCGATACCTTCCTTGGCATCTTCCGATTGGAACAATTGCTGCTGCAGCTCGCGCTCGAATGCTAAGGCAGACTCAAAAGGAATCTCCGCGCCGGTCTGCACACTGCGCTTGATGCGACCGACTGCGTAGGCGGCCCGGTCAGGCGCGGTAAACTGTCGCGCGTAGCCCAACACTCTTTCCAGAAAAGTTGCCGCGTTCTCGGTTTCGTAGATGCCGTTGATGATTCCCAGTTGCTGTCCTCGTTCAAAGTCAAACAGCTCGCCGGTCGCCATTAACTCAATTGCTTTCGACTTGCCAACCATGCGCACCAGCCGCTGCGTGCCGCCAGTTCCGGGAAGCACGCCCAGAGAAACTTCCGGCAAGCCCATCTTGCCAGCGCCTTTGCGGGCAATGCGAAGGTCAGCGGCCATCGCAACCTCCAAGCCCCCACCCACGCAGTGTCCGTTGATCGCGGCGATTACGAGTTTTGGCGTTTGCTCCAGCCGCGACAGAGTTTCATTCGCGTGGAGACAAAAGTAGTACTTGAAGGCGGGCGTCACGTCAGCAAGCATTTGGATGTTGGCGCCGGCGCAGAAAAACTTCTCGCCAATTCCTGTGATCACAATGACCTGGACACTCTCGTCCATACGCGCTGCGAGGATGCGTTGATCCAGCGCTTGCATCATCTCGTGTGTGTAGGTGTTCGCTGGAGGATCGTTTAGGGTAAAAAGGGCGACGCCTTTGTCGATTTCACTCTGAACGAGATGGGACTCCATTCTGCTTCCTCAATACAGACCCGAACGTACTTTTGGCTTACATTGTTTCCTGCAACAAGAGCTTTTTGTTACCACCCTCGATAAATCCGATCATGTCGATTATTTTCGCCGCGTCGGGAGGGCAGTAGCACAATCAAGGCAGCTCACTTGCATGTGAGTCGGTTCCGCAAGCTCTTTAACCTTCTCTTCCTCACGAAAGGACTGAAAGTAGTTAAAGCAGTAGTCAAACGAAGCATACCGCTCAGCAGCTTGCCTACCTCTATTCTTACCTAGCCCGTCAGCAAAAACTCTTAGGCTTTGTGCGATATCCATCAAACTAATCGTCGGAATGCGCGCGCCAGACGCTTACCGACTCCGTCATGGGCTGAGCGGTGGAGTTTAGTTCTTCCGGGGCCAGTTCATCAACAAAACCATGAAGGAAAAGCCGGGTGACCTGTTCAACCAGTTCGGCGATTTTCAACTTGCCGCTCGGATCGTACCAATTGTAAATCCAGTTCATCATTCCGAAGAGCGCGTAGGTTGCTGCGGTAAGATCCACGCGACGCCTCTCAGGCTGCTGTGCTTGCAGCTCGCAAAGAATCTCTCGGGCCAGTTTTGTATACTTCTGCTTCTTGCCGGAAACTTGTTGTCGTAGATCACCGGCAAGTGAATAAGCCTCGTGCGAAAGCACCTTCATCTCCGCCATGTTGGCGGCGAAGAATGCGAGGTGATTATCGATGAAGATGCGTAGCTTGTGAATGGGTTCCGACACTCCCGCCAGTCGCTCCTCCAGCCGCTCCAGAACCCGACCGAAGCAGTTGTCCTGAATCAAAAACAGCAATTCTTCTTTTGATTTGCAATAGTGGTAAAGGCCGGCGAGGCTTACTTCCGTGGCCCGCGAGATGTCCCGCATCGAAGTGGAGTGATAGCTCTTCTCGGCGAAAATGCGCGCCGAAGTGCGCAGGATAAACTCCAGCTTCTGATCGTAGCGCGTGAAGTCTTGTAGGTTGGTGGCCATTCCAATCGTTCACCCCGTGTGGTTGCGGCTACGGCGATATTCATCAATCGCCTTCTTACCTGCACGCCCTAATTCTTCCACCTTCTCCAACCAGCTCGCCTTGAAGGGCATCAGTGCGTCCCACAAAGTCTCCGCGACCACGAGGTTGCGGAACCATTTTTTGTCGGCGGGCACGATGAACCATGGCGCATGTTCAGTGCTGCAACGGTTGAGCGCGTCTTCATAGGCTGCGGTGTAGTCCTCCCAGTGATCGCGCTCCCGCCAATCAGTTACCGATAGCTTCCAAGCTTTGATCGGATCTTCCTCGCGTTTAAGGAGCCGCTGCTCCTGCTCATCTTTGCTGATGTGGAGGTAAAACTTGAGAATAATGGTGCCAGAATCCGCCAGCGATCGCTCGAAAGCGTTAATGTGCTCATAGCGCTGGCGCCAGATCTCTTCCCGCACAAGTTCATGCACTCGCACTACCAGCACATCTTCATAATGCGAGCGGTTGAAGATCTTGATTTCGCCCGCAGGGGGCGTCCGGGTATGTATGCGCCAGAGGAAATCGTGGGCCAGTTCTTTCTCCGTAGGCACCTTAAATGAAGCTACCGAGCAGCTCTGCGAGTTCAACGGCCCCGCCACATGACGGATCGTCCCATCTTTACCGCTGGTGTCGCGCCCTTGCAGGACGATGAGTACGCTCTGCAACCGAACCGCGTAAAGAAGTTCCTGCAGTTCGATTAACTCTTTGATGAATCGTGCTGTTTTCTTCTCAGCATCCTCACGCTTTAGTCCCGCGTACTCTCCTGGATCAACATCCGCTAATTTGATACGTCGCTTACCCTCCAGTCGATGTGCGTAACCCATGGTTCTCCTTAACAGTACGCCTGCGCTCCCAGCTTAAAGTCGGACATACTCGAATTCGAAAGGCTTGCCTTTGACCCCCGCTGCCGGAGGAGCGATCCAGTTAGCGATCTTCCCGGGCTCGACCACCGGATGCATCAGGCTGCGGACGTATTCGCGATCTTCCAGGGTCGGAAGCCATTGCGCCTTCCCAGTCTCAAACTCTTCGGCTGTGATCGGGTTACCTTCAATGTCGAAGTAGTGACCGGCATATTCGCCCACGTGCCGGTGAAAGCGTGTGTGGGGCAAATAGAGTGGTGGAACAGACTTTAGTCTGTGGTCCGGCCCACAGACTGAAGTCGGTGCCACGATACCGGCGTCGGCCAGGGTTTTGTTCCAACGCGCCAGACCCTTCTCACAGTCTTTGATGTATTCGCCACGCAGCACTTCGTTCAGCGCGTTTCTGAGCGCAACTGCTCGCGAACTAAGCTTCCCATCCTCGACAACCGTCATCGTGAATGTTTGATCCGAAGCGAGATGGTCGTCGTACAGCTCCTGCTCCTTGTAGCGACCCTTAAGTCCAGCGGCGAAGAAGTCTGCCGAGTTGGAGCTGATCTCTCCGCCGAACAAGTCGAGCGAATAACTGAACCAGAAGTTTACGTGCCTCTGAAGAATGTCCAACGGAATGCCGCCGAGCTGGCGCGCGTCACCTTCTTTCATTAACTGCGCAGTGCGCTTGACGATACGATTGATGCCGGTATCCCCGACAAACATGTGGTGGGCTTCTTCAGTCAGCATGAACTGGCAAGTCCGAGCGAGTGGCTCGAACCCCGACTCAGCGAGGGCCGAGAGCTGATACTTGCCGTCCCGATCCGTGAACATCGTGAAACAGAAAAAGTTGAGCCAGTCGTCGCAGGGCTGGTTAAACGCCTCCAGGATGCGCGGCTTGTCGGGATTGCCGCTGCGGCGTTCCAACAAGGCATCCGCTTCGTCACGCCCATCGCGTCCGAAGTAACGCTGCAGAAGATAAACCATGGCCCAGAGATGCCGGCCCTCTTCCACATTCACCTGAAACAGGTTGCGCAAGTCGTATAGCGAAGGGCAGGTCTTGCCGAGTTCGCGTTGCTGTTCGACTGAGGCCGGTTCAGTGTCGCCCTGGGTGACAATGATGCGGCGCAATGAATTGCGAAACTCGCCGGGCACTTCCTGATAAGCAGGCTGGCCATAGTTGTCACCAAAACCGATAGTAGCGCCGGGCGCAGCGGGCTTGAGAAAAATACCCCAACGATAGTCGGGCATCTTTACGAAGTCGAAATTGGCCCAACCGTCAGGTTCGACGCTGATCGCCGTGCGCAGATACACGTCCTTGTTCTGGAAACCATCCGGTCCCATCTCGCGCCACCAGTCGAGATAATTTGGGAGCCATTTCTCCAGAGCTCGCCGCAGTTTCTTGTCTTCTGCGAGATTGACGTTGTTTGGTATGCGTTCGTTAAGATTCATGATTCACCCTGGTTCTTGAGAAGAACAAAGAACTACGTTCTTTTGAAATCAAACTGTGCCTGCGTCGGCTTTCCGTAATTAGTTAGGGCTCCATGCTCGCCTACGGCATTGGGCCGCTGAAAGATCCAGTTTTGCCAGGCCGTCAAACGGCCGTAGATCTTGGTGTCCATGGTTTCCGGTCCGGCAAATCTAAGTGACGCTTCCATTCCTGTCAGCGCATCCGGCGACAACGAAGTTCTCTCCTCAATTGCCACCCGGATTTCATCTTCCCAATCCAGTTCATCCGGCGCGAAAGTGACCAGGCCCAGTTGGTCCGCCTGTGCGGTGTCAAGGCGGCCTTTCTGAGCGAGGATCTCACCAACGTTGTCGGGCGTCGCGATGAAGCGCGATTGCAACCGAGTCAGTCCGTTGCTCATCGGCAAAGCCCCGGCATTTAACTCACTCACACCGATCTCAATAGGTTGATCCGGGTTGTTAAGCATGTACGTCCGATCTGAGGCTATCGCAAGTTCGAGCAAATTGCCGGCAAAGCAACTACCAGGCTCGATCAAAGCAAAGAAGCTCTTCGCAGTAAGATCCAGTCGCCTGAGCACGCGCGCCATGTTCAAGGTGATCTCGCGGATCAGCCAAAGCTCCTGGCGCGCTGCCAGTGTCTTGTCAACAGCCAATACGTCGTCTATCTCTCCCTCAGTGCGAATGCAGACGAGGCCCGTTTCCAGTTCATTCACACGGAGATGCAGCAAGGCATCGTCAAGTTCCCGGTATGCCTGCAGCGGCCAGTACGCGTCGCCGAGAACCTGAATCTCTTCAGGGGTTGTCGGCAGATCAGACTCCGGACCGCGGACGGTCAAATCTACGTAACGTTGCTTGCGGTTTAGTTTCACCCCCACGTACTTGTATTCCCGGCCGTCAGCGTTAGCCGCAAACGCCAGCGGATTCAGCTTTATGCCGGGCCCAGAATTCTTGCGACCATTCGCTTCTACAATGCTGCGTACCCGCGCATCCACTCCTGCCTGGAACTTACTGGTGGGAAAAGAGTCGTCGATCAGACCCCAGTCTTTGGCACGTTTACCCTTCAGTCCTTCGGCCAGTGTAGAAAACACGTCGCCTCGATCGCGTCGAACCTTTCTCTTGTCCACCAGTCGCGTCAAACCTCCCGTGCCAGGCAATACGCCCAGAAGTGGGACTTCGGGAAGGGAAACGGCGGAGTTGCCATCGTCGACCAGATAGATCTCATCGCAGGCGATTGCCAGTTCATAACCTCCACCTGAGGCTGTTCCATTGAGGGCAGCCACGAATTTCTTGCCCGAATGTGTAGAACAATCCTCAATCGAGCAGCGCGTTTCATTCGTGAACTTACAGAAGTTCACCTTGAAAGCGTGTGACGACGTACTGAGCATGTAGATATTGGCGCCGGCGCAGAAGATGCGCGGCTTAAGACTTGTGATCACTACAACCTGAACTTCCGGGTGCTCGAATCGCAAACGCTGAACGGCATCGGCTAATTCGATGTCGACTCCCAGGTCATAGGAATTGAGCTTGAGCTTGTAACCCTCCGCTAGCGTCTCATCCTCCTGAACGTCCATTGAGACGGTGGCTACGGGACCCTTCGTGCTGAGCCTCCAGTGTTTGTATTGCTCGGGCGATGTCTGAAAGTTGATTATCAAGTTCGCTCTCCTAGCTCAGGGTCTGGGGTGATCGATCAGGGCGGTAACGGCATTAATGGCCAAGAAACGGCAGCCTCTTTTAACGTTCGAACGTTCGTTCGGACACTTAGGATAATAGCCCTGGTAGTATCTGAAGGTCAAGTTGCCGAGTTGCTGACTGAATTGCCTGCTGATCTAGTGTCCTGTCTCAGAGATAAATGAACTAAGTGGGGCGAACCAGATTATTGCTAAGATAGCGCGGCGCGCCGTGAGACGTGGACTGCGACATCGATCAGCCTCCTGAGGGGACGGTAGCGAGCGGAGTGAGCAAAGAATCTAGGCAACCGATAACTCCTTCAACCAACCGGCGCGAAGAGTGTTGCGATTGCGTCAATTCCTCGCTGGTCAACAATCACGCCGAGAAATTGTCCCTCGGTCAGTTGAATCGAGTAAGCATGAACCTCGCCGCCCTCGAGTTCACGCTCGATGGTCTTGCCTTGCTCGTCCGGTCCTCAGCCGCAAAAGCAAGCGTGCCTTGCAAAGCTGAACAAAGGTACGGTATTGTGCCCTGTCATACACCCCTGCAAGCTTAGAAGGACCAGCACTATCCCGCAGAATGTGTTTCCCGAAACCCTTCTGCTTCCAGATTGGAGGCAACCCTCGCATCTTGGGTCCTCGAAATGATTTCCTGAAGGAGTAACACACCATGTTCTCAAAAGACGGCAAAGCGAAAGACATAAAGTCTCCCCGAATTTGCGACGTCGTTTGGCACGACGGAGAGTTTATCAAGTGGAAAGACGCGCGGGTGCACGTTATGTCTCACGTTCTGCATTATGGTTCAAGCATTTTTGAAGGCGTTCGCTGTTATGCAACCAAGCGTGGGCCGGCCGTCTTTCGGTTGAAAGAACACATGAAACGGTTCTTAAACTCGGCAAAAATCTACCGCATGGATCACTCCTGGAACTTGGATCAATTGTGCGACGCTTCGGTGGAACTGGTTCGCCGCAGCGGCTTGGAGCAGTGCTACATTCGTCCCATCCTCTTCCGCAGTCTTGACGAAGAACGTCCCGCCTTCGGCGTTAATCCCTTTCCCAACCCGCTGGCCTGTTATATCGGAGCCTGGGATTGGGGAAAGTATCTGGGTGATGATGCCATCGAAAAGGGGGTTGATGTCTGCGTCTCCACCTGGAATCGGCTGACGCCAAACTCAATGCCGGCAATGGCTAAGAGCGGCGCAAACTACATGAACTCCCAGTTGATCAAGATGGAGGCTCTGCTGAACGGCTTTGCGGAAGGAATTGCGCTGGACGACCGCGGTTATGTGTCAGAAGGCTCAGGGGAAAACATCTTTGTGGTAAGTGGCGATGTCGTACTTACGCCCCCGCTTTCTTCCTCCATACTAGCGGGAATCACGCGTGATAGTGTGATTCAGATCTGTCACGAACTGGGCATTACCATCAAGGAACGAAGCGTCCAACGCGCGGCTCTCTATGTCGCGGACGAGCTTTTCTTCTCCGGAACGGCAGCGGAGATTACCCCGATTCGTTCGGTTGATCGGATCACCGTGGGCGCCGGTGGGCGGGGAGAAATAACGGCCCGCATTCAAAAAGCATTTTTTGAGATTACCAAAGGCGAGCGCAAGGCACCCGGCGATTGGCTTACCTACGTCAATGCTTCGGCCTCGAAGCCGGAAAACAACGGTCACAAGGCGCAGGAGGTAGTTAATGCCCCCTCCGGCGCAGGAAACGAACCGGCCATTGAGTATCAGACCGCCGTAACCGAGTAAACCTCCGTCCCTACCAGAACGAACGGCGAGCAACATAGTTTGCTCGCCGGTTTTGTTTTGCGGTTTGGCCAGTAAATCGACAATAAAGGGACTATGACCTGCAAACTATCTTCGGGCCCTTTTCAGTTTTCGCACAGTCTCTCCGCTCGCGGTTCTGTATTTGGAACTCTAAACTGCATCACCACCCAACTCCCCAACCCCCTTTCTCGTTGACGCGCCTCGCTGTGGCGGGCTATTATCCACCTAGTGTTCCTCGCGCCCAGCTTTGAAGGGCTTCCGCTGAAGCAAACTGCGCTTTTCATTTTCTCTAAGACTGAACTCCCAGATAAATAGTCTTAGTAATCCTCTGAATACGTCCCTAAAGGTGCCAGCCCGACCATGCCTGTAAAAATTGATGACTTGTTAAGAACCGCTACCAGCCAGGGTGCCTCTGACCTTCACCTCAAGGTGGGAGCCTTCCCGATGATGCGTATCGGCGGCGAACTGCATCCCCTTGCCGATGTCCCACGCATGAAGCCCGAAGATACTTTGGATATGGCTTTTGCCATGATGTCGAGTCGTCAGAAGCAGCGTTTCAAAGACGTCTCGGAAGTAGACATCGGCTATGGCCTAAGCGGTGTCGGAAGATTTCGCGCCAACATTTTTCAGCAACGAGGCACGGTGAGCGTGGTTCTGCGAGTAATTCCGGACGTCACAAGGAACACGAGCGAACTTGGACTCCCTCCAGTCATCGACAGAATCGCCGCGGAACGTCGCGGCCTAATTCTGGTTACCGGGTCAACCGGTTCCGGGAAGTCTACAACGTTGGCCGCAATGATCGACCGGATAAATGCGACTCGCAGCGGTCATATCGTGACCATCGAAGACCCCATCGAGTTCCTGCATCGTGATAAGAAGTCGTTTGTGACACAACGAGAGGTTGACGTAGATACGCGTTCATTCTCTGAAGCTTTGCGAGGAGCCTTGCGTCAGGATCCCGACGTGATACTCGTGGGAGAAATGCGCGACTCGGAAACGATCGAGACGGCGCTAACCGCAGCCGAGACTGGGCATCTGGTGCTGTCAACGCTCCACACACTTGATGCCACTGAGACCATCACGCGCATCGTTTCGTCATTTCCCGCGCACCAACAGAAGTCAGTGCGTCTCCAGTTGGCCGGCATTCTCAAGGGCGTAATTTCGATGCGTCTGGTCCGTGCGGCGAAGGGTCCGGGTCGCGTGCCGGCGACTGAAGTACTGGTATCTACCGGCCTGATTCGCGACTACATCGTGAACGAAGAAAAGACCTATCTCATTCGTGAGGCCATCGCCGCGGGAACTTCGCAGTATGGCATGCAAACTTTTGATCAATCGCTGTTTCACCTTTTCCAGTCAGGTCTCATTTCGATTGAAGAGGCGCTGCACAACGCAAGCAACGCGGACGAGTTCAGGATGCGCTGCTCCGGGATTCTTTCTTCAGGGCAAGCCATCAACAGCGGCCTGGGTACTGTAAGTTCGCCTCCGGTCGCCAAAGAGGAAGCAGACGACATGTTCGTGAAACACTGATAGGTGAAAAAGTCGTCACCGGCACGGGCGGCACTGCTCGCGAAGAATTTTTCTCCGAGCAAACCCTTGCAGGCTGCTGAGTTACGGACCTTACTGGCCGTAGACGAACTAAGTGGTGCCTCCGGCGCTGCTCGTATCCGAATGTGGATGAGTTTCTCTTGGATGACGCGGCTGAGCGCGTCATAGACAAATTCATAGCGTTGGTTAATGGCATCAACGACCGCGGTCTGTTGCGAACGCGCATTGTATTCGTAGCTTTTGACTTTGAGTGCCGGGTCTGTGCTGCTTGTGAGCCGGTCAGCATTGTCATAAGCGAAGTTCGTGACCCTGCCGGCCTGATCAGTTCTAGTGAGGAGATCCGTAAGGGCTTTCGTAGCTAGCGCAACGCTTTGATAGCTTCGCGGGCGTAGTACGTGAGAATAATGTCCGCGCCCGCGCGCTTGATGCTGGTTAAAGTTTCCATCATCACGCGCTCCTCATCGATCCAGCCCTTTTGTGCGGCAGCTTTTATCATCGAATACTCGCCTGATACGTGGTAGGCAGCCAGCGGCAAATCGAAACGGTCGCGCACCGTTTTCAGGATGTCCAAACAGGGCGTAGCCGGTTTAACCATCAGGATATCAGCGCCTTCGGAGTAATCGAGCTCAGCTTCACGAATTGCCTCTCGGGCGTTGGCTGAGTCCATCTGATATGCGCGGCGATCGCCAAACGCCGGTGCGCTGTCGGCTGCTTCTCGAAACGGGCCATAGAAGGCCGAAGCGAATTTCACGGCATAGGACATGATGGCTACATTTTCGAAACCCGCGTCGTCCAGCGCTTCGCGTAAGACCCCAACCTGTCCATCCATCATTGCCGATGGCGCCACTATGTCGGCGCCTGCTTCCGCCTGGCTGACCGCGGTGCGGGCCAGCACCTCAAGCGATTCATCATTCAAGACTTCGTTGTTACGCGCCACGCCGCAGTGCCCGTGTGAAGTGTACTCGCAGAGACAGGTGTCGGTTACGACGATCATGTCCGGTAAGGAGCGGCGAATTGCGCGCACCGCCTGTTGCACGATTCCTTTCTCAGCGTAAGCACCGGATGCGGTTTCGTCTTTTGTTTCCGGGAGACCAAAGAGAATTACTCCGCTCACACCAAGATCATGAGCTGCGGCAGTTTCCTTAACTATTTCATCGACAGACAGATTGTGCACACCGGGCATCGACTCAATCTCACGACGTACATTGTGGCCTGGACAGGCGAACAAAGGCAGAATTAAATCCTCTCGCCCCAGTCGAGTCTCGCGCACCAGCGCGCGCAACGCAGGTGTTCGTCTTAATCGTCGGGGGCGATGGATTAGATGAGACATTAAGAACTACCACCGATGATACGCCGGATGACCGGGCTTCACAGCCACGAACGTGCCGCGGCACGTGGCGCAAACTCTGTCATGCGCGATTAATTCACCTTCCACAATAGCGCGATCGTCCGTCGATTCAACTATGCGGGCCACCAGTCGCACCGGTTCGTTTGAGGGCGTGGGACGAAGTAGTTTGATCGAATACTCCGCTGTTACCGTGCAAGGCGGGTGATCGAGAAACGCTTTTTTCATCAAGTGCCAGGCCGCGGTCCAGTTCGAGTGACAGTCCAGCAGAGTACCGATAATACCGCCGCTCAACATGCCGGTGAACGATTCATACTCCGGTTTCGGCTGCCACTCGGCCACCACTTCGTCGCCCGTCGGAAAGCTGCGGATGTGCAAGCCTTTTTCATTTGCTGGACCACAGCCGAAGCAAGCCAGCCGGGGCGCGTACGTCTCCTGAATACTCTTTCCGGTCATGGGTAGTTTTATAGCTCGCAAAGACGCAAAGAAGCAAAGCCCCGACGATTATTTAATTCCTAGAGCAGACTGCTGAAAGAGAGGTGGCCATTCTGAAGAAGAAAACGATCCACGAAAAGCACACGAAATGACTCTCACACCTCGCAAGATCTATCAGGTGTTTCCTGACACCTCGGCGGTAAAATCAAAATACGTTCGTGTAGTCGATAACGAGGGCGAAGACTATCTCTATCCGGCTGAATACTTCATGTTCTTCGACCTGCCCCACGAGATAGAGCGCGCGTTATCGCAGGCCGCGTGACGTTGCAATGTTCTGCTTGGCCACGTTGTCGTGAATTTTTCATAGCCTCGCGGAGTCCGTCCGCCTTTAACTATTTCTCGTCCAATTTCCTGCCGGCGTTTAAGTTATCAAAATTCAAAATCGCATTGAACACCAGGAAATAGCTGCCCTTGGTCTGACCGCGCCAGATCGGATTGTTTGAGAACAGCACGAAATGTCCCTGCCCGGAAGGCACATCGACAATCATCGGATGCTGCGCAATCTCGTCCCCTCCATCCAGTAAACCTGAGACAAACAAATCCTTGCTGTCAGCGTAACGAAAAATCACACGCGGGCGCATCGCCGGGGGAATAACGTTAATCCCGTTGCGTCGTTGCTCGTCGGTCAAGGGCATCGCCTCCCACACTTCCGCAGTCGGCATCTCCGGGGCTTCAACCTGAGCTCTGCCCGGCACCGTGTCGGGATCATCAGGCGTACCACGCCCCGTCATTCGTGCGCCCCGAGTTGGTCGCCCGCCTCTGCCGCCGGCGAAATTACTCAGGTTGAATATGGGCCCGTTGAAGCAATAGATTGGGAGCGTGTCGTCGTAACCGTATGCTATCGGGCTGCTGGCATCGACGACCTTCGAGCGCAATACGACACCGATCGCTTTCAGCCGCTGGGATCGAGCGATGGACACCCCAGGTGTAAAGTTGGCGCTGACGGCGAGATCGGCAGTATCCATCACGCCGATAAAGAGTCCGCCATCGTGGACAAACTTTTGCAGGTTCGTCAGACCGGAGTAACCCAGGCCCGGGCGCATATCATCGGTCGAGTCAATCTTCCCGAGGTTGGGAGTCAAAGCAGTGGTTTTCCAGGGAAGGGGATTGCCCCACATCGGCATGCCGCTGATGATGGCGCCTGAACCACGTCCAACTGGACCAAAAATAATCACGTCATACTTGCGTCTCAACTCCGCATCTTTGGCCACGTCCTGCGTGCTGATATAAGAGTAGGGAACTCCCAACTGATCCAAAGCTAAACGCCACCAGCCTTCGTCCTGGGTGCTGAGCCACGTATGGACCATCGCAATGCGCGGGGCCTTCACGGCATGAGTCTTAACTGACGGGGCCGTATCGACCGCGTAGACAGGGAGACCCAGATCTGTCGCCACTTTTCTTATTTCAGAGGCTGAGGCTTTACGAATGATGAATGAGCCGCGATTGAATTTTCGGCCGGCAGCGTCAAATGGCTCCTCCGCCGTTTCCATGGCCACGTCCCTTAACCGGTAACGGAATGTCACCAGACTGTTATCGGCGTTGTGATTAACAAGGTAGATCGAACCGCTGCCGTTTACCGCTGCCGGTGCTCGCACCTCGCCGGTAACGCGTTCCATGGCCGCACTCAACGCCTTCACATCTGTCACGCGCACGACCTGCACGTTGCCTAGTTCGCCCATGGTCCAGCCAGTGTCATCGTAGACGTCCTGCTGCGGATCGTTAGGCGCCCAAAACTGGTGATCCAGGAGGGCATCGGCAATGCGGCTGTAGGGCTGGTCCATGCGCACGACGTAGCTGCCGGATGGGAAGGTGCGGCGATCCGTTTCGGTTTTAGGAGTTGGGGTCGCTACTGCGATCGGGCTTGGAGATGGGCTTGCCGCGGCCCGCGGCACCGCATCGGACGGAGTCGCGGTAGCTTCCGGTGTCGTATCGATCGAGTCAGGGGTTGCCGAGACAGATGGCGACCCGCTGGCTGCCGGCGCCGAAGTCTTCTTCTTCGTTTTTATCGTGACCGTAAATGGTGCGGTGGCTCGATGAATCTCGCAGCCCTGCGCTTGTAGTGTGCGCAGCAGTTCTGCCTGATTACCGAGGCGCGGATCGTCTCCGGGAAAGACGTAAGCGGCAGGACCCTCGTTCTTTGGTTTTTCGATCGACCGTTTGCTCTTCACATAGAAGTTTTTCAGGAAGAGCTTGTTGTTGTTGCTGAAATAATGGAGCGTGGTTAGCAGGGCAGTCTGTTGATAATTATTGTTGTTGCGCTGCGACCACTTCGTTCGCGGAAGGGGGGGATTCTGGCGATACCACGTGCGCGAATAGTCGTCAGGCGAGAGTGTGCGCTCGAGCGTATCCGCGCCGGCATTACCAAACGTTTCGTAAAGACGGCTGATGCCATTGTGAGTAGCGGCGATGAACATCAGATAACCAGGCGACCAGGTGTCGAACTTCCCGTGAGCAAACACGCCGGGCATGCCGAACTTGGTCATTTCCGAAACATTGTTCCAGCCAATCATCTGCCACTCATCGGTAAGGATCGGATCGACCCAGGCGTTATAGGGACCGTCCCCAATCGTGTTGTCGTAGAGGTAGGGGACTGACTCATGAAGGTCGTGAATTACCTGCGCCTTCCAGCCCGTATAGGTATTCAGGACGTTGCGGGTTAGCTTCAGCGAAAGACCGATAGCGTCGCGGTTGTTGTCGTGGGCCACGTAACGGCCCCAGTAAACGAGCGGCGGCCAGTTTGATTTGGGGTTCGCCAGATGCCAGTTGTAGACATCCACCATCCGATCGCGGCCATCAACTTCGACGACGGGTGTGATTAAAGTGACCATGTTGTCACGAATCGTGCCCACGTACGGGCTTTCGTCCACGGCGAGCCGGTAAGCAAGCTCCATGAGCGCTGTCGGCGAACCTGTCTCGGGCGAATGAATGGCGCCGGTTATGTAATAGATGGGAAACGATTCCGCAACGAGCCGATCGGCCTCATCATCGTTCATGTTGATAGTCCGCGGGTCGGCAAGTTTGGCAAGCCGAGCGCGGTTCTCATCAAGTCTGGCCACCAAACTCTCTGAGGCCACCGCCACCGCGATCATCTCGCGTCCCTCTTCAGTCGTGCCAATTGAGTAAACTTTAACGCGCGGGCTCGCTTTCTCGAGCATGCGCATGTACTTATAGACTTCCGCGGCGTAGGGCAACTTCCCCGGCGCGCCGGCAATATCTCCTAGGACTGCCTTCGGCGTGGGCACGTTTGGGGAGGCCGGGAGATAGTCGGTCAAAGGCGAGTTGAAAAAAGTCTCGGTTGTATACTCGCGAATCTTCTTCGAGTATTCCTCGTCCACCGGCTGCTTCGGATCGCGGGCCGGCTTCACCTGGCCATTAGTTAAGATTGGTGCTGCAGCGGCAATGACAATGAACGAAAGAATGGCGCGAAGGAAAATGTGTCGATTCATCTCGGGTTCCTCAGATGTTTAAAGAGAATGTGGCGGGTGATGGTCTAGCACCCCACGTGGGCAGCCCGCGTGGAGACCCGCCCGGCGGGCGCACGTGTTTCGTGTCGAACCGAAGTCCTGGTTTGAATTCATTACTGGTTTGAGTTCATTAAAAGAGGAGCAGAAAGCTTTTAAGCTAAATGCGCTCAGTAAGTCAAATGTCCCCGCCTCAAGCGCCTCAAGCTTGAGGGCTATCCGCAGATTACGCAGATTTCACATCGAGGCTGTTTGCCGCAATCAAGGAGAAGCGATCCACGAAATTTCACGAAAAGACACCAAGGGCAATTCGTGTGTTAGTTTGTGTGATTTCGTGGATCGTGCGCTCTGTTTCTTCCGATCTTATCTGGGTAATCTGCGTATAGTCTTCGAGCTTGAGGGCGGGGGTCCTTCCTGCGGGTTAGCGGGGCTTGAGCCGTCCTCCAAAAAGTCGAAGCCAAACTAAGGCACCACTAACCGCTATCGCAAGTTGACGCAAATCGCAGGCGTCTGTATCGTCGCTAAACGGACTTCCAAACTATGCAAGCCCGAATCTTTCAATTGAACTGTTCTCCCGGTGGTGTTCCCAAGCTGGCAGTACGCGAGGCTGTGGTAACCGAGTTGGGTCTGATTGGCGACGACCATAACTTTCCGGAGATTCACGGTGGGCCTGAACGCGCGCTGTGTCTTTTCTCTCTGGATCGTATCCTCGAACTGCAGGGAGAGGGCCACTCGATCTTCCCCGGAGCGGTTGGGGAAAATGTAACGATCTCCGGACTCGACTGGGATCGCATGACTCCTGGCCAACGGCTGGTCCTGGGCGATGAAGTGCTGATCGAAATAACCACCTATACCTCGCCCTGCAATAGCATCGAGAACGCTTTTACCGACGGAAAGTATCAACGCATCTCCCAGAAAGTTCATCCTGGCTACTCACGCGTATACGCGCGCGTTTTGCAGCCCGGACGGCTCACTGTCGGTCAAACAGCGCGTTTGCTAAACGGCATCGACCCCGGCTAGTTGTAACCTGCACTTCGAGCAAATAGAATCAGGCATCGATGATAGGCGGGGTCCCCAACGGGGCATCCCCGCTGGGAGTGCTAAGACAAGATGCCAGATCACGAGTTTAAGACCGGACCACCGCGCGCTCAACCTCCTGAAGAAACCGACCTGGTCCAGATAAAGCCGCTCAGCAAATCAGCAGGCGGCATGCCGGCGATTGTTGCGGCGGTCACGAGCGCCTGGAGCGAAATGGGGCCGGTGCGCGGATTGCGCACCCTGCTAAGACTCAATCAGCAGGGAGGATTCGACTGTCCGGGTTGCGCCTGGCCAGAGCCCGACGAAGCGCGCTCGCACGCTGAGTTTTGCGAGAATGGCGCGAAGCATGTGGCAGATGAAGCCACCACCAAACGTGTTACGCCTGAGTTTTTCAGTCATTGGAGCATCGCAGATCTTTCCTACAAATCCGATTACTGGCTCGGAAAACAGGGACGCATTACCAGTCCAATGTTGCTTCGCCAGGGCGCCACGCATTACCAGCCCATCACCTGGGATAAAGCCTTTGAGTTAATCGCCGAAGCACTACGTGCGCTTGCTCATCCTGACGAAGCAATCTTCTATACCTCGGGCCGCGCGAGCAACGAAGCAGCTTTTCTATACCAGCTCTTCGTGCGGCAGTTCGGCACCAACAACCTGCCAGACTGTTCCAATATGTGCCACGAATCGAGTGGCTGGGCTTTGACTGAGACCATCGGAGCCGGGAAGGGAACGGTGACGCTGGAAGACTTCGACTTGGCCGAGGCGATCTTTGTGATTGGACAAAACCCCGGGACAAACCACCCCCGCATGCTCTCCGCGCTGGAAAAGGCCAAGCAGAATGGCTGCACTCTCGTGCATGTCAATCCGCTCCCTGAAGCTGGGATGTCGAGGTTCAAACATCCACAAGAGGTGTTCGGTTGGCTGGGTGGGGGAACCCAACTGGCGGATCTCTTTCTCCAGGTGCGGATCAATGGCGACGTCGCACTACTGAAAGGGATCATGAAAGAAGTCCTGGCAGCTGATAGCCGTCCTGGCGGCGGCGCACTCGACCAGGATTTCATCAAAGGACACACGACGGGTTTTGCAGAGTTTGCGGATGCTGTTCGTGAGACCAAATGGGACGACATCCTCCTACAGTGCGGTATTCCCAAATCGCAGATCGAGGAGGCCGCCAGGATTTTTATCGCTTCAGAGCGCACGATCTTCTGCTGGGCTATGGGACTAACTCAGCATAAGAATGCGGTGGCCAACATCCAGGAGATCGTAAATCTAATGTTGCTGCGCGGCCAGATTGGAAAGCCAGGCGCAGGGTTGTGCCCCGTTCGCGGTCACAGCAACGTCCAGGGGGATCGCACGATGGGCATCTCGGAGCGGCCGTCAGATACCTTCCTCGATCGACTGGGAACCGAGCTCAATTTCGAGCCGCCGCGGATCCACGGGTTGGATACGGTGGCGGCAATTCAGGCGATGCATGGCGGCCGTGGCAAGGTGTTTTTTGCCCTGGGTGGAAACTTCCTTTCCGCGACTCCTGACACCGAGTACACCGCTGAGGCGCTCAGGCGGTGCCGCTTGACCGTGCACGTCTCAACCAAACTAAACCGGGCACATTTAATAACAGGCAAGCAGGCGCTGATTTTGCCATGTCTTGGTCGCACCGAAGTTGATCAGCAAGCAACTGGGCCCCAGTTTGTGACGACCGAGAATTCGATGGCTGTGGTGCAGGCGTCCCGCGGATTTCTGCCACCGGCATCGGATGAGCTGCTTAGTGAGCCGGCGATCGTCTCGCGTCTTGCTCGTGCAACCCTCGGACGGCGCACCGCGGTTGACTGGGAAGGGCTAATCGCGGACTACGATCGCACACGAGACCTAATCGCTCGAGTGATTCCCGGATTCGAGAATTACAATCAGCGCGTACGCCAGCCGGGAGGTTTTTATCTGCCCAGTTCTCCGCGCGAGCGAGTATTCAAGACGCCGAGCGATCGGGCAGTGTTCACGGTGCACAAACTGCCGACCCACAATCTCCAGCCGGGCCAGTTTTTGATGATGACAATTCGCAGCCACGATCAGTTCAACACCTCAATCTATGGGCTGAACGATCGCTATCGCGGCATTCATAACGGGCGGCGAGTCGTGCTTCTCAACAGGGACGACATGCTGCAGGCTGGTCTAAGCGAAGGGCAGACCGTCGATCTCACCAGCCACTTCGAGGGAGAAGAACGCGTGGCACGTCATTTCACTGTGGTGCCTTACAGCATTCCGCGTCTTTGTGCGGCGACCTATTTCCCTGAGACAAACGTCCTGGTGGCGGTCAGGAGCGTGGCGGAGAAGAGCAACACGCCGGTATCGAAGTCCGTGGTAATCAGCATTAAGCCGTCAGTCAACGGCGGGGCAGAAGTTTGATAATGATAACGTTGCGACGGGGATTGATATTTACAGAGGATTGATACTTCTAGCCGGTTGCTGCCATTCTAAGGAAATAAGTCGATCCACGAAAACACACGAAATGACTCGAACTAAAGACGTTTGTCGTGCCGCTTCGCGTGATCTCGTGGATCGTCCTTAGTTTTTCCGCAGTCTGCTAGTCTGTGGTTTGATGTTTATCTCTCAAGCTCTCAATAAAGGCGCTACGAAAGCGGAGCTGTATTCGCATTTGCGGTCGCAACTGCGCAGCCTGGTCGCTGACGAGCGCGACTTCATTGCCAATGCAGCCAACCTGTCGTCGCTTCTTTACCACTCAATGTCCGATCTGAACTGGGCTGGGTTCTACCTTCATAAAAATGGCGAGTTGGTGCTCGGTCCTTTTCAGGGACAACCGGCATGTGTGCGCATCGCCATCGGCAAAGGCGTTTGCGGCACTGCGGCGCAACAGCGACAGACAATCACCGTTGATAATGTCCACGACTTTCCCGGGCACATTGCCTGCGATAGCGCGTCGAATTCAGAGATTGTCGTGCCCATAATCAAAGATGATCATCTGATCGGCGTGCTCGATCTCGATAGTCCATCGGTTGGACGTTTTGATGAGGAGGACGCTCGAGGTCTGAACGAGCTGGTTGAAGTCTTCGTTGCTTCAACCAAATTAGAATTGTAGGGGCGTCCCTCCGTGGCCGCCCCTCGTTTAGGTATGAGACGCGCAAAAGATTGAGCTTAACTCCAAGAAGTTTGTGGCACATCGAGGGGCGGCCCTCCGTGGCCCGCCCCTCGTTTAGGTATGAGACGCGCAAAAGATTGAGCTTAACTCCAAGAAGTTTGTGGCAGATCGAGGGGCGGCCACGGAGGGACGCCCCTACAATTGTTTAGTTGCAGATCGAGAGCGCGCCGAAATATTGTTATTCGATCTAGCCTGAGCGTACTGGCCCGAGAACGGTGATCAGATTTTGACCCGATTATTGAGATCGAGCAGGGCGTCAAGGTTTTTTCCTCGCAGTGCGAAGACTGTTTTACCCACCTTGATCTCTACCGTTTGGGCCCGGGCGATCGTGTTGAACGTTTGATACGGCACCAAAACCTCCAACACTTCCTTCATCCTGTCAATCCCTCGATCGCTAGCAACATCCTGCGTCACAAGCCCCATCCTGCCCAACTTCAGCCGCTGTCCGTCTGCCACGACAAACAATTCCCGCTCATCGAGAGGATGTCGTTTGTCCCAATCCTTTGTCTCGAAGATTAACTGCAACTTGGCGTAGCGAACATAATTAAGTTGCGCTCCCGGACAGTGAAGCGACGCGACCAGGCTGACGCAGGTTTGTTTAAGAGTACTCTGCAGGCCCCTAACCCCGCCGCAGGTAATGCGCATTTTCTTAAGCGTCACCACAGTCTCATGAGCAAAGCCGTCGTACTTCGCTTCGATCTTGCCGCCATGGTCAAGAGTTGAAGAGTTCGGTTTCGACATTGAAGACGACTTGGCCTGCGATGGATTCAGGCTCTGCGGCAGGAGGCTTGCGCTCTGCAGCAACATCAAACACGAGCAGATAAGAATTATTCGTTTCATGACACACTTCCAGATGAGAAATTGCTTTGCTGAATTGAGGTGAGATTGCTGAGGCAAGCGCGGTCAAAGTCCGCGACTGTGCAGTAGAACCAACCGCTAAGATGAATATAGGGAAGTGTAGACGTCCCTGTCAACAGGGAGACGATCCACAAAACAACACGAAGTCACACGAACAGGCCTTCTTTGTGTGGTTTCGTGGATCGCACACCGTCTATTAGACCAGCTCAAATATTTAATACTTGAATCCCGATTCGAATCACATGTACTCTAGAACGTGACTGACAAGTCTAACGGTTTTGGCCCTTCCAGTTTGCAAATCACCTCGCCGGTGTTTAAGTGATGCCCGGCGCCGAATCAACGGAATCAACTGAGTAAAATGGGAATTATTGGCAATCTGACTACGATGAGTGTCTCGGACCTGCTGCAGTTTCTGGCAGCAGGTAGAAAGACGGGCGCGCTGAAATTTACCCATGGGAAATTAGCCAAGGGGATCTATTTTGAGAATGGTTTCATCGTTGGTTCGAGCACTAACGATCCCACCGAATACCTCGGGCAGGTGCTCATTCATTACGGAAGAATAAACGAAGCTCAGCTTCAGGCAGCGATGGAGGTCCAACGTCAAACGAGTGGTCCAAGGCTGGGGCAGATTCTGGTGAAGCAGGGCGTTCTCCGTGATGATGAAGTCGTAGAAATTCTTAAGATTCGTACCCTGGAGATCATCTACGATTTGTTTCTGTGGAAAGAAGCGCACTTCGAGTTTTGTATCGAAGATCCTTTGCCAGCGGACTTTACGCGAGTAGACGTCGAGCCCACCAAAGTCGTTATGGAAGGAATCTATCGCGCTGATGAGCTGGCCCGCTACCGAACGTTGATTCCCTCAGATCGTACAATCATGGAGTTGGGCGCCGGCTGGACTTCGACCCTGGGTATAGGAAAGGAAACCCGCCAGCTTCTTTATTTTCTCGAGAAGCGCATGTCGGTATCAGAAATCTGTTACAACATGCACGCATCTCCTTTTGCGATTTACGCGCAGCTTTACGACCTCATCAATAAAGGCCTGGCGAATGTGGCCGGTGAGCTCCCGGAGATCCCCGATCCGGTCAACCATATGCCGAATCTGCCGGAGGCCGCATCGGAACTCCTATTGCTCGCCCGGAGTGATTTGGATAACGATCAGGCGGAAAGAGCGCTGTCGATTATCCACACGGTGCTGAAAAGGGAGCCGAAGAACATCGCTGCCGAAAACCTTCTGCTGGAAGCCGAGAGGAGATTTATCTCGCAGGTTTACGTAAGCATTCCACCCACCGGGATACCCAGGATAGTTCTTGAGCCCGAAGAGTTGGCGATGAAAGAGATTGGACCGCAGGAGGGATTTGTTCTTTCTCGCATTAACGGCGAGTGGGATATCGAATCGATACTTTCCATATGTCCGTTCCGAGAAGCCGATAGCTTACGCATGATCAAATCCATGCTGGATAGTGGAATTATTGGATTGTAGCTTCTTTTTTCTGCGGCGCCTTAGGTGGAATGGTTGGGCCGCTCTTTTTTGCGGCCCATTATCCTTTTTCTTGTGCCCGATATGCTTCGGCTTTGACAAGCCATTCGAGACGATTTCGATCAGCCTCGGAGGAAATACTCAGAAAACGCACGCCAAACCCGGCGTTTGGGTATTTATAGGCGACCACACCCTTCACATCTATCCATTCCTCATTCGGTAGACGCAACTTGAAAGGGATAACCTCACCGACTGCGACCTCGCCGATCGAATCAATGAAGCAGCCGCCAGTATTAATATCGCCGGTGCGCGCCTCGTTTTTACCCGAAGCTCCTTCCCACAACACTTCGATGTAAGCTTTCACACGTCCTTCTCTTCTGCGTTCGTCAGCCATAGACCCTCCAGGAGCTTCAAATGTAAATTTCTAGGACAGTGTTCTTAAAAGATGGCAATTTCTAACTGCTAGTTATTGTAGTTATTGTTATTGATTGCCGCTCGCTCGTCCTTTCACGTCGACTGCTTCTGGTTCTTCGGGTACCTCCGCTGGTTTCTCCCCCATTACCACGCGCACGGCGTGGGTTTGACCGTCGTCGGTCAGGGAAATCTCAGCAGTAGTTTGCAAAGCACCATCGAGTTCCAGACTGATCACGCCGCGATGGACAGCCAGCGGATTCTCGACTTTGATGCGGTAGGTCGCCCGCCCGCGTCGATAGTTAATCTCAAATTCTCGCCACCAGCGTGGCACGCAGGGATCTATTCTTAACCGATCCCCGCGCAATTGGAAACCGAGAATGGACTCTAGGCCCGCGCGATACATCCAGCTTGCAGAGCCCGTGTACCAGGTCCAGCCGCCGCGTCCCGTATGAGGTGGAACGGCGTAGATGTCACCGGCGGCCGCGTAAGGCTCGACTTTGTATTTGTGCAGCCCGGCGCGCGTCGAGGCGTGATTGATTGGATTCAAGAGGGAAAACAGTTCCCCGGCGCGCTCGCCATCTCCCAGCATCGCGAACGCAATTAAAGTCCACAAGGCCGCGTGAGTATATTGCCCACCGTTCTCGCGCACGCCGGGCACGTAGCCTTTGATGTAACCCGGATCCAGATTGCTTTTGTCGAATGGTGGGGTAAACAGGATGACCAGACCATCACCCCGTCGAATCAAATATTCTTCGACCGCAGCCATTGAACGCACAGCGCGATGATGTTCAGCGGCGCCGGAGATAACACCCCACGACTGCACAATCGAATCAATGCGACACTCCTCGTTGTGCACTGAGCCCAGCGGGGTGCCGTCGTCGAAATAGGCGCGTCGATACCAATCCCCGTCCCAGCCGTGCTCCTCAAGTGCCTTCTTTAAACTCTGCATGTGATTGCGATATCTGTCGCCGAGGGCGGCTTCGTTTCGTTGTTCGCAGAAGGGCGAGAAATTGGCCAGCGTGTTATGAAGAAACCAACCCACCCAGACACTTTCACCCTTACCCTGATGCCCAACCCGGTTCATGCCATCATTCCAATCACCGCCGCCCATTAGTGGCAAACCATGCGGACCGACCGCCAAACTGCGATTGAGTGCGCGGGCACAATGCTCAAAAATGGTCCCCACCTCCGACGACACGACAGGTTGCATATACGATTCGTGATCTTCCGGTCCGAGGAGTGGCGCTTCAAGAAAGGGAACCAGTTCATCGAGAACAGACAGGTCACCGGTGACATTAATGTAGAACGAGGTGACAAAGGGCAGCCAGAGTAAGTCGTCGGAGAAACGGGTGCGCACGCCGCGTCCGGTGGGCGGATGCCACCAGTGCTGCACGTCGCCTTCCTTAAACTGGTGGCGAGCAGCGAGTAGGATTTGAGCGCGCGAAATTCCCGGTTTGCTATAGACCAGAGCCATCACGTCTTGCAACTGATCGCGGAAACCGAAGGCACCTCCGGACTGATAAAACGCGGAGCGGGCCCAGACTCGGCAGGCCATTGTTTGATACAACAACCAGCGGTTTAGCATCGTATCCATCGCCAGGTCAGGGGTGCTTATTTCCACGGTGCCCAGTACTTCATCCCAGTAAGAGAGCACGGTCTCGAATGCCGCGTTGATGGCTGAGGGAGAGGCGAACCTCGAGATTAGCTCCTGGGCTTCTTGTTTTGAATCACCTTCACCAAGCAGGAAGACAATCTCGCGAGCTTCTCGGGGCGCTAGTTCGACTGTCACTTGAATCGCCGCACAGGGGTCTAATCCCGCGCCATCGCGGCCCGCGAGGCTCCCGCGCCGCAGGGCTGCAGGCATCGAGAGGGTACCGTTCCGGCCCAGGAACTCCTTGCGGTCGCAGGTAGCACTGGAGACCTTTCCACTCGTATTCACAAATGCGACGCGATGGGCAAACTCATTGTTGAAAGGATTACGAGCGAAGACGGTACCGGTTCGGTTGTCGATTTCGGTGATGATGTAAGGCGCGGATGTACTACGTTGCGTGCCCAGCACCAGCTCGTTAAAAATTGTTATGGTGAGGCGCCTTTTTCGCTCAGTACGATTACGCAAGCGCAGTAGGGATATCTTCACCGAACCCTCGAGGGGCACAAACAGCAGCAGCTCTTGCGAGATGCCGTGGCTGGTGTGTTCGAAGACTGAATAGCCCTGGCCGTGCCGGATCGTGTAGGGCTCCGCCTCGCGGATGGGCGCCGGAGTCGTGGACCACACTGTGCCCGTGTCTTCGTCCCGCAGGTAGACAACCTCACCAGGAGGATCGCTTACCGCATCGTTCGACCACGGGGTCAGCCGATTCTCGCGGCTATTGACCGACCACGTATAGCCGGCGCCAGTCTCAGTGACTTGAAATCCAAACGCACTTTGATTGGCAATGATGTTGGCCCAGGGCGCCGGCGTCCACTGATCTTCGCCGAGCACTATCACATACTCGCGCCCGCCGTGATTGAAACCGCCCAGGCCGTTGAAGAACGCGAGTTCCGGTAAAGCTACAGTTGGCTCGGGATAAGTCTGGGGGGCCAGACGAGGAACAAAGGGGGCCGGCAACGGTTCTTCAATGGCGGGACGCTCGAGTAGATCTTCAAGCGGACCACGCTCGGTTACGATGACCACTCGGGCTACGGCATGAAGCAGGATGCGATCAGCTTCGGGCATGATATCCGCGCGCCTCAGAAAAATGCCGCCGGGTTTGTCCTGCAAGCCCTGCAGTCCGCTGGTCCGCACCAGCGCTTCCAACTCTTTCTGCAGTTCTTGGATGTAGCCCGCCGGATGATCGTTTAGGATCACACAATCGATCTTCAGACCTTTGAAGTGCAGGTATTCGTGCCCGCGCAGTATCTTGCGCATCATCGGCAGATCTTCGAGCCGGTTGATGCGCACCAGCAGGATCGGCAGGTCACCACTGATGGCGTAGGGCCAGAGACTTGACTGGGCCTTAGTGTTGAGACCCAACACATGCGGCCGCGGCCGCAGCGAGGGATCCGAGTAGATGATGTGCGCGGCCAGGCGCTGGAACAGGTGCGCCTCTTCAGCATCGAGTTTCAAGTGGCTCATCTCCACCTGGGCCTTAGTCCATGCCAGTTGTGATTCGCGCTCGAAGATGCTGGGGTCGTGATATTTGTCGGCCAGCATCATCGCTTCTTCTCGCGTGTTGGCGATGGCGGTACTGAACGTTACCCGGGCAGTTTCGTTGGGGGCGATGCGAACGCGACGCCGTAAACTGAATACCGGATCAAGCACTGCTCCAACTGTGTTGGACAAGGGACGCTCTTCCATCACTGCCACCGGATCGGCGGGAGTATGTCCGCGTCCCAGAAAACGACCACGGTCCGTTTCGTACTGCACGGCTCCCAGGGTTTCTCCTTCGGCAACCACCGCGTGCACGGCCCAGATTTGCTTGTCCTCAGATGATCGTCGTCGTCGATGGGCCAGAAGAGCGTTCTCAATTGCGAAGAATTCAGTTTCGATAAAGAGATTGCTGAAAGCTGGATGTGCCGCGTCGGCCTGAGCCGGCGCCAGGACGATCTCGGCGTAGCTGGTAAGCTCGAGTTCCCGCGTTCTCACGGAATTGTTGGTAACTGAAACTCGTCTTACCTCGGCATTGTCCTCGGCTGAGATTACGACTTCGAGGTGTGTGACGATGCCGGCATCACTGCGCCAAAAATCAGCTTTGTCCTCCGAAAACGCGACTTCATACGACTGCGGCCGGCGTTGAACTGGTTGATGACCCGCTGACCACACCGAGGCGCTGCGCACATCTCGGAGGTAAATGAAGGTGCCCCAGTTATCTCTGGTCACGTCTTCCCGCCAGCGAGTTACAGCGTTTGGGCCACATGCGGAATATCCTGCTCCGGCGGTGGTAATCATCAGGCTGTAAGTGCCATTCGAAAGAAGTTGCGTGCGCGGTGTTTCCAGATCGGGCGTGTGGTAAACGCGGGTGACCATTCCGGGCAACGATTGCTTCACCCGGCCCGTCAGCACTTCTTCGGCTCGAGGATGCGCCGCCAGCACGCCCACCGGCACTCGCTCCTGCAGCAGCAGTTCGGTGGCCCGGACCAGAGGATCGGCATGAAAGCGATTTTCCATACGACCGTTGTCCAGCGCATTGATCAGCGCAACCAGACTCATGCCCTGGTGGTGAGTCATGAACGCCCGAATGATCACTCGCCTCTGATTCTGGGGCAGGCGCTCCTTCGTGTAGTCGATTGCCTCGTAAAAACCAAAGCTGCCCAACGCTCCCTCCCGTTCCATCGAGCGCAAATTCTTCATCGCTTCCGCAGGGCTAATCATCGCCGCCAGCATGTTGGCATAGGGAGCGATAACGAGATCCTCGATCAGCCCTCGTTTCAGACCAAGACCCGGCACGCCGAATGGCCCGTACTGGTAATTCAATTGCAGGTCGCGGACGTTGTAGGCTGATTCAGATACACCCCAGGGCACGCCGCGTTCCCGACCATACTCGACTTGTCTGGCCACCACTGAGCGATAGGTTTCGTTCAGTAGCGTGCCATCGTAATTGCGCATCACCAGGAGAGGCATCAGATATTCGAACATCGTGCCGGTCCATGAGATCAGGGCGCGACCACCATTTACGGAGGTGAGTTGGCGGCCCATCCGAAACCAATGTTCCTGTGGGACGTCGTCTTTCGCGATTGCCACAAAGCTGGCCAGACGCGCCTCAGAGGCCAGCAGGTCGTAAAAGGAGTTGTCGGGGCGAAGCTCGCCAACGTTATAGCCAATGGTAAAGACCTTGCGTTCGGGATCGAGGAGAAAGCGAAAGTCCATCTCTTCGACAATCTGCTCAGACTTATGGGCCAGGCGGCTAAGTCGCGTTAGCAGGTCGTTGGCGGCGCCTGATGCATTTTCGATGGCTGTGGTGAGACGTGAGATTGTGCTGCCGGCGCTTTGTGCCTGATGACCGCCCGCCGCCGCCGATTCAGCCAGCCGCGCTTGCAAAGCAGCAAGTTTGACTAGCATCTGATCAGCCAACTCCGGTATTTCCAAGAGCGTGGGCACGGTATCGAGGCGGGCTGCTACAATTCGCCACTGAGCCACTGTTTCCTCTTCGAGCCCCTCAATCGCGGCCTCTATCGAAGAGAGCGATAAATGCCCCCAGGGCGTAAGCGTCATGACATCACGCCGGTATGACCGCACCTGTTGCCGCAATGCTCCCACCCACCAACGCAAGTCCTGAAAACTCTCAGGGCCGTGCTCAATTGAAAGCGCATCCACAATGTCGGTAATTTCCGCGGCGTGCTTTTCCAGTGAGTCGAAGAGGAGTAACCACGACCATGGTGAGCTGCTCGAACCTGAAACGAGCAGCGCCTTGCATGCTTCAATTTCGCCACGCAGGTGCCTGACCGTAACCACCTGAGTTCGTTGCCTGACGGTTCCCAGCCTTCCCGTTTCCTCGCTGATGGCCACGATCGAGTCGTTGAGTCCGTCGATAACGCGTTGGTCGAGGATCCTGACCTCGGGCAACTCAATGAAGGCTTGCTTAAGGGCGATGAGATGACCGGCAAGGTTGCCGCTATCGACGGTCGAGATGTACTGCGGCACCATCGGCTCAAGAGTTCTGGTGTCGTACCAATTGAAACAATGACCGCGAAGCTTTGCCAACCTCGTGAGCGATGCGAATGTCAGCTCCTGTCGCTCGACAAATTCCAGGGTACTGATATAGCCGAAGTCATGCGCGGCCAAGGTCGAAAGCATCAACATCCCGATGTTAGTCGGCGAGGTGCGGTGCGCGATTACCGGTCTGGGGTCTTCCTGAAAGTTATCTGGCGGCAGCCAGTTGTCTTCCGGTCCCACAAAGTTTTCGAAGAATCGCCAGGTGCGGCGGGCCACCAGACGTGCGAAACGGAGATCCTCACCGGCCAGTTCTCGGCGCGCGGGCGCAATGCGTTGGCTAACCAAATAGGCCACCAGGGGAGACATCGCCCAGGCGACCAGAAAAGGAGCTGCCACGCTCAGCGACGAAGGCCGCGTTAAAAAGATAAGCACAGCGGCAACCAGAGTCAGCAACTCGGCCGGCAGCATGAACCATATAAACGATGTCAGATCGTGACGCGCAGAACGTTCCGCCTGCGCAGCGGTTATCCACTCAAGCAACTTTCGGCGCGAGATCAGTTTTCGATACAGCGTGCGGACGATTGCATCCATCATCAGATAAGCCTGATGCGGGAGAAGTATTATCGACAATGCCGTCTGAGCAGTATTGGTTCTTAGGTCGCCCCAGACACTCCAGAAATGACTCGTCCAGGGGATGCCGCGCGGATGTATCAAGAGACTGGTGGTGACGTGAAGATAAACCGGAAAGGCGATCACCAGCACGACGAACAAGGTCCAAATCAGAGTCGAGCCCGGAAATAATATCCAGGCGGCGGACAGCCAGATGAAAAGGGAAGGCGAAACCAGGCTGCGCCGTAAATTGTCGAGAATCTTCCAGCGCGAGTTCAATGGCAGGATATTTCGCACTTTGCGTTCGTCTGCGTCTGGCACGGAGGGAAAGAGCCATCTAATAATCTGCCAATCGCCTCGCGTCCAGCGATGTTGACGGTGAGCATAAGAATCGTAATGTGCAGGATAGTCGTCGAGGAGTTCGATGTCGGTAACCAAAGCCGCACGCGCGTAAAGCGACTCAAAGAGATCGTGACTGAGCAGAGAATTCTCCGGCACGCGTCCGTCCAGGGCGGTTTCAAACGCGTCCACTTCGTACAGACCTTTGCCGGTGTAATTGCCATCGCCAAAGAGATCCTGATACACGTCTGAGACGGCCGTCGTGTAAGGATCGATTCCCGTGTTCCCGGAAAAAATGCTCGCAAATCTTGAGCGGGAAGCGCTCTCGAGTGAAATGCTGACGCGGGGCTGCAGAATGCCGTAACCGGACGTGACCCGATTGGTGGTCGGGTCAATGCGTGGCCGGTTAAGCGGATGGATGGCGGTGCCCACGAGTTTGCGCGCAACTTCGCGCGGTAGATGGGTGTCCGAATCGAGCGTGATGACGAAGCGCACTCGGGAGAGCATCGCCTGATTCGCTGTTTGGACCGTAAAGCTGGTGTCACGTGCGCCGCGAAGAATGCGGTTGAATTCGTGGAGCTTGCCCCGCTTCCGTTCCCAACCCATCCATTTCTCTTCCGCCGGATTCCATTGACGGCGCCGGCAAAACAGATAAAACCGTTGCGGGTGGTGTTTGTTGTAACGCTGGTTCAAGTCGTCAATGCCACGCAGGGCCACATTAAGTAGGACGGCGTCTTCGGCCAACTCTTCCGTCTGGGCGTCTACCAAGTCTCCGAGGAGGGCGAGATAAATATGCTCGTCCTGATTTGCCAGGAAATGTACCTCCAGCCTTTCGAGTAGTTCGCGCACGCCCTCTTCACTGGAGAAGAGCGTGGGGATCACAACCATCGTGCAGGCGTCTTCTCCAATACCTGCGGTAGTGTTCATCCTGGGCAACAGGCGTGGCTCAAAGAGATGGGTGACATCCCAGTTGAGGATGCTAAGCGCGAGATCGCTGGCAGGAATCAGAAGCAGGAGGGAAGTAGCCGCCAACAAGGGCCAGCCGGCGCCGGCCAAATACATCGAGAAGACCAGGACTGCGATGATCAAAGTCGTCAACAAAGTCAACGTGCCCATATAAGCAAGCGTCGGGTGGCGCAAACACCATCGACGGAAGCTCTCGGTTAGTCGTGGTCGATACCCAAAAGCGGCTTCCAGTTGAACCAAACCGTCATCAACCAGGTAGTAGCCCACATGAGCTTGCGGACCATTGTTCTTGCCCAGGTTGGAAGCCTTAGCTGCGATCTCGACCGCCGCTTCGCCAATCTCCAGTTCCGAGAACAAGGTTCGCTTGCTGATTCGTTCCACTACATGGCGGTAGCGATCCCGGGAGCCGAATTCCATTTTCAAATATGCGCCTGCCGGATCCTTCCCCAGTAGCGGATCGATCAAACTCACACTCTCGAAGAAATCACGCCAGTCGAGCGTTGAAAGGAGCCGCATACTCGTGATGATGTTGCCGATCGTAACCTGTGTCTCAGCCTGCCGTTGATGCTCGCTGTGAATAACTTTTTCGATACTGGTTCCTTGCCGTGCGACGTGCTTTTCCAGCCAGTCAGTCACCGGCATCAAAGCAGGATCCTGTTCACGCAGGCGTTGCGTTAGTTGAACCACAAATGATCGGGGCAGTTTGTCGCGTTTTCCCAGCCGCTCGATAATTAGAGGCACCAGAGCAGCAGGTTGCCGGGCGGCCAGTTCCAGTAGTTTGTCGGCTACTTGATCGGCTTGCTCACGTTCTTCACGAGCGCCAACAATCCTGGTCGCGAGCCTTCGCAAATTTTCCACGAGCGCCAAACGAAGGCTGATTGCCACTGCCCATAATTCACCTATCGAAAGCGGTGAGGCCGTTTGATATGCGGCAATGAACCTGCGGAGTGTATTAGTCTCCAGGCGGCTGTCAGTATGGGCAATCAGAGCGATGGCCACCGCATAGATTCGCGGGTAATCCTTGATTTCTCCATCAGCGAGCTTGGGTAGTTCGTAGTAATAACGCTTGGGCAGGTCCTCGCGGATCTCGCGCAGTTGCTCTTCGATAATGTGAAAGTTATCAACTAGCCATTCCGCCGCCGGAGAGATGGAACGGCCAGTGCTTAGCGCTTCAACCAAAGTGCGATACGCAGCAACGAGTTTTCGGCCGTTTGCTTCGAGCCGGGGCAACAGGTGAGCACGGCCCTTCTTCCTGACGATTTTGTGTTCGGCAGCCAGAGCCAGCGCGTATTGCTCGAGACGTTCGACGCTAAAGATCTCTTCACGGATCGGATGTTCGTCGCCATGGTCGGACGTTCTTCTTTTTAGCGCTGCGAAAAAATCAGTCATAACCGTGGAAAGCCGTGAACGCCGAAAGAGCGCCCGGCAACAGCGGCATTAAGTCGGTGTAGCCAAAGCCTGGCCAGTTAAGAAATTTGGCTTCAGAATATCACGAACAGATAGCCCCTTGATGGACTTGAATCCAGGGTTGCGCGCTTAGCTCAAGGACGTCTAACATTTAGATCGCCGATTGCTGAGCCAGCGAAGTGCCAACAGCTTCGGAATTCGTCGTCGAACTCTGTAGCGGCGTCCCCTGCGTGGGCGCCCCAAACCCACATCTCTTAAGTTTCTAGGATGAGCACAAAACTCACAAGCGCCAGCAGAAATGAGAACTCTAATATCAACCTTAAGAGTTTAAAACCCCGGGCGAAGAAGATCATTCAACTGCTCAAGCGCGCTTATCCTGATGCGAAATGCAGTCTCCACCATTCGAACGCTTTTGAATTGCTGATTGCCACTATCCTTTCCGCTCAGTGCACGGATGAACGAGTAAACATTGTAACCGCGGATCTTTTTCGAAAGTATCGCCAGCCGGAAGACTATCTGAAGGTTCCCGCGAGCGAGTTGCAGAGCGATATCCGCACCACCGGTTTCTTTCGCAATAAGACGAAGTCGATTCAGGGAACGGCTAAGGTTCTAACTGAGCAATACGCCGGACGGGTGCCTGAAACAATCGAAGAACTGCTCGAGTTGCCCGGTGTTGCTCGCAAGACGGCAAACGTCGTGCTGGGCAATGCATTTGGAGTGACATCGGGGATCGTGGTTGATACGCACGTGACCAGGCTCTCGATACGACTTGCCCTGACTCAACAAAAGGATCCAGTAAAAATCGAAAACGATCTGGTCGCGACTGTGTCCCGGAAGGACTGGGTAATCTTTTCGCATCTGCTCATCGCCCATGGCCGGAAGATCTGCAAGGCTCGCAATCCGCTCTGCGCCGAGTGTGTTGTCGAAAAGCTCTGTCCTTCGTCCTACCTCAAGACCGGTGTGGTGCCGACTTGAGAATTAACCATGAGGAGAAACGAAATGCCCTCACAACACAGCGCTAGCGCGCTAGCGCTTCGTTTCTGGCGCATCCTACCGAACGCCGCTACAATGACCCCGATCCGTTTATCCTGATTTCGACTAGCCGTTTCACCGCATAAATGCCGGTTATCCAGTATTTCTGCCTTTTGCACGCCCGAATGTCATCAGGCCCAACGCCCGCGCATGACTCCCTAAATGCGGGGAGGGAGGCTGGCGCGGCTTGAGCTACAATTTTCAGTGGCACCGTCTTACTGACGAGCGTTTGCTCGACGTGCGGATTTCCGATCTACCCATCAAGATCAAGGACTCCTTCCTCGAACTGCATATCAAACGTCTTTACCGCGAGCTCAACGAACGCGGCATTCGCTTCAAGCCGCACGTCTGGCTGTCTGAGGAATGGTTCTCACCAGACGGAGTGCCCGGGATCGCAATTCCTTTTTACCTGGCCCATCCGCGTCTGATGAGGTTGGAGCGCAAGCAAATGCTCGAGGTCGAGGGCGGCACCGACACGGAGTGCATGCGCATCCTGCGTCACGAGGCGGGTCATGCGCTCGATACTGCGTTCCGGCTTCACTTCAAACGTCAATGGCGCGAGCTCTTTGGTTCCTTTGCGCAACCTTATCCCGATTTCTACAAGCCCAAACCCAAGAGCCGCAACTACGTTTTGCACTTGCGAGCGTGGTACGCCCAGGCACATCCAGCCGAGGACTTTGCTGAAACGTTTGCGGTTTGGCTCACCCCACGCTCCCGTTGGCGACGCCGGTACAAAGGATGGCCGGCGCTGGGCAAGCTGGAATACATCGATGACGCGATGCAGGAACTGGCCGGCACCAAACCGCGAAACCGGACCAGAACCAAGGTAGAGCCGCTTTCGAGTTTAAGAATTACGTTGGGCGAGCATTACCGTCGCAAGCGGGAAAAATATGACTTTGACTGGCCGGCAGTTTACGACCGTGATCTAAAGCGGATTTTTTCCGACGATCCGCGGGATCGGTTGCGGCCCAGTGCCGCCAGTTTCCTTCGCAGCGTTCGTCGCGATGTTCGCCAGATCGTTGCCGACGGGACCGGTGTTCACCAGTACACCATCGATCATGTTTTGCAAAACATGATCGATCGCTGCAAAGAGTTGAAACTGCGTCTGGTGACGCCGCCCCGCGAAGCTCGACGGAAGATGATGATTGTGTTGACGGTCCAGGTAATGAATGTGCTTCATTCCGGTTACCATCGGATAGCCGTATGATCTTCGAACCCAAAAAGAAGCTGCGCATAATTGTCCTGGTGCACCAGGATCTGGTGCCTCCGGATTCGCTCGATGATCTGAGCGACAAAGACAAACTCGAAGTTAAGACTGAGTACGACGTTATCTCGACCTTGAAAAAAATGGGCCACGAGATCTATCCGATTGGTCTCTATAACCAGTTAAATGTAATTGGTAACGCGCTGATGGAGCATAAACCGCACATCGCCTTTAATCTGCTGGAAGAGTTCCATGGCTACCCTCTTTACGACCAGCACGTCGTCAGCTATCTCGAGCTGATGAAGCAGGCATACACCGGCTGTAATCCCCGCGGTTTGACCCTCGCGCATGACAAAGCACTGACTAAGATGATTCTGGCTTATCATCGTCTGCAAGTGCCAAACTTTGCAGTGTTTCCAATTAATCGAAAGGTGCGGCGGCCAAAGCGTCTGACGTTTCCTCTGTTGGTGAAGTCGATCAGCGAAGAAGGCTCAGTCGGTATCGCCCAGGCTTCTCTCGTCCACGATGATGAAAAACTAACTCAGCGCGTGGAGTTTATTCATCGGCAAAACAAGACTGCGGCAATAGCAGAGCAATACATCAAAGGTCGCGAGATTTACGTGGGTCTAATTGGTAACCAGAATATTCAGACGTATGCGCCATGGGAGTTAGTCATGGAGAAGCTGCCTGAGGGCTCAGAGAATATCGCGACGCTAAAAGTGAAGTGGGACCCGGCTTACCAGGAGAGAGTGGGTTTGGCAACCAGAGCGGCAGAGCTTACCCCGGAGCAGCACAAGACCCTGGAACGTCTCTCAAAGCGAATCTACCGCTATCTTTTCCTCAGCGGTTATGCGCGCCTGGATTACCGGATGACAGAGGGAGGGCAGTTCTACTTGCTCGAAGCTAATCCTAATCCTCAAATCGCCCAGGACGAGGATTTCGCCGATTCGGCCGCACACTCCGGCATCGCCTACCATCAATTGCTTCAAAAAATAATCACTGTTGGCTTGAACTATCAGGGCTCCGGTCAGGTTACGTAATTCAAAAGAGAGTAGTCGGGAATCGGAATGCGCACCGAATTGATCATTTTCATTTCTTGTACTGAGAGCCCACAGGTTAGCGAGGCTTGTCCCCAATGATGCTCGCACTCACGTTGCTTTTTGCGATCAATCTCTATCGGCACGTCAAACGTGAAGGTATTTGAAACGCAGACTCGTTTGAGTAGATCTTGCTCTCTCGCAGCCTTGCAGGTTTTAAATCTACCGTCACATTGACCGTTGTGTTCCGCGATGGAACGTTCCCGCTGTACCCGCCAGACTACAGCTCACACTCAACAACTTTTCGTGACTTCTTTTGGGTCGCAACAGCTACACGAAATGTGAGTCGTCACAAAACAGTCACATTGCCTCTTGTCCCTGCATGTGCAGACCGCTATTCTCCACTTGGCTTTCAGCAGTGCCCCCTCACCTAAGAAAGGAAATAAAAAAAATTATCAGGAAGGTAGTACCCCTTCTATGCATTTACTAAAGCTGTTCCCCTATGCGCTGGCCCTGTGTCTTACTCTTGTTTGTTCGATGTCAGCATTGGCTCAGGGCATCGAGACCCGCGAACGACTCACGCGCAACACTTTAACAAATGAGCTGACCCCTATCTCTGATGACCCCATCATCATTTCGCTGGCCTCCCCTGAAGAGATAGATACAGCCGCCGCGTCGACCGCGAGCGTTGGTTTCAAATTCCGGCAATTGATGTCTTCGGCAATTGATCAAAGGCTCGGCTCTCCCTACTCGTGGGGTGCTAACGGACCTTTCCAATTCGATTGTTCCGGATTCGTCTGGAGTACTTTCCAGTCGACAGGAATCGAATTTGAGCGCAGCAACGCACGTACGCTTTGGGCACGCTTTGCTTCGGCGACCTCCGAAGAGAATTTCAAGTTTGGTACGCTGGTGTTCTTCAACGGGCTCAAACACATTGGGATTGTCGCTGACGAACACGGTTTCTATCATGCCTCGCGTCGTCATGGCGTGGTCTATTCACCTTTCAGTGACTATTGGCTGTCTCGGATCGATGGTTTTCGTCGGGTGCCCCTGCCAGGAGCCGGTTAAACCAATGGTCGATTAACGATTGCAATTATTCCCCCAAGCAAGACGCCGGCGCATCGATTGAAGCGCCGGCGTCTTGACTTTCTATCAGATCCGCGTTCTTCGCGTAAATCCGCGGCCAAGTTTTCTGCTTGCAAGGTTGTTGAAAAAGCGTGGGCCATTATTAAGAAGGATAAGACGATCCACGAATACACACGAAATGACTCGAACTAAGGCCTCTTCGTGTCCGTTCGTGTGATTTCGTGGATCGTTCTTAGTTTTTCAGCAGCCTGCTGGAGGCTACGACACAAAGCCCGCCCGATGTCCTTCGTCAGGCGCCTCCCAGACCACCACGATCTTGCCCATCGCCACAAAGCAGATCTTATCTTCAGGATCTCTAAGCTGAACCGTGCCGCCCTCCACCTTGATAATCTCACCCCGGAGACTGACAGAACCCTCACAGCGGAGTTCCACTTTCTTACCAACTAGTTTTGAAAGAAGATCATTCATAGAATTCTCTCCGGGCTCCCGCAGGCATCAGGAATACCTTACCGCCCGTTTCCGTTTCTGAACGTAATTTGAATCAAAGGCAGAACGTCGGGATCGTCCTGCTGCGTACGCTCGAACTCGATGAGGTCGAAGTGAGCGCATCGGTCGGTGGTAGGAAATTCCCGGCACACAGCCGGCCGGGCGTCGTATATCTTGCACTGGCGTGTTACCGGATTCAAAAAAGTGCAGGATTGTCCCAGCACCGGGTCTGCCTTGCGACGCAGAACCCGTTCGGTTATGTTGTAGGTGCGCGTAAACCGCAACAGCGCGGTTTCGTAATCCACACCGAAATGCCTTGCCAGCCGGTTGAGATCCCGTTTAGTAACCTGAACGCGTTCATAAATTGAGCAGCAATAGGCCGGACACTTGCTGCAGTCGTAGGTTGCCGGGTAATCACTCGCGGCCTTGGTCATAACCACTCAGATCCTCACCTTGCTAAGACACTTCTGAAACTTCAACGCCGCTTCGATTTTTTATATTCAGCAAGCAGCAGGGCCATGAATTCATCACGACGTTCGTAGAGTCGCTTAGGCTCGCGTGGCTCGTGCTGCGCCAAAGCATAAGCTGTGATGATCGGCAGCGCTACTGTGGAATCAATATAACAGACAACTGCATCCGGTAGACGATCAGGATCGACCTTGCCCCAGGAGACGGCCTCGCCGGGTGTTGCTCCGGAGAGCCCACCGGTGTCGGGACGTGCGTCGGTTATCTGCAGAAAGTAGTCGTGACCGCGCTCGTCGATTCCCAGCACTTCCTGAATCTGTGGTTCGGTTTGGAGTAGAAAGTTTTTTGGGGAGCCACCGCCCAGGATAAACACCGCTGACTGACCAGGCTTGCGCTTGCGTTGACCAGACTTTTTCTTTCCGACATTGCGTTTAGCCGCGAGCACGATCGCGGCCGTCTCGTTTACATCAAGCGAGGGATCGAAGGTCAGCTTGTTACCCTGCAGAGCCTTTGCCGCCACGTTCATGCCGATGGAAGAATCACCTGGGGATGAAGTGTAGATGGGCACGGCGTATTCGTAGGCGACGGCCAGTAGCGACTTGTCCTTCAGTCCCAGTTTCCGCTCACGCTCCTGTACGTAACGTCCACAGAGGTAGTGAAACTCGGCCGTGGACATTGGCTTCTGAAATTCTTTGGCTCCGATGATTTGTCGAAAGAACGCATCGGTATCCAGCAGCACGGAATAATCAAAGAAGATGTCGTAGATACGCACCACCTCTTCTTCTCGAAGCACGATATCAGAAGTCTGCGCATCGCCCTGGTGCATTGAGAGCCCGATGCCGAAGTGGGTATCGTGATAGAGATTTGCGCCCGTGGAGATAATCCAATCGATGAAGCCGGCCTTGATCAAGGGAATCAAGGCTGAGATACCCAGGCCGGCAGGGGTTAGGGCACCCGTTAGCGAGAGACCTATGGTGACTTCCGGCTCAAGCATCTTCCGCGTAAAAAGCTGGCAGGCCTCCCGCAAACGCGCTCCGTTGTAGGCCAGAAATGCTTCATCAACCAGATTGGTCAGAGTCGTCTGCGAGGTTATGGGGGCGGGATCGATTTTCCGTCCGCGCAGGAATTCGCTTCTCTTCGCCATGGTTACGTAACTGTTGCGAATTTCTTGAGTCTGATAGTCATTAGTTCGTGTGACCTTCGCGGCCATTTCCTGGCGACGCGCGTTTCAGTCGCAGCCGTCCGATACGTCGGTCGTCAGCCTCCAGAACTTCGACATGGAGACCGTGAAATGTTAAGTGCTCACCAGAACGCGGCACCTTTCCCGATTCGTTGATTACCAGCCCGGCGATGGTCGTGAAGTCATCGTCTTCTATCTCAACACCAAACAGTCTCTCAATTTTCCCGATCTCGGTTGATCCAAGCACCTCGTAGGCGCCGTCACGACTCTCGACAATCTCTTCTTCGTCCCCTGCGATATCCTCATCCTCAATCTCGCCGACGATTTCTTCGAGAATATCCTCGACTGTGACCAGCCCCGCCACGCCTCCGTATTCATCAATCACAATTGAAAGTTGGACGTGGGCCTTTTGCATCTCTTCGAGCAACTCGGCAACCGGTTTAGTCTCCGGCACGAAATAGACTGGGCGCACCAGCGGCGCAATCGGTTCATCCTCCTTGCCTTCGGCCCAGCATTGCAGAAGATCGCGAACGTAGATCAGACCCTCTACATTATCGATCTGCTTGCGATAGACCGGCAGCCGGGAATACTTTGACTCAATCATGATGTCCCGGGCCTGGCGAACGGTCGCGCTTGCTGGTATCGCTACTATGTCCGGCCGAGGAGTCATTGCTTCGCTGACGCGAGTGTCGCCGAACTCAATGATCGAATGAATCAACTCGCCTTCTTCTTCCTCCAGAATGCCTTCAGCTTCGCCGACATCGATCAACGCCTGAATGTCGTCGCCGATGTCTTCCTGGTCATCTTCTTCGCCGTTTTCGGGCGTTTGTTCTTTGCGGCGGGTGCGATCGAAGAGTTTGTGAAAGGGATCTGCGGCAAAGGCCATCAGAGGTAGAAAGGGCCGAATTACCGGTAACAGGAACAACAGAGTGGCTTCGGGGTTGCGGGTCGAGATAAAGAGCGGAATGAGTTGACGAAACATTCCCGCCAGCAACAGACCGGCGAGGAGGCCCACTAAAACAAACCGTCGTTCCGAGAATATTTTGAGTGAGATGGATGTGACCAACACCGCCACGACCACCAGCAGAATCTGAATCGTTGCGGAGATGGCGAAAATAAATCGCGGGCGATGTTCCAGGACCTGCTTCAAGAAGCCCGCCGAACGCCCTTTTAAGCCTTCTTCCGCTTCACCGATTAGGCGCCGCAACCCAACATCACTTAACTGACCAAAGGCCATGTCGACGGTGGCGAGTAAGGACAAGACAACCAGCAGTAGAAAAGTGAGTAGGAATTCAATTTGCATGCGCTACAGGATGGTAAATGGTAAATCGCAAATGGTAAATGGAAGAACGTCAGTGGTCAGTGGTCAGTGGTCAGTGGTCAGTAGTCAGTGGCTTTGGTCCGTAGTTCGTTAGTCATCGGTGTTTCGCTCTTTCAATAAGTTCAAGTTTCTGACCACGGACAACTGACAACTGACTACTGACAATC
Source organism: Acidobacteriota bacterium (assembly GCA_030859905.1). Classification (GTDB taxonomy): domain Bacteria; phylum Acidobacteriota; class Blastocatellia; order Pyrinomonadales; family Pyrinomonadaceae; genus PSRF01. The sequence goes on from JALZJF010000083.1 coordinate 58,784, forward strand.
TCATACGCCCATCTGGTCCCGCAGACGCAGTTCCAGCCGATTCATTTCCCCCTTATCAGTTTCATGGTCATAGCCGCAGAGGTGCAGCAACCCATGGAGAATGAGT